>JACRJW010000098.1 GCA_016235605.1 Candidatus Uhrbacteria bacterium | reverse complement strand
CCTGTTGAAATCAAAACGCCGAGTGTCCCTCCACCACCTGCCTTGCCACCCAAGCTTGTCGTGCCAAAGAAAAAGCGATCTGGGACAAAAATGATCTTGATGATTGGTGTGGTTGTCTTGTTGATTCTTGGGGTCGGTGGATATTTTTTGGTGAGGAGTGTTCAGCCTGAGACCACCCAAGAAAAAGTCGTCGTGACGCCCGTTGTCAAACCTGAACCCAAGCCGCAACCGGAACCTGAACCTCAGAGAGAGGAACCCGCGCTGACAGAGTCTGACGTGTTTCCGGTTGAAGTCACACCGGGGACAGATTCTGATTCAGACGGCCTTTCTGATACGGAGGAGAACACGGTTTACAAAACGGATCCCCGAATGCCTGACACGGACTCGGATGGCTTTTTGGACGGCAATGAAGTATTCCATCGCTACAATCCAGCGGCGACAGGAACATTGCTTGAGCAGGGAATCGTTGTTGTCCAGATGGGCACAGCGGGATCGGTGAATTATTCGTTTATGTTTCCTGCCATCTGGGAGACATCAGCAGATGGCGATGTCTTTGTCCTTGATGCACAGACCGGACAGGGATTCCGTATCTCGACCACCTCGAAGGATTCTGAGCAGACGTTTGAGACGTGGGTGAGTAACATGACAGCACTTGAAGATCCTCTTGAAGGCACCACCAAGAATGGTCTCCCGATGCTCAGCTCTCAGAATCAACTGATGACCTATGTGGATCTTGGCTCTGCAGTCTTGGTGATGGAATACGACACAGGAACAAAAGCGCGAGTGGATTATTTGCAAACCATGCAAATGATGTTGAATAGCGTGGAGGTTGTTTCACAAGAGGAATAGGCGGGAGCCACTGCTCCCGCAGATGAAGTATGATTGTCGCCGAAATGAATCAGTCGCGTCTGAAGGGACGACAGCGACTTCCTGAGCGGTTGGTTGTAGAGACTCTCAAGGAAATCACAAAAGCCCTTCGTATCAAGAAGAACATCGAGATCTCGATTGCCTTTGTTTCAGAGCCTGAAATGAAAAAGCTCAATCAGACCTGGCGAGGGAAAAATCGTGTGACGGACGTCTTGTCGTTTGAGCTTGAACAGGGCGAAGTGTTTGGCGAGGTACTCATCTGCCTCGAACAAGCCGCTCGACAGGCAAAAGTCATGGGTCACTCTGTGCGCGATGAGATCATGTTTCTGCTCGTCCACGGTATCCTTCATCTGTTTGGGTATGACCACGAGCGACCGTCAGATGAGAAACGGATGTTCTCCTTACAGAAAAAAATATTGTTGAGACTCGGTATCGATCCTCGCGTATGATCCACTTGCGCCGACTTGCCAAGAGCTTTAGCCACGCCATCCATGGTGTCGTCGTGGTCTTTCAGTCTGAACAGAATTTTCGTATTCAAGTGGCCGCGGCGATCCTCGTCTTTTTTTTGGCGCTGTTTTTTCGTGTTCGATATGAAGAGTGGATTATCTTGTTGTTTCTCACCGGAGCTGTTTTGATCCTCGAGCTCGTCAATTCGATCCTTGAGCGCATTGTGGATACCTTTAAGCCAAGAATTCATCCTGTGGTGAAGGACATTAAAGACATCATGGCTGCGGCGGTCCTCATCGCCTCGGTGATTGCCGTGATGGTTGGAGTGATTATTTTTTACTCGCCTGTCTCCTTGCTCATTGCCTCGTGGTAAGGCTATACTGATGTGCGATATATGACCGAGGAAATATTTACAGGACTGGATGTTGGAACCTATGCGATCCGGGTGGCTGTGGGCAGGTTGGTTCCCTCACCTGAGGGAGGGGAACAAATTCATATCATCGGCGCGGTTGAGGTGCCGTCTGCTGGCGTTAGCAAGGGAACGATCACCAACCTTGAGGACGCCGTGTCTTCGATTTCGCGTGCCCTGGAACAGGCGGAGCGGATCACTGGCGTGCCGTTAAACAAGGCCTGGGTCGGCATCAACGGGAGCCATATCATCTCCCAAGAGTCTCGAGGAGTGATAGGGGTTGGCCGCAGCGATGGTGAAATCCGCGAAGAAGACGTCGAGCGTTCCATCGAAGCCGCACGCACCGTTGCCACGCCTACCAATTACGAGATCATCCACGTCATCCCAAAGAATTTTACGGTCGATGGCCAGCGTGGTGTGAAAGATCCGGTGGGCATGAACGGCATTCGACTTGAGGTAGATGCGCTTATTATTCAAGGACTGGGTTCACAGATCAAGAACCTAACGAAGGCGGTGTATCGGACAGGACTGGATATCGAAGACCTTGTGTTTTCAATTCTTGCGACGGCTGAGGCTGTCGTGAGTGAGCGACAAAAAGACCTCGGAGTTTGCGTCGTGAATATCGGCGCTTCAACCACGAGTATGGTCGTATTTGAGGAAGGAGATGTCTTGCATACGGCCGTATTGCCCATGGGATCTGACCACGTCACCTCTGATATCGCGATCGGACTGCGGACCTCCATTGAGGTCGCCGAACAGGTAAAGATTCGGCACGCAACGTGCTCTCCAGAGGACGTGGGCAAGAAAGAAGAAATTAACCTCGGGGAGCTCGGAGCTCCTGAGGAAGAATATGTTGGGCGCCGTTTCGTGGCGGATATTGTTGAGGCGCGCGTCCAGGAAATTTTTGAACACATCGACCGTGAGCTCAAAAAAATTGAACGTTCAGGGATGCTCCCGTCGGGCGTCGTGCTCACGGGCGGCGGGGCAAAGCTTGCCGGCATTTTAGATGTGGCCAAGGGAGCGCTCAGGCTTCCCGTATCCCTTGGGACAACCATGGGTATGACCTCGGTGATTGATCGCATCAATGATCCTTCCATGAGCACGGCCATGGGATTGGTGTTGTGGGGACGACATATTCGAGGCGTCGGGAACCGAGGCGGTTTCGGGAATCTGTTTTCAAAAATCGGTGACATGAACAAGATCGGTTCAGGATTGAAAAAGTTGTTCAAGTCGCTGAAGCCTTGATGTCGTCATCCCGTCTTCGACTCCGAGGTCGCTCAGACTCGAGGAGAGAAGTCATCGACGAGGGATCTCATTCGGACTTCCTCCCTACGGTCGTCAGGATGACAAGAAAATGAGAGACCTCCCATGTTATGCACATGGGAGTTTTTGTTTTCTTGACAGCTGAATACCCGGTGTTACAGTGTTTGTGATTTTTGTGCTCAATAGAGCTATGAATGAGCACAATTAGTGTTCAAGATAAATCCCATTGAATCACTCTATGCCCGGTGAGGACAACTTTGACTCATCGGCACTGATACAGACGGCTGGTTCTAACCTGACGTATGATCAGACTTATAAATCAAAGTTGTCCTACCTGGTATGGCCCAAGTGAAACCAGAAATCGAAACGTTTGCGAAGATCAAAGTCGTCGGCATCGGAGGAGGGGGCTCTGCAGCCGTGCATCGCATGATCAGCGATAACATCAAGGGCGTTGAGTTTATCGTGATCAATACCGATGTCCAAGCACTGAATCAAAGCCTTTCCCCTCGGAAGATCGTCATTGGGAAGACGATCACACGAGGCCTGGGAGCGGGCATGAATCCTGACATCGGCGCACGCGCCGCCGAGGAAAATCAAAATGAGATCCGCGAGGCGCTCTCTGGATCGGACATGGTATTTCTCACCTGTGGGTTGGGCGGCGGAACAGGGACCGGCGCTATCCCTGAAGTCGCTCGTCTGGCCAAGGATATTGGCGCGCTCACGGTCGCGGTCGTGACCAAGCCTTTTACCTTTGAGGGCGCGCAACGCCGACGGATTGCCGACGATGGATTCGACCGCTTGCTCCAACATGTGGACGCCATCATCACCATCCCCAACGACCGCGTGCTCCAAATCATTGATAAAAAAACGTCGCTCATGGACGCCTTTATCGTGGTGGACGACGTCCTTCGCCAGGGTGTGCAAGGCATCGCCGAGCTCATCACCATTCCGGGGCTCATCAACGTCGATTACGCGGACGTCAAGGCAATCATGGAAAATTCGGGTTCAGCGCTCATGGGGATTGGCCGTGCCAGTGGTGAGAACCGGGCCGTGGAGGCTGCCAAGCAGGCGATCGCAAGTCCGCTGCTTGAGCTTTCCATCGATGGAGCCAAAGGCATCTTGTTCACGATTTCCGGTGGGAGCGATCTTGGGATGCACGAAGTTGCGGAAGCCGCCAAAGTCATCACGAGCTCTGCGGACGAAGACGCAAAAGTTATTTTTGGTGCGAACATTGACCAAAATCTCACGGAAGAAGTCCGTATCACGGTCGTGGCCACTGGATTTGATTCTCGCGAGCGCCGCACCAAGGCGCCTGGAACCGTGGAAGTGCAGGCTCAAGGCACCTGGGCGCCAAGTCCCATGTTGCGCGTCCGCGAAGAAGAAGCCCCGCGTCAGCGTCCCAAGACTCTGTATCAGACTCCTGCCGTGCCGGAACGCCCCGCCATGCCCAGGCCCGAGCCTCGCCGTGAACAGCCAGTAGTCCAGCCCTTCGCGAAGGGCGCGGTGAAGGTCGCCCCGTCTCCGGTACACAAAGATGAGGAAGAGATTGAAATTCCGGCTTTTATCAGAAAGAAAATGATGTAAAGGATCAAACGGCCACAGGTTGGCCGTTTTTTGATATACTGTTTCCTGCAACGATTGATTTGTTATTCCGATCAATGTATGTACTGTGCCGTTTGTTCCCACAAAGACACCAAAGTCGTGGATTCACGCATTGCCACGGACGGGGCGAGCATCCGCCGCCGTCGCGAGTGCGAGAAGTGTGGATTCCGTTTTTCGACGCTTGAGGAAATTGAGTTGTTGGATTTGACGGT
>JACRJW010000097.1 GCA_016235605.1 Candidatus Uhrbacteria bacterium | reverse complement strand
GTACATCTTCATCTATCCAGGCAAGACCGCCTTCGTATCGCTGGATGGGCATCGTCAGCTGTTTGGCGTCATCATCGAAGATGAAGCAATCGCCGCGACGCAAGAGATGATTTTCGACGCACTGTGGAAAATGATGTGAATTTAGGCTCAGGTACTCCAGAGAAACTTCTTGCTGGCAAAGCCGGGCCAAAAAGTTTCTCTGGAGTACCTAAGCCCTTTGGGGTGAGGAGAATTGGGGTCAGGTATGACAGGAGAAAAAATTTCTTAGCCCGGCTTTGCCAGTAAGAAATTCTTTCTCCTGTCATACCTGACCCACTCTGGAGGAGACGTGCCCACTGCCGCCGTTGTCATGTTCTGTGGTCCCCATGACGAGGGGAGCCAGACGCCTACCCGTCGAATCGATCACGCGATCAATCTCGCGATCCAGAGCGGACTTCCGCTCTTCATCGCTGGGGACGCCTTCAGTGGCGATGAAGTACGCCGCTTCCAGGTTCGCGCCTGGAACGCAGGCGTTCATACAGCGCTCCAAGCCTTCGATTCGCGTCACTGCACGCTGGCCGATGCTCAGGCCGTTGGCCGTGTCGTCCTCGAACGGCACTTCGACCGTCTTGAGCGCCTCCACCTCGTCACCGACTGGTGGCACATGGAGCGCGCTGTGGCCATGCTCGCGGGCGAGCTCGCCGACATCCTGGGTCGCAAGATCCTCGTAATGCCCGAGTCCGTTTTCGATGGTCCTCAACCAAGCCAGCTCGTCCACAACAACGAGCGTCAGGGACTCGAGGACTACCTCGCTGGACGTTACGGAGATCGTGAGGTCGTCGACCCGCTCCGCCACCGCCCCGAACTTTCCCTCTGAGAAGAAAACGAAAACGCGCCAGGCATCACGGCCAGGCGCATTTTTTTTATCCAAATAAGCTTCCCCAGAATCCTTTTTTCTTTTCCGTTGTTGGTGTCGGGTCAGAGACAGGGAAGGAAGCACCACTCTTAAGTCCGGCAATGAGATCAGCGATTCGTTTCATCTCCCGTTCAACCACAGGCCCTTCGTACTCGCCCGCATGGGCGCTTGTTCCCTCATAGCTCGCTTCTTTCTGGTCGACATGGAGATTCACCTGCATCCCGCCATTCAGATCTTCGACGTACGCATGGTATCGCGGGAACCGTTCCCCTGCGACACGCTTCACGTAACTGATTTGTCCCGCGCGCGTTCGTTGTTCGCCGTAGCTCAAGTGTCGCATGAGGTTGCGAGCGTTATCGCTCAAGGGTCCTGGAAAGAACTGTTTCATAGAATCACATCGATTTGAATATCAGGTCAAACAGACTTCGTTTCTTTGCTGGGGATTCAACGTTCGGCATAGATGGGGCTCCAGATGGATGATAGATTTCTTTCAGGCAGAGCCGTCCACAAATCGCTTCCAAGATCCGACGCATTTCTTCATCGATCCGTCCGCCTTCATACGCCCATGCCTTATCGTGGTTTCCCTGGTGGCCAATGCTGTCCAGGGCATCGAAGTGCAAATCGACTTCCATTCCTCGATCCGTGAGCGCTGTGTAGGCATGGAACCGAGGGAATGGTGGTTCGTTCAGACGACGATGATAGCACGCGCGGCCTGTTTCCACACAATGCCGAACATATCCCGCTTTCGCCATCAGGCGTTCAGGGGTGTCTGGCAAAGGATGGGGGATGAGCCGCTTCATAGCAGGTCTCCTTTGATCCAGCATGGCCAGAAAAGTGCTAAATTGTCAACCATTTTTGTGCACAACGGTTGACATTTCGGCCATTTCCTGGCATTGTCGTGGAGCTCATACCGAGCGGAGGTTCTCCCGATGCAAAGTTCCTTCCTCATGCTGGCGCTCGTCGCCGCTCTCATCCGCCCGGCCCTGGCCCATGACTGTCCCTGCGAGTGTCCCAAGGTGGACAGCGGCGATCAGCCGCCCGAAGTCGTGGAACAAGGTCCATTTTGGGCGGCATAAAAAGTTAGGTTTCCATTTAAGGTAAGCGCAGAAATGCGGTTATTTTAGTTTTGTCTGTAATATCTGCCTCATATGAGTCAAAAAAAGACGGGTTTGTCCCGCTTGTGGATCACGAGAAACGGTGAAGAAAGGTCTCGCTAAAGGCGTACAAAGCTATGTCTGCAAAAGGTGCGGTCGCAGGTTTCGTGCTTCGCGTAGAACCAAGACACAGTCGCACTCCCGTGAGCTCTGGCGTGACTATGTCTTTAGGAAACAGACCGTTAAGCAACTTGTTGTCTCCTGCGTTGTAGACCGACGTCTGGTCCGCCGAGCCCTCAACACCTACGAGAGTCCCCAGAAGATTCACCATCCCCGTTTCATCCATCTCGTCGTTGACGCGACCTACTTCGGAGAGCGTAACGAAGGAAAGAGTTGGTGTGTGGTCGTCGCACGAGATCCTGCAAGACAAGAAAATCTTCTGTGGTCATTTGAGACTACGGAGACTACGAGTGTCTACACATGGATACGAGAAACTCTTGAGACTCTTGGCTATACCATCCTCTCTGTGACGGGCGATGGATTTTCTGGCATAAAATCTGCGTTTGGTGGCATTCCCTACCAGATGTGTCATGTACACATGGAACGTCTGGTAACCAGAAAGACAACCAAGAATCCACAGACAGAGGCGGGACGTGTCCTGCTTGCTCTCGCACGCTCACTCCACACCACAGACAGCCACACTTTTCACCGACGACTCGCACAGTACATTGAACACTATCGAGACTTTCTCAACGAAAAAACAACTCACCTTTTAACAGGAGAGTGGAGCTATTCGCATGAAGACCTGCGAGGCGGGCTGCACCGTCTACTGCGACATGAGCGGCACCTCTTTACCTTTGAGGACAACCAAAACATCCCAAAGACGACGAATAGTCTTGAAGGACATTTCCGTCATACCAAGAAACTTCTTCACATTCACCACGGTGCCTCCAAACTACGTGCACAGAAAATCCTGCAGACTATTCTCCTTGCCTCCACCACCGCTCCAAACAAAAAAAGACTCGATGAAGTCCTCTGAAAACGGCTCCCAAAATGCCGCCCTTTTTGTACCTTATTCCCCACAAACCGGAGAGGGGCAGGTTAGACGATTTCACTGGAAATGTAAAACCCGTGACACGAGGTTCACGGGTCGTTGACCAGGGTCGAGTGGAAGCTCGACGAGTTGGTCGGGTCAGTACGAACTGGCCTGTTGTGAGCATACTCGCTGGGTGGAGACGGACGGATGTCGGTCGCACTGGGCCTCTAGCCCGGCTCCTCCTCGCTCGCGGCGCTCTCGCCGCCGGACTCCTGCTCGGGCGCGCCTTCGCCTTCGCCGGCCTGGGGCGCTTCCTCCTGGGCCTGCTCCTCGCCGCCGCTGGACTCGCCGCTGGCCTCACCGCCACCGCCCTGCTCGTCGGCCTCGGGGGGCAGTTCATCCTTGGCTTCCTCGCCGGGGGGCGCTT
>JACRJW010000096.1 GCA_016235605.1 Candidatus Uhrbacteria bacterium | reverse complement strand
GTTTTCAGGAGTCGATCCGCGAATTCCTGCTCGCTGCAGTGTGCCACTGCCGACAGATGCGGAATGAAGGCACGGGCGGTGACGCACGCCTGATCGCGTGCTTTCGGGCGCTGCCACATTCTCCCGTAGCTTCGCTTTTTGTACGTTTCGTAGAGCTGCTCATGCGCTTCCAGATTTGCAGGGATGCTCTGCAGGCCGGCGGCGTATCCCGCTCCCCGGTACCAGACATTGAAAATTGCCTCATCAATTTTTTTCATGTCCATTCCTTCGGGGAGGCGCATCTCTTCACGGAAGAAACGGCGTGTTTCCTCGGTGATTGCGGCGAGGACGAAGACGAACGACGCAAGGTATTCATCCGTGATTCGCGGCTCTACACCCGTCTCGTCCCGGACGCCGACATCCGCATGCAGATTGTTCACATAATCGGTAATGCGTTCCATCTGTTCCCGCAGTGGCGTGCGCATCAGAAAGCTTCCGAAATAGTCTCTGGTTTCTTTCGTCCGTTTGTCCCCATCGGCTGGTCCGTTATGCGCGGTGCTGCTTTTCACAATCGCCTCCGAACACATGTCCATAATGATCGACGTCCAGAGAATTTCTTCCATCCTCCACTGGAGTTTTAGAAAATTCCGCCGCAGTGCGGGGTCCGTTGCTGTGCCGGACTTCAGGGCATCTGCGATGACCTGCGCGTCATCCGCATTCTCCAGAGGCGTATTCAGAACAAGATCTCTGCAGAGATCCAGATCGTGAGTCGTTTCTTCCATGCCGGCAGCGGGCCCCTCCCTCACTTCGTCTTCCCACTCCGGCGGTGCTGTCTGGACGTCTAAAGCCATGAAGTAATTATATCATAATATTCTAAATATGCAATGAGAGGCCGCGGTCTCCTACGACGCGATGGCAGGGAAAAACCTCTGCAACTGAAGGAGCACCATGTGGTTTACATATTGGGTGATAGGGATCACCACTATTGAAGCTATCATGTCGAGCCTGACATCCTCAGGATACACTCCGACGAACCACCGACATTGCAATTTTCCCGAAATGCAATAGTATCGGACACTTCAATTGATCTTTCACATTTTTGTGTAGGGAGTCATCTGATTCTTCCTCCGGATGAAACGGAGCCTCCTTCTCCGGCACAGCGACGAACTTTCGTCTCTGCGCCGGCGAAGGCATCGGCCTTCATTTCATTTCGGGAGGGATCAGTTCCCCTCCCTATTCGCTTACTGGAGTATGCCATGAACCAGACATTGCGGTGGCCGGACTGTCAGCATTCGTTGCAACTCGTTGAGGTCGCGGGGCAAAATATGCAGTGCATGCTGCATATCGTGAAAAAGCACGGAGCCAATGAGCTAGTTTTCGAAATCCCTCACGGCATCACAGTGACCGAGGTCGAGGCCGGTTGGGAGCTGCAGGGAAAGAAGTGGGAACAGCTCGCACACTGCTCCGAGAACGGTGATCAACCCTTCAAGGCGGTGCGGATCATCCGCATCGGCGACAAAGGATTCGTCGTGTGGATGGTGAATCACCACAAAGACGTTCCGAACGATGCATGTGAGTTCGTCGGGCCGAATCCTGACTTCGACACAATAATTTCAGAATTTATGGCCTGAAAACGTCTCCAAAAAACGAAAGAGGGGATGGGGCAGCAATCGTGCTGCCCTGTTTTCATATCCAAAATCTTATGCCACCGGCGCTTTCCAGCAGCACGGCAGGTCGCACTTCGTGCAGTACTGCTCACCGAATTCATGCGGCTCGCCGGTTGTGCATTTTGCGGAGCAGCAGCCGGAGCGGATGCGGGCGCCCATATCGGTTGTGAGTTTTCTGCGCGCAACGGGACTGAGGTGCGCCGGACAGTATTGCTTGCGAAAGGACGGTTTCTCGCAGCCCTTGAAGTGACACACGTCGCGTTGTTTCTGGTAGATAGAGGGGTGGGGGAGGGGCCGCGGGTGCGTTAAGGCGACTATACGCTTTTTTCGGCTCTTTTCCAACAAAAACTCCTTTTTCTGGTATACTCGGGAGTATGCGTTTCTTCGCCCTCCAGACGGACCTCGGGGAACTGAAGAAGCAATTCATGCTTCAGGACGAGAAGGAGATTCTCGTGACCAACCGTCATGGGATTGTTTTTTTCGTATCTCTTCTGAAGGCGACGGCGGTGACAGTGGCGGTGTGGGCGGTCCTCGTAACGGCATTCATCTTCGCCGGTACGGCGACGCTCCGTCTTCTCATCGGCGTCCTCGCGGTCGTCGCTGCGGTGTACGAGCTGTACGCGATTCTGAATGCATACATCGACTGGCGTTATAACATTCTCATCATCACGACGGAGAAGATTGTGATTATCAATCAATCGTATCTCTTCTATCAGAATGTAAAACCTATACACCTGAACAACGTGCGCAGTGCCACGTGCGAGTCGCAGTTTTTCGGCATCTGGCGGTGCGGGGTTCTGCACATCAACCTGCAGGAAATGATTGATAATACGACGAAAGAAATCGTGCTTCCCTACATTCCCCAACCTGACTTTGTCGTCAGCGCCATCGAGCAGGCTATCTCACTTGAGAAAAAGAAAGCCAGTGAGGAGCCGGAGGAACAACTTCCGAAAATTGAGGAAATGCAGCAGAAAGTGGAGGAGAAAATGCCGGACGCAGGCGTGCCGCCGCCGGAAACGCCCGCGCAGAGTGCGTAAGAAAATGCGCTGCATTTCGTTGTAGAGACGGACACTTTTTCCCTATACTCACGCCTCATGAATCAGACGCAGTCTTCTTCCATCATCACTGTCCGGGATCTGGTGAAACAATTCGGGACGCTCACGGCGGTCAATCACATTTCCTTTGACGTACAGGCGGGCGAGATTTTCGCTTTCCTCGGCCCTAATGGTGCGGGAAAGACAACGACGATCAAAATGCTCACGACACTGCTCCGTCCGACGGGCGGCGAGATCCGTCTCAATGGTCACGACCCGCTCACGGATCAGGAAGCAGTACGAAAGTCGTTCGGGATCGTCTTTCAGGATCCGAGTCTCGATGATGAGCTGACGGCGTGGGAGAATCTCGAACTTCACGGCGTGCTCTATTCCGTCCCCCACAAACTCCGCCGCGACCGGATGGTGCAGCTGCTCGACATCGTCGGACTCACCGACCGCAAAGATGATCTGGTGAAACACTTCTCCGGCGGAATGCGCAGGCGACTTGAGATTGCACGCGGCCTGCTCCACCATCCAAAAATTCTCTTCCTCGACGAGCCGACTATCGGTCTCGATCCGCAGACGCGCAATCATCTGTGGAGTTACGTCATGGATCTGAATCGAAGTGAAGGCATCACCGTCTTCCTCACGACGCACTACATGGAGGAGGCCGATAAAGTCGCAAAGCGGATTGCCGTCATCGATCACGGGAAGATCGTTGCGCTCGGATCATCGTCTGAACTGAAGGCGAAGACGAACACCCATTCACTGGAAGACGCGTTCCTCGCGCTCACCGGAAATGAGATCCGCGAAGAGGAAGCAACGTCCGCTGACAACATGCGCCAGATGCGCCGGATGTGGCGCGGCAGCGGTAAGCGTTAATTTCCCGCGTAACCCGTCACTTTTAACCCGTAACCCGTAACCGTCATGTCCCTTTCCATCATCTACATTCTCTGGCTCCGCCAAATAAAGCGCTACCTCCGCTCCCGCTCACGGATCGTCGGTTCCCTCGGGCAGCCGATCCTTTTCCTCGTCGCACTCGGCTTCGGCTTCGGGCCCATCTACGCAAAAGCAGGAGGCGGTGACTACCTCCAGTTTTTGGCTCCGGGAGTCATTTCCATGAGCATCCTCTTTACGGCGATCTTCTCCGGCATTGAAATTATCTGGGACAGACAATTCGGCTTCCTGAAGGAAACTCTTGTCGCCCCGGTCCCGCGCCTCACCATCATGCTCGGCCGCACCCTCGGTGGCGCAACAGTCGCGACCCTGCAGGGGCTCATCGTGTTTGTCATCGCGATGATCGCAGGGTTCCGCCCGCATATCGGTCCATTACTTCCACTCGCGTTCGTCTTCATGTTCCTCGTCGCGCTCCTCTTCACCGCGCTCGGAACGGCCGTCGCGTCGAAGCTGGAGGACATGCAGGGGTTCCAGCTGATCATGAACTTCCTCGTCATGCCGCTCTTCTTCCTCTCCGGCGCACTCTTCCCGCTTGATTCCGCTCCGCCGGTGCTCGTGATGATCGCTCGCTTCGATCCCTTAAGCTACGGCGTCGACGCACTGCGCGGAGCGCTCGTCCTCCAGAACCACTTCGGCCTTGTGTACGATACTGTTTTGCTTGTCGTGATCACCGCAGCGTGTTTGTGGATTGGGAGTGAGTTGTTTAAGAGGATTGAGATTTGATGTCCTCAGATGCAGCGAATACTTTTTCAAAATACTCCACAAAAGATTGCACGATTGCGGCGTCGTCCGTGAAGAAAAAAAGGCGAAGATTTTCTTTTTCAATCGCAAAGAGCATTCGCTGATCGTCGACGATGAGGCAGCGCTGATAGAGGGAGGGATCGCTTCTGCGTAGATGGTAGTGTGGATGTTGCAGCGGGACAGAGTGCTGGAAGTCGTTGCACAGGTTCTCTGAGCCAAAAACAATCCGCTGCATGTCGAGTCCTTCCTGAAGTTTTATCTCCAGTGCAGAGAGGTACTCCGCGGGCAGAGGCCGCAGCGGATCGCGCAACAGTTCCGTCGCACACAGACGGCTCTGCGCCCCCTTCACGAGCGCAAGAGCCTTCTGCATGACTGCCTCTGTTGGAAGGTGCTCAATCATTGTTCTCCCGAAACGATGCTTGCGAAACGATACACGTGCATCCGCTTTCCCGTACTGCTATCGAGCAGACTTTCTTTCGGCGAGAGGGGAATAGCACGCAGCATGATCGTCTTATCGGGATACCGTTCGCACCGTGTCGCAAATGCCCTCCATGAATGACTGGAATTCGTGAGGATCGGGATGCATTCGTTGCCGACCATTGCATGCAGGACATCACGGTCGAGCCCGTCTCCCGCGAGGATCATTCGCAGACGCTTAATCTTTGTGACAATCGCCGCGTCATTTTTCGGCAGTGATCCGGCCAGTTCCAGAAATTCTTTCCTGTATTTGTCTTCAATGCGTTTTTCTTTCAATCCGGTCATCCTGCTCAGCGCACTTTGCATGTTCGGATTTGGAAAAAATTCAAGATCACCTTTGTCATACCGATCGAACAGTCGCCGGAGTGCGGTACGTGATGAGTAGTCGATGTTCATGAGTATCACACTCTTTCCGCGCGGCACCGTGTCGATCCGGGATACGGGGAGAACGGAAACTTCTCGCTCCTGCATGAGGTATCGCTTCATGACTGCAATATCACCCTGTTCGAGTATATCTTCCTTATCCTGAATTACTTCATCACGAGTGAGGATGGTAATCGGCCCGTCAACGCGTTTGAGGATCGATGAACAGATGGCCTGATTGATTTTTGTCATCATCCTGCGAATAGGCGGCAGGATCTCCGAACCCGGTACATCCACGTCCTCCAGAAACATTCCGACATCCGGACAATGCACACGCTCAATAGATACCGTGCCATCCGGTTTGATGTAGGCGTCCGTCTGGAGATAGAGAGCATTGGGCGGTGCTAAACGCCCGTAGAACATTTCTACAGCCACTTCCAAGCCTCTCATGCTCTTTTTGACCAGATCATATGTCTGCGTCTCAATTTGCGATGTTATATCCTTTCCAAAAACGGGTACTTCGGAGGACTGTGCAGGTCGAATGAAAAAGTAGGGCGATCGTCCTTTTTCCGCTTGGCGTTTTTCCATGTCATGCAAATATTCGAATGTGCCGTGCAGGTTCATTTCGCGGAAATGACGCTGCACCTCATCCACGACGGTGGAATTGTGACCACAATGAGGCTCCGGAAGTGCGAGACCTTCTTCACGTTCTATTTTTATTTGCTTCAGATCTGTGCGTGCAAGATTTTCGTCAATAAGAAAATGAAGGAAGTTCCCCGGCATCCCCTGATCCGTTTTAAGAGTCGGCCGATAGATGCCGAGACGATCAAGGAATTGCTTTATTTCCGCAGAAGAATGAGGAAAGAATGCGGTCAGTAATTCTCTTGGAGGCTTCTTCCGATAGGAGGATATTTTTGCATCGACTTCGGGTGGCTCTCCGGCGAGGAGATCCATGCCGACTGCTGCCGCTTTGATGCGTCCGCCGATCGGGACAACGTTGTACTGTGGATAGAATTCGTTCATGGTAAGAGGAAGAAATACAAATAAAAAAGCCCCGCCGGACGGCAGGGCGCAAAGATCCAATTATCAGATCATCGCCAGCCGGACGGCATTCGGTTGAGGAGCCGCCAGCAGAGCCTATGAGAAGTGATGTACTGTTGCACCGGTACAAAGATACATTGACTTTCGGAAGAATGCAAGGTATTATTTACTCATGAGAGCTACTATCGGACGTTTAGTCTGTACAAAGCCATTGCCCGGCCTGACGAATTCCTGGCGAACAGCGGCTACACCGCTGTACGGCCGGCAGTACTAAAAAACGACGAGAATCTGATGCCTGCGCTGTACAGCACGGGCTTTTTTTAATTCTCTTTTCCTTTTTACATCATGACATCACGTACAGAACCATTATCGGCAGAAGAAATGGCCGTACCTCCCAGTGCGGATGAGATGAAAATTACTTTCGATCAAATGACTGATGCGCAATACAAAGGAGTACACGGAGCGCTGCGTATTGATGCGGCAAATGGCAAAGAGGGGCTCGTGGTCGGTATCACAGTGATGACGCACCCGAATGAACCGGCAGGACTCGCTCCTATTTTCCATTACATCAGAGAAGACCGGCTGAAACATCTGCTCAGGTGTGGCAGTGTCATTTTCACCGTCAATAATCTGAAAGGAGGAACTGCCTATTTTACAACCGACTCTGCTGCATTGCGTCTGAATTTGCGGCTACTGGATGTGAATATGAATCGGCTTCCAAAAAATGTACTGGAACTCCGGGCGGACACGCGATATGAGGTGCAGCGAACGGTGGAACTCTCTCCGATACTGGAGGAATTTGATGCCGGCATGGATATCCACAGTACCTACACCGAAGACAGACCGATGATTATTCACGGGAAGGGACCATTCGATTTCATCCGGGGAATCCCCATTCAGACTGTCCTGACGAATATGTCTGCGGTGCACCAGAGGGGCATCCCCATCAGTTCTCTCTACGGAGGAGCTGCGAAGAAAAATATTCCTGTGATAGGAATAGAAGCAGGAACGCATGAAGGCCCGGAGTCTCCCGTGAATGCAACGATTGCAACGCAGGCTTTTTTACAGAATCTGGGAATGATCCCCGGCACACCGGTAGCTGATCCCCGTCCCAAACATGTCTTTCGCATTTCCTGTCCGCTCCTTTTCCCGGATGACTCCTACAGATTCGTGAAAGTATTCGCGCCGCTGGAATACGTGAACAAGGATCAGGTTCTCGCAACAGGCGACGGGCCGGACGTCGTCTCACCTCAGGATGGCCACATCCTCTTCCCGAAGCCGGCAGGCTTTCACACGCAACTGAGCGAAGCTGCATTCATCGCCGATCCGCCGGTGATAATGAACTGATATCATTGCTATACTCATCCTATGAATCCGTTACCGTTTATCGTCAGCGACGCGTGGAAGACGCAGTACCCAAGTGCTGTTGTCGGCATTCTGGCAATGCGGGATGTGACAAATCCTGAGAGTCATCCGGCCATCGAGGCTCTCAAAAGAGAGAAGGAAACCGAACTGCGGACGCGCTTTGCGGGACAGGATCGTGCCGCGCTGAAAAATCTTGATCGCATCAAAGCGTATGAGGCGTACTACGGAACCTTCGGAAAAACGTATCATGTTCTTCTCCAACTGGAATCGATCGCGCTGAAGGGAAAACCATTCGCAAGTACCGGCGCTCTCGTGCAGATTATGTTCGTGGCGGAGATAGGGAATCTCATTCTCACGGCCGGACATGATCTGGATCACGTCGTCGCTCCTCTGACACTCGACATCGCGAAGGGTACGGAAAGCTACATGCTCTATAACGGGAAGCCGCAGACGCCCAAACAGTCCGACATGATGATCTCTGACGCTGAAGGAATCACGTCAACCGTAATCCTCGGCCCCGATCAGAGGACGCGGATTCACGCCGGAACGAAAAATGTCCTCTTCGCGGCGTACGCTCCGGCAGGAATCGGAAAAGAAGCCATGCGAATGCATCTGGAAGAAATCAAAAATGGCGTTATGCTGATTGCGCCGGACGCAGCGACTGAACTTCTCGAAGTGTATGAAGCGTAAGAGTCCGGTGTCACTCTGCACCTCCGTTTTATGCCAAAGAAGCAGCACTACAGGGAGTTCTACAAACTCATTGCTACCATACGCGGTGAGAAGGAGGCAGAATTGCTGATGAAAGATCTCCTCACGCCTCAGGAACTCGATTCCGTGACGGAGCGATGGCAGGAGATTCAGCTACTCGCACAGGGAATGACGCAACGGGACATTGCCGAAAAACTCAATATCAGTATCTCCAAGATCACCCGAGGCTCACGGGTTCTCCAGTATGGGACAGGGGGATTTGCGCATTTTCTGAAGAAGCTGAAGAAAACGTCCGGACGCACGGCAAAAAGAAAAACATCCTGATGGACTGCTAGCTCAGTGTTCGCCGTTCCACCGCGTATTGCATCAACGTATCTTCATTGATCTCGGCGCCGATCCCGGGGGTACGGAAATCAGGCGTGCAGACGCCATGATGGATGCTGAACGGCATCCGTCTGAAAAACGATTCGTACTCTTTGATGTTATTCATGACATCCATGAAATCGGTGGGGAGCGAACAATTTTCCAGTGTTGCGAAAGCCACATTCACACAGAAGCCAATCGGCAGTTCCATCATGCCGCCGACCCATGTCGCGATTCCCTCATCCACACACAGTCGATTGATGCGCATCGCTTCCGTGAGTCCTCCCACACGGGGCACCTTGATGTTGATGAATTTGCAGCTGCCGAGTTTCATTGCCTGCTCTGCATCCGAAACGCAAGTCACACTCTCGTCGAGTGCTATCGGGGCACGGATGTCTGTCTGCAGCTTTGCGTGATTCATATAATCATCTGCCTGCAGAGGTTGCTCGACAGCAAAAAGATCGAGTGCATCCATTTCCTGAAAAAGCTTCTTTGTCTCCTGCGAGTAGACGTATGCCCCGTTCCCGTCGACCATCAGTTTCTTGTCGGGGAACGCTTCACGTAGTGCACGGACGTAGGCGATGTCCGTTCCTGGTTTAATCTTCAGTTTCAGCCACTCAATACCTTCCCCGGATAGCTGCTTCGCCTGCGCCAGCATATCTTCAAGCGTTGGGCAGATGCCAATTGTCTTTGATACATCGAGTTTTGTGCGCGTGCCTCCCATAAGCTCAATGAGCGTTTTACCCCTCTGCTTGCCGTAGAGATCATGTAGCGCAGTTGATGCAGCGCATTTTGCGAACGGATTTCCGGCGATGGATGACAACGCATCGTCGGCATAGGCGGGCAGAGAAAATTCTCTGTCTTTGATTGCGGGGAAAATAACCTTTTCGAGTTGGTTCATCACGTTCTCCAGTGTCTCATCTCTATAGATCGACAGAGACGGCACCGGCGTTTCACCCATTCCTGACTCACCCGATGCATCATAGACACGGAAAATGACGGAATTTGCCCGGTCGATGGTTCCGGTACTGATCGTGAATGGAATCATTGGAACTGAGAGGCTGATGATGTCGGCGCGGGTGATCTTCATACGTAGAGAAAGGGATGTGAAAGTTTTTTAGATCAGCACGTAGTCTTCCATAGATGTCTGTTTCACGGAGGCTTCTGTTTTTTCTCCGGATTCTACCTGAAAGAACATTTCGAGATGGGGGAGAGCGAGTTCGATGGAACGCTTTCCGCTTAAGTGGACGATTTTCTCCAGATCTTCGTCGCTTAGTCTCCGTCCGGATTCAAGGAAATCAACGTAATCGGCTGTGCGTCCGCTTTTTGTCATGCCCCAGCAGGGCGTCATGCTTGCCTTATCAATCGGCATCCCTTCGAGTGCAGTGATGCGCTCCGGCTTGCTGAGTTTCAGCAACATGTTTTTTGCAATGTCGCGCACCGAAGACATGTACTGGATCTGATTCATTCCGCCGACCGTGCAGAAGCCACACTCAACCTGGTAGGCAAAGTACTGGGTGAGCGTATGAGGGGCGATCTCACCGTTTTCCAGTTTTTGGACGAGTACCGCAGGGGACATGTCGCCTTCGTAACTTTTTCCGCGCGCGCTGCGCACACCTCTTTCATTTGTCGTGATGCAGTTGAACGGCATGTGATTGTCCCGCATCGCAGTCTTCACGTTCTTCTGCGCCTCGATGTACTCGCTGCGAAGCTGTGCATCGGCAAAGATGCCGTGCATCACCGATGATTCATCGCGCAGGATGTGCGCAATCACGCTGCTCATAAATTGATCCATATCGATGGTTACCTGTGTCACATCCGGCGGCAGAATACACGACAGAAGATACGCATGTGCTGCAACAATCTGATCCGAAAACCGATCCTGCTTCCCAAAGATGGAAAGTACTTTCTGCAGACGGACGCGCTGCTCAGGCGTTGCTTCCTGTTCGGCCTGTCGCATGGCTCTTGCTCCTTCTTTGTTGTTTTTCATCCACGATGCGTAATCGAAACGCGGCAAAAGAAATTGCGACGCTTCGTCGTACGAGACCGGTACGATGCGGATCAGCGACCGCGGCGTTATCTGGAGGTAGCCGCCGCTGTTATCATTGCAGGGTCCCACGGAACCGGAACTGATGCTGACAGAGTACCGGTGTCCGCATTGTCTTCGCATCGCCGCCATCAGAATTTGCCCCTGCAGAACCATGGCATTGATCCGTGTTTTTTCCTGCGTGCCGGTGTCGTTGCGCCTCGGCAGATGGAGGTGTCCTGCAGTTTCCGCCATGAAGGTATATTTCAGTTGCTCTGCGATTCCCTCCGCCATTTCCTGTCCGTACACACGCTGGAACTCGGCAACGAGCACGTCAAAAAGATATTGTTGATACGGAAACTGATGCGGCTTCGGATTCCATTCGAAGACCGGTTGCAGATATTCCTCCAGTGTGGAAAAAGAAAGAATCGCAGCGAGGTTCGGCCGCTCCCGCAGCACACGACCGATCCATGTATCGTTGTCTGTGGCCATGCGCTTAAAGGGGGGAGCTCATCTTATGCTTCAAGTGAAACGTCCGCCATCTGCCGGAGAAGATAGGCCAGGCTCTCATTCAACAGGTCTTTGAGCGCGCTGATTTCACCTCCATTTGTGACCGGGTCACGCCCGCCTTCTGGCAGAGGATTAGTAGCAAACTCCGAAGTGTGCAGGACGGATCGGTCTTCTTTACCAAGAACGATCCGTGCCGTCGCATGCCATGTTTTGTACGTTGCGCGGCAGATACCGGGTTTGATTTTATTCAATTCCGCAGAAATGCCGTTGTCCCGCAGAGGAATACAGACCCGCTTCTCCGGTT
Organism: Candidatus Uhrbacteria bacterium; assembly: GCA_016235605.1. Taxonomy (GTDB): domain Bacteria; phylum Patescibacteriota; class Patescibacteriia; order UBA9934; family GWF2-40-263; genus JACRJW01. The sequence continues at coordinate 905 of JACRJW010000096.1, read as the reverse complement.
CCTTCGTGTTGAGAAGGTATGGCACGGCCCACTTGCCGTCGACATCAAGGTCCCCCGGACCGTAGTGGCACTGGATCTGCCATTCCGGCAGCAGGATCTGGTCGAATTGTCTCTCACCCATGCCGTCAACTTCCCATCCATATTTCGATTTTTTTTCAAAGCCATTGCTTAGAAGTAATCCGGCGACGACGCGCGTCTGCCATTTAAAATATTTTGCCTGTGCCTGTGATCGTAGTGTTTCCGTAATACCTCCCGCATTCATTTCTTCATCGACCCGTTCGAGCGTTGGCTTATCCAGCTGGTCCTCTGTCATAATTTTCATCTCCGGGGCCAGCACCCGGGCGAGTCTCTTTTCCCGAGGAATGCGGCCAAGATTTTTCTTATCACGCTGATCGCCGATGAAGAGGATGCCCTCCGCGCCAAGCTGACGGCGCATGTCGTCTGCAGCAAGGAAGAACCGTGCGGTGCCGAAAGGTTGCTTGTGCGCATCATGTACACCGTCTTTGCCGGTGGAGATGCCGACCATCATTCCGGTGGAGGGGTGATCTGTGGTGGGTGGAGCGTTCATGGATGAAAAAGTAAAATACAAAAAAAGACCTTCCGCGTGGGGAAGGCTCTGGGTGTCTCGTAGAGAATCAGTCGTCTACGCGCACGTCAGCTCCTTCCCCTCACTAAAGGGGTAAAAGAAGAAGCCGTTGAACGCGCGAGATGCCATACGTGCGTATTGTACGAACGAAAGATTACGTGTCAAGCCGCCGGTATCCTCCCGAATTCAAGCTGGAAGCTGAACACCCAGGCGGTGGCAATGGGAGGATAGCACTTCGGAAGGGGTAGAGAAGCCAAGACACTTCCGGGGACGATTGTTGAGACGATCCTGATATCTTTTGAGCTGCTTCGGGGTGATG
>JACRJW010000008.1 GCA_016235605.1 Candidatus Uhrbacteria bacterium | reverse complement strand
GCCGACGACTTCTTGGTGGGCTCTGATGTCAGATGCGACAAGCACTGTCCTGGCAGCCATGGCCTCAAGATTGGGAATCCCAAACCCTTCATACCAAGAGGGAAACAGATAGGCGGTTGCCGCGCTCATGAGCGGCGCGACTTCTTCATCTGGAAGATAGCCGAGAAGCCGTATGGATTCTTTGTAGGGAGAGCGATCCACATATTTTTTGATTTCATCGTAACCAAATCCAGGCTCACCGACCAAGAGCAACTCGAACGGATCGCCCATCCCTCGCCGGCTCTTGAACAATTCAAAAGCACGGATGAGGGTCGTGAGATTCTTTTTCTTTTCCAGTCGTCCGACCGTAAGAAAAAAATTGGCACCCAGACGAAACTTCTGCAACGTCGCTCGAGCGTCTTCTGGTGAATAATGATGAAACACTTTTGTGTCCAGCGCCTCGGGTGTCACGACCAGGCGATCAGGTGCAACGTGATAGAGGTTGATGAAATCCTGTTTCGTTGCCTCGCTGGGCGTGAGGATCCGCGTCGCTTTTTTGACGGCACGTTTGGTCACACGTCTCAAGCGTCGGGCAACGGCAGGATCGTAAAGATCCGGACGGCGGGCAAACGCGACGTCGTGGATGGTGGTGAGAGCCACTCCCGCAAATCGTGGAAGCGCTTGTCCTGGGACAAACAACACACTTGGCCGTCGGCGAAGCATTTCCCAACTCACGCGTCCAGCCATCCAACCCCGTGTGAGAGGCCATCTCAAAATCTGCGAGGTCCAGCCTGTTGGAAGGGCACGAAGCCCAGCATCCAGCGCAGTGGGCGAATACAAAATCACTCGCTCGTTTTCCTTGAGCGGGTGATTTTTTAGAGCTTGAATCAGCTCACGGGCATAGTTCTCCACGCCTGTCCGTTTCTGTTTGTTCGCAGACGATGCGTCAATGGCATAGGTGATTAAACCTGTCGTCTGTGTTGTAAGGAGATTGAGATCGTTTGGCATAGAAAGCTGATCGAAAACATATTTGTAAAACACGCCTTGCCTGCTCCTGCGGCAGGCTTCGGCTCAAGGTTTCGGCGATTCTCGCCGTTCACAAAAGGGCGTCCAAGCCGAATCGCCTCAACATGGTTTTTCAAACATGTTTTCGATCAGCTTTCGTCTAGAGGCCTCTACGAAGTAAAAATGGATCGCTTATAAGCTTCGAGATTCTCTAGCGCGATGCCTGTCCCCTTGGCCACGCACTGCTGTGGATCTTCAGCGACAAACGTCGGTACGCCGGTCGCTTCAGCGATCAGGGTATCAAAATTCCTCAATTGTGCGGAACCGCCGGAGAGCATAATCCCCTTGTCCATCACATCGGCGGAAAGCTCCGGCGGTGTTTTGTGTAGCACTTCTTTCACCGTATTGATGATCCCATCAAGTTCATTTTGAATGGCAGCCGTGACATCATCGGAAGTCACTTCAATCAGTTTGGGAAGCCCTGTGACCATGTCGCGTCCCTTCACTTCCATGACCAGCTTGTCGGGTAAATACATCGCTGCACCAATTTGGATCTTGATGTCCTCGCTGGTGCGCTCACCGATGGCAAGACCGTATTTACGACGAATGTATTCAGAGATCGCCATGTCGAACTTCACCCCGCCAATACGGACAGATTCAGAAGCCACGATGCCTCCCAAGGAAATCACAGCCATCTCGGACGTTCCCCCACCGATGTCGATAATCATGTGGCCCGATGGTGAGCCGATGGGGATGTTTGCGCCGATCGCGGCCACGATCGGTTCCTTGATGATGTAGGCGGCCTTGGCGCCAGCCGCGAGTGTGGCATCAATCACGGCACGACGTTCGGTAGAAGTAATGCCTCCTGGAACCGCGACCATGACCTCTGGACGAAACAACCGCACCCCGCCCAACGCCTTATTGATGAAGTAGCGCAGCATCGCCTCCGTGGTCCGGTAGTCAGCGATCACGCCGTCCTTGAGCGGACGACGGGCGACGATCGTATCGGGCGTGCGGCCTAACATGTCCTTGGCTTCTTTCCCAACGGCCAAAACTTTTTTATCTGTCACCGACACAGCCACCACCGACGGCTCATGAATAATGATACCTCGTTTAGGAACATAAACGAGGACGGTGGTGGTGCCTAAATCTATTCCAATCTTTTTCTGAAACATAGGTTGAGTCAGCCAGGTCTTTCCGAAAAAACCGTAACGGAGTCCGGCTGAAAAATCCGTCTGTCAAATACGCACGCGTTTGCCGGACGAGTTACGAGGGGCGCCGACTTCAACGGTTGGGGGTCGTGGATGATGGGCGACCCCGTGTTTTTGAGGAGAGACCTGGCTGACTCAACCACGAAACTACAGATTCACGTTGATCTCCAAATCTTGATCCAAAATAGTGTTCAAGCGATAAGCGCCATCACCCCACTGCCCTTTGTCTTCACTTGGCGATGCGTGCGCCACATTCTTATCAAAATCCAAATCAAGCGTCAATGCGTTATTTTGTGCTCCTGGCTGTTTGATCACTGACAGAGCATAATTCCCATTCTCAATCGACTCAATCACCTGTGGGGAGAGAGCAAACTGGAACACGAGTGTGTTCTCTTCTCCGGGTTCCACGGACGTGAACGTTCCAAACGAAGTAAGGCCAAGCTCCTCATCAACATCTACTGCTCCCTTTGCTCCTGTCGGGTTTTGCGTTTTGTCGTTCTGCCAACTCCCCTCGACGCTCAGCCGTTCTGTTCCAACCGGAAGATAGACCCGTGTGTAGGTTCGATACCTCGTCGTCTTCCAGTCGAATGTCCCGTTGTGTTTGTAATGGATCGAAACGTTGCCGATCCAGTTTCCCGAATCGTCTTGCCGGATGGCGTAGGCGACATCCCGCACAACGGCTGGATCGGATTTGAGGCTCGCGAGATTGGCATCCACGACCATGAGCGTGTCAACGGATCCTCCCGTTACCACCCCGCCCCAACCCAATTTTTGGATCACCTCTTGAACCGACGTGTCGGTGCTGTAGAGCAACAATTGTTTTTGTTTCAGAGCCGTCTGCGTCACGTCAAACACCTTCTGCCACGCCGGCGATGGCAGTGCGTACAGGCGAGTCTTCATTTCGTCCACGAGATCCGCCAAAATTTCCTTTCGTTGCGCCACTGGCTTTCCCGTCTGCGCGTATCCGTACTCCACTTGATACTCAAGCGCATCTGCCATGTTTTCTGAGGTAAAGGTCTGCCCTCCAACGGTGATTGGCCCGGTGATCGTAAGCAAATCCGATGCG
>JACRJW010000094.1 GCA_016235605.1 Candidatus Uhrbacteria bacterium | reverse complement strand
GGGGAGAGGCTCAAGCTTTCGTTCTGATTTTTTCTACGCGTGCAGCCTGTCCCCCGCCATAATGGAGGGAGAGATGATCAGGCCGCGAATGACGCACATGCGTTGCATTGGTTCTATATTAGAAAACAGACGAGAAACGTCAAGTTTATTGTTCGTATGTATGGTAGCGACGGCGTTACAATGTACTACATTTTGACTCTAAAAATGTCGATTACTTGGAGTAGGAAATTTTCATCCAAAGGATACACAACGCCAATAAAAGTCCGATTGAATTTGTGACTGCAACGGGACCATTGTGAATAATAACCGCATATGTGATCCATAGAATCAAACCAACGACGTAAATGATGTATCGCCAGAGCGATATATCCCGCACAAGTTTTGTCTTATAGGTTTTGATAGTTTGTGGCAAAAGTGAAATGACCACCAATGCGCCGGCTACATATCCCAGAAAACTCACGAACATCAGAAGCAAAGGTACATCATTCCCTGTGAGTTATAAATGCTTCTTTGCAAAAGCTCGGCCAGAATGTGATTTCAAATATCTCTCAAATGCCTCAGCACGATTTCGATCCGCAAATGATAGAGATGTTTTTAATTTCCATGAAACGAACTTGCTTGTATGAGGACTTTTCCCTGCATTATGTTCGGAGATTCGTTTTTCAAGATTCTCCGTAATGCCCACATACCAATGCTGGCAATCTGTTGATTCAAGAATATAAACAAAATGCATAGTCATATCTTCGTACACCTGTGTTTGCTTCGATACCTGAAAATATCGGTTTCTTTTGAAGACAGTGAGATTTTGGCTCTAGAACGGTCATAAAGAAGTTCTACAGCCCGGCAGAACGTCAATATAAAAAGGAGCAAAGCCCGGCTCCGTCTTTCGGCTTCGTTTGCGAACTACGCCGCAAGACTACGCCGCGGCATCCTGCCTGTATGCAATTATTTGAGAAGGAATCGCGGCGTAGTGGCCAAAGCCACGAAGCCGGATGGTGCCGTGGAGAGGACTCGAACCTCCACATCCTTGCGGATTCACGCCCCTCAAGCGTGCGTGTCTACCAATTCCACCACCACGGCAGCCAATGCGATCGGTACAAAAAAAGATCGTGAGGGACCTGCAGTGTAGCAAGGATGGGGACGAGATCAACGGGCAAATCGCGATGGAATCACAAAAGAACAGTCATTTTCATTCTTGACCCTATTTCTCCCTCATGATACAATAAGTACGTATTCACGTACTTATCTATGACCACCATCACCTACAGCAATTTTCGCGCCCATCTGGCCCATTTTCTGGACCTTGCCGAAGAGGATAGTGAAGAGATTGTCGTGACACGCGGAAAGGGCAGGACGTCGATTATTCTCTCCCTCGACGATTTTCTCTCGCTGCAGGAAACTGCCTATTTGCTCTCATCGAAAAAGAACCGGCTGCACCTTGAAAAGTCTCTGAAGGAAGCGGCGAAGGGAAAGACGCGCACGGTACGGTTCTCCTGATGATGCGCATCGAATTTACGGATGCGGCGTACAAAGATTATCTGTATTGGAAGCGGACAGACACAAGAAAACACGAACGCATCAATACACTCTGCAAAGCGATTCTGGAAAATCCTCATGAAGGCATCGGGAAACCGGAGCCGCTTCTTTATGAACTCCGGGGATGCTGGTCACGAAGGATCGATAAGACGAACCGTCTTGTGTATCAGATGCATAAAGAAAGAATAGTGATAGTCTCGTGCCGGTATCACTATTAACCATTCCTCGGGAGACGTGGCCATTGACGTATTCATAAAATACGTTACATTATCACTATGTCTGAGTCATTCGATGCCAAGAGGGGGATTATCAAAGGACAGGATATCGCCGACATGAGACTGCACGAGCAGCAGGTAGAACGCTCGCTGCGTCGCATGAATGTCTATCAGTCCCTTGCCTCGCTCCTCACCCGCCGCGAGGGTCTCCACATCAACATGAGTTCCTTTCTGGGCGCCTTCCCCGCCAGTCTGCTGTGCTTTCCGAATCTCGACATTCTCTCCGTCCAGCGCAATCCTGCTATTGCGGCAAGGCAGCTGGAACTGCTGCGCAATGCGCAGGGGCAGCAGGGGGCCCCGCGCTACCAGCTTCATGACAACAGAGGGATGACGCTCGAAGAGGATGCGAATGGAATGGTGCATAGAAAGTTCGCGCTGATGAAAGAAGAATGGCGCGGGAAATTGTTCGCAGTGTTCGAGCGTTCCGTCACGGTGATTCTCGACGAACTCGATACGATGAACGTGACGGGGGAAATTCTGGGGAACAGGAAGGTCGGTTCCGCCTCCATCACCTTTCCCGTGTACAACTTATCCCGGACCATCGAGCATCCTTTTCCGACGAAAGCCATTCCTCAGAAACTTGCCTATGAGCGTCTTGCTCCCATTTTCAGGAAAGAAATGCAGGGCGCGTGTCTCTTCGCCTCGAAGCGCGTGCAACAGGGCGGCGAACTGCTCTTTGGATTGGATACGAAGCTCTCGGTCATGACCGATATCATCCGCGAAGTACGGGTGGAAATGATGAAGGAGTATTCGGTCTGCTGGGATGGTCCCCGCTACAAGAATGCGGGCATCATGAATTCGGGGAGAACGGTTTCCCTCATGCGCTTTACGCGGAATGACAGGCCGGTGCCGGCGTAAAGTGGCTTCAGGATGGTGTTCCGGATTCATTGACAGTTATGGTGATAGCAATCAAAATAGTCTACCTGAATTTCTCAGATATTCAGGCTGGTCTTTGACAGTGTGGGCAATAATCAACCGATCCGCACAGTCGTGACGGCAGCGCTTTGATGATGAACATGTCCTCAGTGCGCTGCCATCCGATGTGTGCAGATCCGGATAGAGTGGCTACCGCGTGGTGGCCGGTTCGGATTCTGACAGTGACCAACGAAAGGAGTGTGTCACTCCCGTCGTCTGACAGCGTTCTGCGTCTATTCAATATCACGTATCACAGGAGATTTGCCATGATGAACAAATGGTTCCCAAAGCAGGCGGTCGTCCCGTACGACCCGCGTGCGAAGCCGGGACAACTCGCGTTCCGTCACTACAATCCCGACGGGATGATCGGAACGCTCAAAATGTCCGACGTGCTGCGTTTCTCAGTCGCAGCATGGCACGCGATGTGCAATCCGCTCGCCGATCCCTTCGGCGTCGGCACGCGTCCGCTTCCGTGGAACGATCACAAGTCGCCCCGCACGGCTACCCGTCAGCGTGCGGAAGCGCTCTTCGAGTTCTGCGGCAAGTGCAGGATTCCCTTCTACTGCTGGCACAACTGGGATCTCGCGGAGCAGGGCAACAATCTGCGTCAGAGCGAAAAGAACCTCGACGAGGCGGCGAAGTGGCTGGGTGAGTTCCAGCAGCAAACCGGCATCAGTCTCGGATGGGGCACATCGAACCTCTTCTCCGATCCGCGCTACCGTGGCGGAGCCGCGACGAGTCCCGATCCGCACGTCTTCGCGTACGCCGCGTCCGAAGTGTCCAAGATGATGGAGGTGACGAAGCTCCTCGGCGGCGCAGGCTACACGTTCTGGGGTGGCCGCGAGGGGTATGATACGCTGGTGAACACGCACATGGGGTTCGAAATCGACCGTCTCGGTCAGTTTCTCAACATGGCTGTCGTTCACAAGAAAGACATCGGCGCGAATTTCCAGTTCTACATCGAACCGAAGCGCTTCGAGCCCAAGACCGAGCAGTACGACGCGGACGCCGCCAGCTGCTTCGCATTTCTCCAGCGGTACGGGCTGACCGGGCACTTCAAACTGAATATCGAGAAGAATCACGCAACGCTCGCGCATCACACGCTCGAGCACGAACTGACGTACGCAGCGCACTACGGCATCCTCGGGAGCGTCGATGCGAATACGGGCAACACGCTGCTGGGTTGGGATACCGATCAGTTCCCGACCGACCCGGCCGAACTCGTTCTGCCGATGCTGGTGATTCTCGGGCAGGGCGGTCTCGGTACGGGTGTGTTCAATTTCGATGCCAAGTTGCGTCGCGAGAG
>JACRJW010000095.1 GCA_016235605.1 Candidatus Uhrbacteria bacterium | reverse complement strand
GTATCCAGTTTTCGTCAACCGCGTCTTCCCAGTCGACAGATACGATAGGAGGTTCGTCGGATAGGTCAGATTGGTCGGATACATCCGATAGGCCTTCGTTCGCTTCCTCCAGGTCATCTTGCGCCGTCGGCATGGCTTGTTTCATATTTCCGCCATGCGGCCATTCGTCCACCAAAATTTCTCGCGGCTTCGCGCCCGAACCTGGACCGATCACGCCTGCTTGTTCCATCAGGTCCATCACGCGTGCGGCGCGGGCATAGCCCAATCGCAGGCGACGCTGGAGGTACGAGGTCGAGGCTTTTCCAGACTCAAGGACGATGGCGATCGCTTCCTCAAGCATCGGGTCACCCTCTCCACTCTCGTTATCAAACACGGTTCCGGCCTTGGTGATTTCCGTGATCGCCATGTTGTAATCCGGCTCGCCACGACGGCGCAGGAACGAAACAACCCGTTCGATTTCATCAATGGAAACGAAGGCGCCCTGGAGACGTTTGGGTTTTGCCACTTCTGCTGAGGTGAACAGCATGTCTCCACGTCCGAGGAGTTTTTCCGCGCCTGACTGGTCGAGGATCGTCCGTGAATCGGTTTGGGAGGCAACGGCAAAGGCGATGCGTCCAGGGACGTTGGCTTTGATGAGTCCTGTGATGATGTCTACGCTGGGGCGTTGTGTGGCTAAAACCAGGTGAATGCCAACCGCGCGGGCCATTTGGGCAATACGGACAATCGTCGCCTCTACCTCGCGGCCGCTGGCGGTCATCAGGTCAGCCAATTCATCGATGACGACGACAATTTTCGGCATCCGCTCCTGTGCCCTTGCGTTATAGCCGGTGATGTCGCGCGCACCGAACTTCGACAGGATGTCGAGTCGGCGTTCCATTTCCCGTACGGTCCATTTGAGGGCGTTTACCGTGTCATCCACGTTGGTAATTGGCGGCACCAGCAGATGCGGGATGCCGTTGTAGATGGTGAGCTCGACGCGCTTGGGATCCACTAAGATCAATTTCAAATCGTCTGGTCCGTTTTGGTATAGCCAAGAGATGATCATGGTATTCAAGCACACGCTTTTTCCCGATCCGGTCGCCCCAGCCACAAGCAGGTGCGGCATTTTTTCCAAGGCGATCGTGAGCGTGTCGCCGGAGACGTCTTTTCCAAGCGGGATGGAGAGCATGGAAGAGCGATCTTTGAATCCAGGGCTTTCCATGACATCGCGCAGGGTGACGGTCGCCACTTTTGTATTGGGGACTTCAATGCCCACCAGCGATTGGCCGGGGATCGGCGCTTCCATACGGATTGGATGGGCGGCAAGTGCGAGGGCAAGATCGTTTTGCAAGCTCACGATGCGTGCGAGTTTGATTCCCTGCGAGGGCCGCATGGTGTACTGGGTGACCGCGGGGCCGACCGAGGTTTTTCCCATTTCCACGTCAATGCCAAACTCGTGAAGCGTTTTTTCGATTATTTCTTTATGGCGTTCGATGTCTCCGGCCTGGGCCCTGGAGGCGGAACGATCAAGCAAGTTCATCGGGATGGCAATCTCGCGATGCTGTTTGGACACGAGTGCGATTTCTTCATGGTTTCTTTCTTTGACTTCTTTTTGGTGGAAGGGTTCTGTGGGTTCAGCTTCCGGTTCGATGTCTGTCTCCTCGAATAAATCATCTTCTTCGTCCTCTGTGTCCTGTACGACTTCTGTGCCTTCTACGGTTTTTTTCTCACGATGGAGGATCGCCCCAAACCATCCAGTCACGTGTGAATGGAGTCCGAAAAGACTTCGCAAGGACGTATTAAAGATGAGCAAGACCGACACAAGCAGGAGCGCGGCAACGCCCACGAGCGCTCCCCAATAGTTGACGAAGTTGGGCAGGAGGATCGCAAGGAATTGTCCAAGCTGCCCGCCGGCAAGGGTGAGGTCCGTGGTAAACGGCTGCGCTCGATCAACCAGCAGGAGGTTCAGCAGGGCGTTAAAGGAAAGGAAGAAAAACAACAGTCCCAAGTAGTTCCAGACAGAGAGCGTCCCACGTTCAGGATAGGCGAGGGATGCGCCCATGATAATGAGGACGATGGGAACCACAAAGCGGTCGATACCAAAAAAGGTGGCGAGCAGTTCGTGGACCCAGAGTCCGAGGTTTCCTGCGATCTGGAAGAACGAGAGAAAGATAAGCGCGGCGGCGGCCAAGAGCAAAATAACGAAAATGCCGCGCTTGGTTTCGGCTCCCATCTTGACCCCGAGCGCCCCGCCTATTGTTTTGGTGACAAAACTCTTTTTTCTTCGACCCATAATGGGGATATTTTACCACATTGACAGAATCAAGGTTTCCTGCTAATTTTTGTTGTCATTTCTGCCGGTTCCTACCGAGCGTATAATGACATCAGACGCTCCATCCAGGACGTCTTTACTGCCGGAGGCTTGCCATGCCCCCTCGTGGTTCCATTCCGCTGGGTGAATTGATTACGCTTTTTTACAAAGAGTTCCTCGCCATGTACGGCGATGAAGAACTGGCGTCCGTGGCAACGGCCGCCGCGATCAGTGATCTTCTCAGTGAAGAAGATCTCCACGATCGTGATGAGCGATCTGGTCGTGTACCACTCGTTTTATGAACCCTCAACCACCAGGAGTCGCCATGAGCAAGAAACGCACTCGGCCACCCAGAGCCGTGCATGTTCCCGACAGGAAGCGTGGTCTCACGATCACGATCAACCTAGAGGATCTTCCTCGCAGCCGCGGAGCCCCGGTTCCGCCCAGCCGGTTCCATCACACACGAGCGCGTGATGTAGCGACCGGCCGCCGACGCAACCCCAAGCACAAAGGGAGGACACAAGAATGAGCCCAGCTCGACTACGGGGCCGTGATGACGCAAGTCACGGCCACCGATCTGAGAGGATGAGGCGATTCGTCACTTCAGATGGGGAAACCCAACAACCCACATTGAGGAGACTCGTTCAATGGCCATCACCATCATGCCGACACATGTTGTGTGCTGTCGGTGCAAGCAGACATTTCCAGTCAAGGGCGTCATGAGCCTCGTGAGTGGAGGAAGGATTCCTCTGCTCGTCGTTCTCCCCGAGGTGACGAGCGCTGAGGAAGCTCTCACAAACGCCACCTGCCAAGTGTGTCTCAAGAAAACCGGTTCGCCAGAGCGAGCCCTCACGGTCATTCTCGCGGCGCTTGGCTGCGATGAGCCAGCTGAGAGCTCCCTCGTCCTTCCAACTCGCAGGAGCCCGTCTGTTCCCACCCTGGATCTTGCTGCGCTCGTAAGATCGAAGGCACGGGATCGTGGCCCCTCCATGGCCGGCGTGCGCGTGGTGATGCCGGAGAGGCCGCGCCGCGACGCTGTCCGTCCACCGCCCAGGCGCGAGCCCAGGATCGACGACAAGCCGCGCATCCCCAAGGCGCTTCAACCTCCGGAGTGGCGTGAGAGCGATCCCAAGGTTGAACCTCTCAAGGTTGGACTGGACGAAAAGTCCATCGCCGCACTGGAAGCCGCACGTCCGGCCGCGCGTGTGCGTGATGAGGCCAAGAAGCGTTCGCGGTTTGGCAAATTCGGCGCCCGCATGAAGAAGCTCAAGCACCTGCTCGTGTTTATCCGTGGGCATGCCGACCTTGGGGACATGGACGAGGAAATCAAGGAGTACAGGGGAATCCTCAGCGAGGCCATCGACTTGGATCCCAAGCAAAGGGGCAGGCAAGGGCTTCTGTCACGCCTGGGAACTTCCGAATCCGAGCTTGAGGATTTGCTGGCGGCGTTTTGGACCACACACACGATCATCCCCAAGAAGGATGGTGGTGATGGTGGAGGAGAGGAAGGTTCTCAGGCCGTTTCACGTGAACCCAGGAGTCACGTGAAGGGAGTCAGGCTCGTGCAGGGCGAGCTGAACCCGTTTCCGGGTGGTTGCCGTCCGAGGCACTTTGACGGGGAGATGAACGAAGGGCGACAGGTTGCCCTGCTTCCCGTTGTGGTCGTTCAGGCACAGTCCTCGCTTCCCACTCCCAACGCGCCTCGCGGTGAGCCGGAAGACCCGCGCCCCAAGATCGTCTATCCGCAAGCAGAGCGATACGGAAAGACCTACACGGTCAAGGGAAGCAAGCAGGCTCCAAAGCCCGTTTTGGTCATGACCAAGGCACGGGCAAAGATCGCCTTGTGTGTCTGGTCAGCGGATCATCCCGATGGGATGGTTCCCTACACGAACGATCCTGTCGGTGGTGTGCGACATCGCGTAGAGATCCCGCTTCTGGATCTTCTATGCCTCTATCTCGAGCCCTATCTTCAGCAGGACGAGACCATGGACGAAGGAGTCGTCTCTTCAAAAGAAGCTCAGCCTCACGCAGAGGTTTAGCACTCTCGGGTTCACGCATGAACCCGATATTCTACCTGTCCCCGAGTCTCAATTCGGAGTCAGATCGAATAGTTTATCTTGATTATTTCATTCCGGCGCATTATTATTTGTCTGTTAAAGCGCCTCGTCTTTCTGAGGCTGCGAAGTGGGGTACGAAACTGTTGTATCAAAATCGCGAGCATAGGTCGTTCGTCGCAAGGCTGAGCGACCAAAATCTCTCTCCTCATGCTCAAACGTTGTGATGTGGCTTTCGTCGTGGCCTTACTTTGCAGCCTTAGGCAGAGGAGGGCTTTTTTGTCTGTGGATAAGTTGGAAGCTTAGCTTCCGACTTTAGCTGAAAATACAGTCTTTTCTTGTGCTCTTGACAACACACACCTGATCCACATTTGGCGCTTGACGAGAGAAATATCACATGTTACTATCTGCCTGCATTCGTTAAGCCTTCGCTCAATTTAGCGAAACTTGACAGGCCTCCCACCTCGTATACGGCTGCATGGTCAACCAGGTTGAGGCACTTTTAAGAGAGTTTAGTTAGTAATTCTCTGATGGTGCTTAACCCCTCCACGCTTCAATAACCAAGAGGCACTCATAACGAGTGTGCTTTTTTGTTTTTTATGCCCCCAATCTATCGCCGCACCCCTGTGAAGACGCGGGAACGCAAGACGTTTGGAAATGCCGTTCCAGATGCCGTTGACGTGCCAGACCTTATCGAAGTCCAACGCCGTTCTTACCGTTGGTTTTACGAAGAAGGCATCCGCGAGCTCTTTGAAGAGATCTCGCCGATCACGGATTTTATCGGCCGTGATTTGCAGCTCTTTTTTGACGACTATTATTTGGACGAGCCGAAGTTCGACGAAAAGACGTCTCGCATGAAGAACGTGACGTTTGAGGCGCCGCTGCGCGTGAAGACGCGGCTGGTGAACATGCGCACCAAGGACGTGAAAGAACAGGAGATCTATTTGGGTGATCTTCCACTCATGACGCCACGGGGGACATTTGTCATCAACGGCGTTGAGCGTGTGGTCGTCTCACAGTTGGTGCGCTCGGCTGGCGCTTTTTTTACCGCGGACGTGTATCGCGGACGACGCTACTATGGCGCAAAGATCATTCCCAACCGCGGCGCCTGGCTTGAGTTTGAAACCGATGCCAAGAATGTCATCTGGGTGAAGATCGACCGCAAGCGCAAAGTGGCGGTGACCGCGCTGCTGCGTGCGTTTGGTGTGCACGAAGACCAAGCGATCATTGATTTGTTCAAAGACATCGATGTCCACCCGACCAACCATTACATCGAAGCGACCCTCAACAAAGACATCTCCAAAACCGAAGACGAAGGGCTGATCGAAGTGTACAAACGCATCCGCCCGGGTGACCGCGCCACGGCTGATAACGCCAAGAGCTTGATCCACTCGATGTTTTTCAATTTCGATCGTTACGATTTGGGGAAAGTCGGCCGCTACAAATTCAATTTGCGTTTTAATTTGGATGTCACGCCAGAGATGGTCGCGGTGGAAGAAAACCGTATTATCAAGGCCGAAGACCTTGTCAAAATTATCCGCGAGGTGATCCGACTCAATATCAACCAAGAAGAACCAGACGACGTGGACCATCTTGGCAACCGCCGCGTGCGTGCCGTGGGGGAGCTCATCCAGGGACGGTTCCGCGTAGGGCTCGCCCGCATGGAACGCATTGTGCGCGACCGCATGTCCACCCGTGACATCGAGACACTGACGCCAGGGCGGCTGATCAACGCGCGTCCCGTGATCGGCGCCGTGCGCGAATTTTTTATGTCCTCGCAACTTTCGCAGTTCATGGACCAGACCAATCCCTTGGCCGAGCTCGAACACAAGCGTCGCTTGTCTGCGATGGGGCCTGGCGGACTTTCCCGTGAGCGCGCCGGGTTTGAAGTGCGCGACGTGCACCCAACCCACTACGGCCGCATCTGTCCCATCGCCACTCCTGAGGGACCAAACATCGGCCTCATCGGCCACTTGGCTTCCTACGCGGTCATCAACGATTACGGATTTATCGAGACGCCGTACCGCAAAGTGGTCAAAGAAGAAAAAAACGGAAAGACCCTGTCACGCGTGACCGACGAGGTCGAATATATCAACGCCTTCCGTGAAGAGCGTTCCGTGACTGTGCCTTCTACGGTGCGTGTGGACGAAAAAGGATACTTCCTCGAGGAGTTCGTCGGCGCCCGTCGTTTTGGTGAACCAAAAATTGTCCCTCAAAACGAAGTGGATTATATGGACGTCTCGAGCAAACAAATCGTGTCGATCGGCACGGCCTTGATCCCATTTCTGGAGCACGACGACGCCACGCGCGCGCTGATGGGAACCAACATGCAACGCCAGGCGGTGCCCACCATCAAACCTGACGCCCCGATCATTGGGACCGGAGCCGAGAAGCGTTCGGCTCGTGACTCGGGCCACGTCGTTGTCGCAGAAGAGTCTGGGGAAATCACACGCGTGGAAGGCGCGATCGTTGAAATAACCGACAAAAATAAAAATGTCCATGGTTACGAGCTGAAAAAATTCTTGCGGTCGAATAACTCGACCTCCATCAACCAGCGACCGGTCGTGCAAAAAGGCGTGAAGGTCGTCAAGGGAGATGTGATTGCCGACTCAAGCGCGGTCGATCACGGCGAACTGGCTCTTGGTCAAAACTGTTTGGTCGCGTTCATGGCGTGGGACGGCTACAACTTTGACGACGCCGTGATTTTTTCCGAACGTCTTGTGCACGACGATCGCTTCACGTCCGTTCACATCGAGCATTACACGCTGGACGTGCGTGACACGAAACTTGGTCCTGAGGTGGTGACCTCCGACATCCCAAACGTCTCGGAAGAAAAATTATTGCACTTGGATTCTGAAGGCGTGATTCGTGTCGGCGCTGAGGTGAAATCCGGCGACATCTTGGTTGGAAAAATTACCCCCAAAGGCGAAACAGAACTTTCCGCGGAAGAAAAACTCTTGCGCGCGATTTTCGGTGAGAAGGCCCGCGACGTGCGTGACTCCAGCATGTACTTGGAGCACGGCGAACATGGAAAGGTTGTGGCCGTGACCGTGTTTTCGCGCGAGGAAGGCGACAAATTGTCGCCTGGGGTCATCAAGTCCATCCAAGTGACTATTGCCGACTTGCGTAAAATCCAGGTGGGAGACAAGGTCGCCGGCCGCCATGGAAATAAAGGAGTCATCAGCCGTGTGGTCCCGATCGCGGACATGCCATTTTTGCAGGACGGCACGCCGGCCGACATTATCCTGACCCCGCTTGGAATCGTTTCCCGCATGAACTTGGGACAGATCCTTGAGGTGCACTTGGGACTGGCCGCAAACGCGCTTGGCTACAACGTGACGACGCCTGTCTTAAATGGGGTGCCTGAAGCTGACATCCACTCCGAACTTGTGCGGGCAGGTTTGCCTGAATCCGGACAAGAAACGCTTTATGATGGCCGCACCGGAGATGCGTTTGAAAACAAAATTACGATTGGCTACATGTACATCTTGAAGCTCTCCCACATGGTCGAGGACAAAATGCACCAGCGCTCGATTGGTCCCTATTCGCTCATCACCCAACAGCCGCTGGGAGGAAAAGCCCAGTTCGGCGGACAGCGTTTTGGAGAAATGGAAGTGTGGGCGCTGGAGGCCTATGGCGCGGCGCATACCCTGCAGGAAATCCTCACGATCAAATCCGATGACGTCCCGGGACGCTCCAAGGCGTATGAGGCCATCATCAAAGGCGAACCGATCCGTAAAGTCAACATTCCCGAATCGTTCAACGTGCTCGTGCGTGAGCTCAAGGGCCTGTGTATGGATGTCGAACTCTTGAAAGAGGGAGGAAAGGTCGAGCTTCCCGGTGAAAAGAAGATCGTCAGTAAATCCGCCAAATAGTCTATGTTTAAAAAACAAGACGCGCTCAAATCCACCGACTTCGACTCGATCCGCCTGCGCCTCGCCTCCCCTGAGGTGATCCGTTCCTGGTCGTTTGGCGAGGTAAGCAAGCCCGAGACCATCAATTACCGCACGCAAAAACCTGAGAAGCAAGGATTGTTTGCTGAGGAAATTTTCGGGCCGTCCAAAGATTGGGAGTGCTACTGCGGCAAGTACAAAAAAATCCGCTATAAGGGAATCATTTGCGACAAGTGCGGCGTGGAGGTCACCCACTCGATCGTCAGGCGTGAGCGTATGGCGCATATCGAGCTGGCGGCTCCCATCACGCACATTTGGTTTTTGCGCGGAGTGCCATCGAAGATTGGCACCATTCTGGATCTCTCCATCCAAAGTTTGGAGAAGGTGATTTATTTCGCTTCATTTTTGGTGACCGATGTGAACGAAGTGGCGAAAGAAGCCACGATCGAACAGGTGAAGACCGAACGCAAGAGCAAACAGAAAATGATCGAAGGGGAATTTGCGCGCGACACAGGCCGTCTCGCACAAAAGCACGGAGAGGACAAGAAAGCGATTGATAAAGAAACCAAACGGCTGGAAGAAATTCGCGACACGAAACTTTCAGAGCTTGAGGAAGATTATGAAATAGTCATGGAGGATTTGAAGTCGATGAAGGTGATGTCGATTATTCCCGAGCAGACCTATCACGAGTGGTCTTTGAAATATGGCCACGTGTTTGAAGCCAACATCGGGGCCGAGGCCGTGAAAGACATGTTAAAGCGCGTGAATGTGGACGAGACAATGAAGGCGATTGAGGAAGAACTCAAAACAGCAACGAAAACCAAGCGCAATCGCTTGTTGCGCCGCGTGAAACTCTTGAAAGCGTTTTCCATCAACTCGATCAAACCCGAATGGATGGTCTTAAACGCGCTTCCCGTCATCCCGCCAGACCTGCGTCCGATGGTGCCGCTTGACGGAGGACGGTTTGCCACGTCTGACTTGAACGACTTGTACCGTCGCGTCATCAACCGCAATAACCGTCTGCGACGCCTGTATGAATTGAACGCACCGGAAGTCATTTCCAGGAATGAAAAACGCATGCTGCAAGAAGCCGTGGATTCCCTCATCGACAACTCCGCGCGCCACAGCAAAACCGTGATCGCTGCCACAGGGAAAAAGCGCCAGCTCAAATCGCTCGCTGACCAGCTCAAAGGAAAGCAAGGGCGCTTCCGCCAGAACTTGCTTGGGAAACGTATCGATTATTCGGGACGCTCCGTCATTGTTGTGGGCCCGCATTTGCATTTGGGCCAGTGCGGCATCCCAAAAAAGATGGCGCTTGAGTTATTCAAACCGTTTGTCATCTCCAAATTGATTGAGCGCGAGTACGTCCATAACATCCGGAGCGCCAACCGATTTATTGAAAGTGACCGGCCTGAGACTTGGGATATTTTGGAAGAGGTGACGAAAGATGAGTTTGTGCTCTTGAAACTCGCGCCGACCTTGCACCGTCTTGGCATCCAGGCCTTCCACCCGACGCTCATCGAGGGCAAAGCGATCCAGATCCATCCGCTGGTCTGTGACGCCTACAACGCCGACTTCGATGGGGACCAGATGGCGGTCCACGTACCGCTCACCGAAGAAGCGCGCGCCGAAGCGCGTGAGCTCATGCTCGCGACCAAAAACCTGCTCAAGCCTTCTTTTGGCGGGCCGGTAGCCACGCCTGGAAAAGATATTGCCTGGGGCATTTTCTATCTCTCGATGGAACCAACCCCCATGCCGGAATCGCGTGAAGGCCTCCCGACGTTTGCCAGCGAAACCGACGCGCTCTACGCCGTTCAAAATGAAAAATTGTCCTTGCGCGACTGGGTGGTGGTTCGTATGGACGAGGGCCACTTGATGATCACGACTCCTGGCCGACTTCTTGTAAACGCCCAGTTCCCCAAGGAGGTTCCGTACATGAACCAGACCATGGGAAAGAAAGAGCTCGCGGGAATTGTGAAGTACTATCTGGAATTGCACGGTTCTGAAAAGACGGCTGAGTTTTTGGATCGCCTGAAAGAAATTGGATTTAAGTATTCCACCCGCGCGGGCTACTCCTGGGGGATGGCAAATCTTCCGGAGGTTCCGGGGAAGCCTGCGTTGCTTTCAGAAGGCGACACGCGCGTGCGCGAGGTGAACGATTATTTTGATCAGGGACTCTTGACAGGAACTGAGCGCCATTCCTCCATCATTAAAGTCTGGAACGAAATTAAAGACCGCATTGCGGCTGAAGCGAAGAAAGCCCTGCCAAAAGATAACCCAGCTTACACAATGATTGAATCCGGCGCGCGTGGATCCTGGGGCCAGATGACGCAGATGGTCGGGATGAAAGGGTTGGTCGCAAACCCGGCTGGAGAAATTATCGAGCTGCCGGTGAAGTCTTCGTTTAAGGAAGGCTACGATGTTTTGGAATTTTTTATCTCAAGCCACGGTGTGCGCAAGGGTCTTACCGATACCGCCCTGCGTACAGCCAACGCCGGATATCTCACCCGCCGTCTTGTGGATGTCGCCCAAGACGTGATTGTGCGGCAAGAAGATTGTGGAGATGATAAAGGTGTGGTCCTCACGCACAAGGAATCAGAAGAAATCGGCGAGCCGCTCATCGTGCGTATCCTTGGTCGCTATGTGCTCTCGGACGTGAAAAAGCCAGGCGGGCGCAAAGTGATCGTAAAAGCTGGTGAGATGATAACGGAAAAAGAAATCCGTGAAATTGAAGCCGCGGGCGTGTCCCTTCAAGAAGCCCATGTGCGCTCAGTCATGACGTGCCGTCTGCGCCGTGGCGTGTGCCAGAAGTGTTATGGATATGATCTTGCCTACAACAAACTCGTGAAGCTTGGCACGAGCGTCGGCATCATGGCTGCGCAGTCGATCGGCGAGCCTGGCACCCAGCTGACGATGCGCACGTTCCACACCGGTGGTGTCGCCGGAAAAGATATCACCCAGGGTCTGCCGCGCGTGGAAGAACTCTTTGAAGCGCGCAATCCCAAACAGAAAGCGATCATGAGCGAAGTGTCGGGAAAAGCGGAAGTCGATACGGCGGCGCGTGAAGTGGTGCAGGCGGGAACCGGCAAACAAATCTACGACACCCGCCCAGGACAGAAGTCGGTCAGGATCACCTACGAAGGCGTGGATGAAGAGGCGATCGCCTACGGGAAGACCGGAGAGCTGATGGTGAAAGACGGCGACAAGGTAAAAGAAGGCGCCGTGCTCGCCAAAAAATCCAATGGCAAAGAAATTGTGGCGTCAGGCGCCGGCGTCGTGTCTTTGAAAAAAACCGGCGTCATCACGCTCATCCGCGAGATGACCAAAGTGCGCGAGTACATCATTCCCCCTGGCTATACGCTCTACGTGAAAACCGGCGACGAAATCCAGGCGGGGGACGCACTCACCGACGGAAACCTTGATCTGCAAGTCCTGTTCAAATTCAAAGGCCAGGATGCGGTGCAGAAATATCTTTCCAAAGAAATCCAGTTCATCTATTCCTCACAAGGACAGAAGCTCAACAACAAACACATCGAAATTATCATCCGCCAGATGTTCTCGCGCGTGCGTGTGCAAGACCCTGGCGACACCGACTTGCTCCCGGGCGAGATCATCGAAAAAGCGTCGTTTGAAGATGCCAATGACCGGCTGAAAAAAGGGGACAAGAAGGCACACGCCAAGCAGTTGTTTTTGGGCATCACCAAGATCTCACTCTCGACTGACTCGTGGCTCTCAAGTGCATCCTTCCAAGAAACCGCGCGTGTGCTCATCAACGCCGCGGTCACGGGGAAAGTCGATCGTCTGGAAGGTTTGAAAGAAAACGTCATCATCGGCCGACTCATCCCAGCCGGAACCGGATTTGAGGACATGGAATACGAACTCATCGGCGACTTCAAAGCCGCGCGCCTGGCCCGCGAAGCCAGCCGTGAGATCGTCGGTGAAATCGAGCAGGCCTTCTCTGAAAATAAAGTTGTCGGCGAAGAAGTCAAAGAAATGGCACAGGAAGGATAAGAAAATGATGTGAGAAGCAAAACACGCCTCCCTGTGGTGGCGTGTTTTGGGTTCAGGGATGGGGTCAGGTCTGTGAAGTGTGCTACCTATATACGTTTGGAAACGACGTCACCAACAGCACGGACTACGACCCCGAAGGCGTCAGCGCATCTGTCAGCCGGATTGATGAGATCCTTTAATATCGAAGTCCTTCGACGTGATGCGCCGTATAAAAAGCCTTCAGAGCGTCATAGACCTCATCTGGATGCGCGTAAGCGGCGAAATGATCCTCTTCGGGAATCTCAAAATATGTTGCGCCATGCAAATACGGCTTCATCGCCTCGATAGCGAGTGGCGGAATGATTCCATCATAGCCGCCATATTGGACAAAAACAGGCGCGTCAGCCATGGCTGTCAGCAACGGAAAATTATTTTTTGTAAGGAGTTGCTCATTTTCATTCATCGCGTCACCAACATCCGTAGTCGACCTCTGCGCAGAACCAGGATCATGCTTGGGGCGATGTTTATATTCTTCAGCAATAAGAGCCTGCTCTTTTTTTAATGCCTTCACGGTCACGAAATCATCAATGAGCTGAATGCCGTTGTTCAACGCATTAATCTGCTCGTTTCCTTTATCACTGATGCTTTTATCAAAATATCCGGGAGAGAAAAGTACGTACGCCTCCACTCCAACTGGATTTGAAGCCGCATAAGCGGCCGCAAGAAGGCCGCCAAAAGAACGGCCCCAAATAATCGCGTGATGGCCGGGAATCACATAATCACGCAGCTCGTTAATGTCTTGAATGAACCGGGCGAATGTCATACTGCTTTTTTGCAGATGAGGATTTGTCTGCAATGTATCTGAACGCCCGCCTCCGCGCTGATCAAAAAGAAGCAGAGATCCAAAACGATCGGCATAATTATCCGGCATGTACGTGTCACGAAAATCATAGGTCTCTCGTCCGGGACCGCCATGAAGAAAAATAGTGACAGTGGCCGTACCGCGATTGTAAAACCAATAATGCAGTCGGACATTATCGCTTGTCATCATGTCCCTTTCAACCTCAACATCGTCGCCGGGGGTGGACTCTGGAGCATGAACGTTTCCCGATGCGGAAGGTAGTTCCGTTTTGTCAGTTGTGTTTCTCTGGAAAAAGAAAAAAAGAAAACCAAAAAAGGTGATGAGCGTTACGACGGCGATGGAAATTATTTTTCCCTTGAGCATACGAAAAGCTTTTTAAAAAACGGGCTCCGGAACGTTTTATCCGGGACCCGTTGTCGGGAGACTACGGAAGAACGTAGCTTAGAACACGCAGCTCGAGCTGTCGGTGAACCAGTAGGAGAGACTCGAGACGCTCGTGCCGGTCACCTTCACGGTCACAAGGTCAGTGCTGCCGCACCAGTCGTACCAGTTGGCCGAGGTCGCCGCGGTGGTGAACGTGTCGTACTTGCGGTCGTACCAGGTCGCGGAGAGCGGTGAGGTCCCGCCCGAGGTAAGCGTCGTCCAGCTCGGATGCGCGGTCGCACCCGTGCCGTTGACCACACACCCCAAAGGCACGATCTTGGTGATCTTCGTACCCTTCGCGGTGAGCTTGAGCGCGCTCGAACATCCACCACTCGTCGGGTTGTAGATGTAGTACGTCTTGGTGACGCTTCCCTTGGCGTCCGCTTCGACTCCGAGCTCCATGCCGTCATACTCGCCGTCGGCGTTCAGGATATTGTCGGCCGTATCCACGGACCCGGGCGTTTCCTGCGCACAGCCCGAAAGGCTGGCCGGGAAACTGACGAGCAGGACAGCCTGCAAGATGAACATGTGACACCCAATGCCTGGAGGATGAAGTTGTCCAAGCTGATGAAGCTTAGCAGGACAAAAACGAGGTGTCAAAGGGATGGGATGAAATCTGTTTTGCAACGTATCTGTTACAATTGCAGCAATTAGGGTTACCGCATGGCCTCCGTCGAAGCGTACGCTAGTGAAAGGCAATAAGCCTTTTATCTATCAACTCGTCAGAGCACCACGCCTTTAGGCGTGGGTGAATGATACCACTCGGCGGAGGTACTTTGGTATGCTGGTGAACGTATGGAAATACGGTTCTCAGGTCACACGGCCTATAGAACGGAATACCACGTCATCTG
>JACRJW010000093.1 GCA_016235605.1 Candidatus Uhrbacteria bacterium | reverse complement strand
GTGCCCATGTTGAGGTCGATGGCATTACCAGTATGAGCCGCGCCCGAGTACGTCAGATCGATAAGGTTTCCAGAAATGGCCACAGCACCAGTCACGTCCACATCAATCGTGTTGGTATCTGTCGTACCGGCAATATCCAACTGGATAAGATCGCCTGTTACAGCAGCCGCCAATGAGTCATCCGTAATATGAATGGCTGCTCCGCCTGTGCGAACCGCGCCTGGAGTAATGTCAAAGACATCACCCGATGTCAGGGCGGCCGTATCGATGTCAAACGCATCCGCGGTCGTCAGGGAAGCAAACGAGACATCAACGATGTCGTTGGTGCTCTCACCCGATGTGATGTTGTATTGATCCGATCCTGTCGTGTCGCCAAAATTGATCGTGTCTGTTCCCGTTCCAGTGCCGACGTTGATCGTTCTGGTTGTTGGAGTCACGCTTGCGCCAATACTGATGGTGCGGCTAGAGGCAACAGTTTCGATAGTGACGTCCTGAAGCGTACTGCTGATGCTTACCGTTCCATTGGTACCGCCACCCGTGATGGAAAGTGCGGCGCCTGAGGTGGCAATGGCAATGGGGCCGGAGTCAGCAGCGGAAATACCAATACCCGTTGAACCGAAGCTGTTGATACCCACGGAGGACCCGTCGATCGTCACGGCGCCTGTTGTGTTGGTTGTCCCATCGTATGCATCAATATAGACGCCAGCTCCAGTCGCGCCATCTGCATCCAAGTAAATCGCGTCGCTTGATGTATCAACCGAGCGCACAATCACGCTGGAAGAAGTGCCGCCAGCACTTGTTGAAAGCGTGAGCGTGCTTACGGAGGTTGTAAAGTTTGAAGCCGCGCCGCCATCGATGGTGATACCGCCAGTCCCACCATTGATGTCAACGAGCAGCGCATTGATTTCTGATTCTGTGGAAGCGGCATTTCCAATCGTAATCGTCTTTGCCGATGCGCCAGTACCCAGGTTCACCGCGCCGGTTGATCCAGAGTCCACTGAAACAGCGGCAGTCGTTCCTGACGTCAGGCTCAACGTCGTCGCCGCCGCAGAGGTGATCGCTCCAGCGCCAACGAAGTCAAGAGAGTTGATGTCAAGGTTTGTGCCTTCGACTGTCACAGAGCCGGCATCGGCACTATCGTTAATTACGATAGATCCTGTCCCAGCCGTAATATCAAACTCTGGACCATCAACGCCAAAACCACCGGTTCCGGTGTTTATTTGAACAGCCGTGCCTCCAGTGGTGTTACCGATGGTCACATTGTGAGCAAAGAGGTTGGTACCAATGTCGAGTGCACCAGTACCGGCGTTCAACACGACAGACGTTGCGCCTGTACCGTTACCAATCGTCACCGTCTTTGCGACCGCACCAGTGCCAATGTTTACGGCTGTCGCCGCTGAGTTGTCCATGGTCAGGGTTGCTGTGTCCGTAATGGCTTCAACAAAATTCCAGGAGTCGCCATCGTAAAAACGGATCTTGTCGGCAGCTGTGTCATAGAACAAACGGCCATCAAACGCGTCATCGGTCGGAGCTGTTGCGGCGTTCTCAATCGCTTGAGTGAAGATAGAATATGGCGTCTTGGTAACCTCCACGCGCGGTGAGAGTGTTTCGGCAGTTCCAACCGCATCGGATGAGTTCACTTTCAACTCAAGGAAAAGATTATCCGAAAAATCGGAAAGACTTGTCCCAAGCGGAATCTGCAAAGAGAAGAATCCGTTGGTGACCGTGATGGCCGACGTTGGAGTCGCAAGAAAGTTTGTTCCTTGGATGTTGGAGCTCGCCGTCGTTCCACCGGTGAGCGCGCTCTCCAAATCAAACCAGAAGTAGTACGTTCCCGTAAGGGCCGTACCAGATGAGTTAAAAAGGCGTCCGTTGTACCCGATCGAAGTCGGGACCTGCGCTTGGGCAGAGGACGGTACTGCAAGGAGGGCAATAGCCAGAGTGGAGAACACCATGGCTGCTGCCACAAACGTGTGCAGAATAAGTTTGGCGGTTCGCATACGATTGTGATGCGTGGAGTCTTGAGAAGACTCGAGAATTATTTAAAACGGATCGAAGGGCTCAGTGATTCTGGTGAAGAAACAACTCGATTCCCTAACGTGAGAAACGCAAGGCAAACAAAGTGCCTTGTTGCATCTTCACCAAATCACTTAGCTTATGCCTGGATCCATGAGAGTTTAATTATGTTTTTGACCTTGCTAAACTCGCGATCTTTGCTTTCACGGGCACCCAGGCACCTCTTCAACGTACGTTTCAGTACGTTTCAGAGGCTGCCAGCCCGTTCAAGCAAATCTCATCGAGTTTAGGAAGGTCTATTTTTTCTTTTCTTTGCGCAAATTATACCAACAACGACGATTCCTCCCAAGATCAAACTTATCAACAGCTTCATTGAGGATGACAAACCCTTTGCTATTTCCCCTGCGCGTGCGATGGCTGAGATCTCTTGGTTCTCTACAAATCCCTCCGGTCGACTCAGGTCTGTGCCTTCCGGATACACGCGGACCGACGTACTTCCATACGAGGCATTTCCCGCGCGATCAAGGGCCGCCACTCGGAAAAAGTACGTTCCGACCTGCAAATCCGTCATTTCCAGCGGGCTTTCCTGCACCTGGTACTCGCTGTTGTTGATCGCGATCTGGTACTGCACGACCCCTGAAGTGTCATCAATCGTCCCGAAGGTGAACCAAGCTGATTCCCCTTCCAAAATCTTGTTGGTCTGCGCCAGAAGCTCAATGGCATGGGGCGCCGTGATATCCACGTTCACTCGTCGATGGGCCACGGCCGTCTGCTTCCCATTGGCTTGCACGCCTTTGAGGTGCAAGTAATGCACACCGTCGGAAACGCCCGTAAATGAGAGTTCCGACGTCGTGGAAGCAAGGTAGGTTGTGGGTTCAGAATCTGAGGCATCATCAAACGTGTAGTAGTACGCCGTGATCTCGCTGTCCCCTTGCAAGGCTGTCCAGGTAAACCCGACATCATTTACGGCGACCCAGTCGACATCGTTTGGATGACTCGGGCTCTCGATCACGATGAGCGCCCCTCCGGCCTCTGCCGTGCTCGATGCCGATACACTCACCGTTGAACGGCCCAGGCTCCCCGTATCAATTTTCTCTTCGCCATTGGCGATGGCCCGTGAGTCAGCAGAGATTTCCACGTCACCGCTCCCCTCTTGCAGAGCGAGGAATGTGATGGTCATGAACGATCCCTGCGAGGTCACGGGGCCTTCAAGCGTGAAAGCTCCCCATGAAACTTTTCCTGTCTCGTTGTTGTACTCATTGCCTGGCGCGATACGATCGAACGCACCTACAAGGGAGACGTTTCGAACTTGTACAAGCGCCGGGTCAAACGTGACCACCGAGCGCACCGTGTCCAGCGATTCCCCATTGGGATCCACACTCACGGTAACGTCGAACTGTTCTCCACGTTCTACCGAGTAGCTTGCTTGGTCCAGACTCATCGATGCGGCTCCGGCGGCCTGGGATGTCCCAGGGACCATGAGCGCTATGACGACAACCAGAACGGAAAGGAATTGTTTCATAATGCTATTCTTTCCCTCCTATCACTGTCGGCTCGATGAGGGACATGTCGGTTCAAAACCATGTTGAGGCGACATGTCCCTCATCGAAGCCAACTATTTTTCTTTTCTAGACGCTCGTTCCCCAGCGCGCCACCATCATCGAGAAGTCGTAATCGTCGACGATCTCGTCCCCATTAAAGTCCCCTGAACTGTCATCTTTGCCCCAGAGTCCTACGAGTTTACTCAGGTCGTAATCGTCAACGGTATCGTTGCCTGTGATATCGCCAATCAATCTTCGATACAGTTCAAAAACGGTTTCACTTGAATCTTTTGTCCCTTGGCTTGCCACCAAGGTGAAGGTGTTCAGTCCGTAAGAGAGCGAAACCATCGCTTTCCAGGAATCCTCATCGATGAGCTCCACATCTTCCGAGGAACCATTCACCGTGAGCGCATCCGTATCCGTGTCCATGCTTCCGTACAGGAGGAAACTCGTGGAGTACGTGAACTCAAGCGAGGCAATATCGTCTGAAACTTCTGGTTCGTCTGGCGTTGTGCTCAGCGCTGACCCGCCGCCTCCGCCACCGCCTCCGCCGCCCGAAGCAGTCGTACACGAAGAAGTCGTATACGCGCAGGCTGAACTACACGAGAGTGTTCCCGCTTCAAATCCCTGGCTCTGACACGTGGCGCTGTTCAAATCTGCGCCGTCACAGGTTTCAGAAGCATCACGGAACCCATCACCACAGTAGAATTGGAACGCGCCTCCACCTTGTTGTTGATAGCTCGTCGTTGTCTGAGAGCCGGTGTATGGCTCAACGGCCCCCTGCGCGCGATAGCTGGTTGATGTTAACATCCCCGATGCGTTCGCTCCCCCGTTCGCGCTTGGCGAGAGGAACCCTTGCTCAGGATTTATCTGGTAGGTCGTCGAGGAGACGGTTGCGCCTGCACTCCAAGGAAACGCCACCAGCGTGAGCGCCACCAGGAGCATTGGCAATTTTTTATAAGTCATATGTGCAGAGTGCTCACGCGATTAAAACGCTCCTGAATAAGCAATCGCGGCAACGATATTCCAGTCCTGATCAGAGCTTGGGAGATAACCGAATTTGCCAACAAATGTCGTGATGGCCGCGGACTCTGCTTCCAAATCCCTCTCATCCTCGCTTGGCGTATAGCCATTGACCATATAGTCAACAGCGACCCAATCAGCATCCCCCGATGGGAGACGACCTGTCAGCTTGCCAAACCAACCAATGGCCTGCTGTTCAAGCGTGAGTTCTGACTCCTCTGCCACGACTTCTTCCTCTGCTGGGGCTTCCTCTTCAACAACGGCTTCGCCCTCGTCCAAGAAGTCTGTATAGGCAAGCGTGTCAATCACGTTCCACTCCATGGAGGTCGAAGGCATCTTGGCGTACTTGGCGCCGAAGATCACAAGCGATGCTTGCTCGGCTGCGAGGTCTCGCGGATCACCCTTACAGCCACCGTAGGCAATACAGTGCAGGGCCGACCAGTCGTTGTCAGAGGATGGCATACGTCCATAGAAGGCGCCGAAGTAGACAAGGCCTTGCGCTTCAAGACTCAACTCGCTTTCTTCCACGACAACTTCTTCCTCTGCCACGACTTCTTCCTCTGCTGGGGCTTCCTCTTCAACAACGGCTTCGCCCTCGTCCAAGAAGTCTGTATAGGCAAGCGTGTCAATCACGTTCCACTCCATGTCGGTAGACGGCATCTTGGCGTACTTGGCGCCGAAGATGACCAGTGCGGCTTGTTCAGCCGCCAAATCGCGTGGACTTCCTTTGCAACCACCGTAAGCGATACAGTGCAGAGCCGCCCAGTCGTTCGCTGAAGAAGGCATGCGCGCATAAAAAGCGCCAAAGTACACGAGCGCCTGCTGTTCAAGTGAGGCAGACGTCGTGGTTTCGGTTCCTGTCGATGTCCCCTCTGGAGCTTCAGATCCAACCGTAGCGCCCGTAATTGTGACCACAGACTTGCCAAGCGAGCTCGTATTGATTGTTTCATCTCCGTCGTCAATCAATCGTGATGAGCTTTTAACAGCGACGGTCGCCTTGCCGGCCGAGAGGGCATGGAACGTTACGGTGGCAAGCGTCCCTGCACTGGTCACCGGCGTCCCGAATTTGAACGCGCCGTAGCTGAGTGTTCCTGCATCATTGTCGATGTCATTGGACGGCGAGAGGTTTGGAAACAAACTTCCCAGGTCAAATGAGAGCACCTCGACAAGGTCTGGGTCGAAGCTCAAATCGACACGAACCGTGTCGAGCGACTCGTCGTTAGCGTCCACGAGCACACTTAAACTAAAAGAGTCCCCTGTTTCAACGGACGTGTTGGTTGGAGACAACGACAACGTGGCCGTTGAACCGGCGTGCGCCGCTGGGATGCCAACGTTCGCGATTCCCATCGCGAGTCCGAGGAAGAGGACGGCAATCTTCTTCATAAGAAAATTTTTTAGGGCGGTTAAATGTAAAAGGATTTTGATGGCGCGTGACATCAAAAAAGTTCACAGAAATTATACATGCAACGCGCAAGAGCTACAAAGAAAGTCTGTGTATAACTAGTGGAAATTGGAGGTTGGAGGTTGGAAGTAGGAAGTAGGAATGTAAAAAAAAGAATAAGTGGATCAGGTTATTTTTTTCAAACTGACATTCCTTCTTCCAACTTCCAAATTCCTACTTCCTACCTACATCCATCTATTCTGACCACGCCAGCATAGTCAAAAAAGTTTTCCACAGCCAAAATTCTACTGTTCCCGCCTGAATAAAAGCTGAACAGTCTTGAGTAAAATCAAAAAATCTAAGATGAGCGACCGATTCTTGACGTAGTACAAGTCGTATTCGAATTTTCTCCGTGAGTCCGTGACCGAACGGGCATAACGAAATTTAATTTGCGCCCATCCGGTAAACCCAGGTTTCACAAAATGACGGACGCGATAATGCGGGATTTCTTGTTCGAGGGTCGTGACAAACACGGGACGCTCAGGACGAGGACCCACCAAACTCAACTCCCCTTTCAAGACGTTCAACATCTGCGGAAGCTCGTCCAAGTGACTGGCGCGCAACATCTTCCCAACGCGCGTGACACGCGCATCATCCCTTGTCGCCCACTGCGCCCCAGCCGCTTCCGCATCGGTTCGCATCGTACGAAATTTTTTGATGAGGAACGGCTGGCGATTTTTTCCGACACGCTCCTGGACGTAAAAAACATCTCCGCCTTCGAGCTTTATTGCCAGGGCGACCAAGAGCCACACAGGAAGCGTCAAAAGCAAAATCAACGTAGCGGCTGACAGATCAAACCCACGCTTGAGACGCTGATACAATCCATGCTCCCGTTCCTGGACGTTGCGGATAAACCACTCATGATCAATCGTGGAAAGTGGAATCCTGCGCGCAAATAATTCATAGGCTTGCGCAAGATCCAAGAAGGTCACCCCCGTCCCGAGACAGGCGTAGAGCGTTTGGATATGATCACCTTCGTTCAAAAAGGACACTGGGAGAATCACGACATTCAGCGCGTGATGTTGAATCTGCTGTGCCAAATCTTGACCGTGAGATGCAAGCATCGTCGACTCATAGCCATGATGCTTGAGCGACTGGATGACATCTTTGAGCTCTCCGTCTTGGTCTTGAAGATCTAGAAGACCGATCCGCCAGGGAACCAAGGGAGAAATTTTCGCAGAGAAAAGCAGTCGCCACAGATACGCAAGCAGGCCGAAAAGAAGGACATGGATCAGCAGGTTGGTTTTTGGACTGAGCGTTGTGAGGGTGGTTGCGTAGAAAAAAAGGACGCCTGTTCCAAACAAAACCATGATCGCGATCCCATAACGCGTCATAAAGGATGTGGAGGTTGGCGGCAGCGACAGGTCGTAGAGATCCATCACGTAAAAAACAACGATCCAAACCACGTAGAGGAACGTGAACGCAGCGGCGTGCGCCAAAAAAAGGGCAAGATCGACCCGCCCCCAAAAACCGATAAAAAGCGCCAACCACAAGCTCGCGTAGAGCAAAGCAACATCTCCAACCAGCAAGGTTATTTTCCGAAAAGCAAAGCCCATAGACTAGAGACCTGCGTCGTAGTAAAAGCGAATGAGAAGCAGATCACGGTTAGTCTCAATATCAATAGATTCAAGACGTTCAATCGCCTCTGAAAGGGTCGGGTATTCTTCGAGTGTTTCATTTTTTGTCTTTTGAAGGGCATCCTCATCCCCCGCAAGCAGATACGTAATATAGCGTCGGATATGTGAGGCTGTCACGCGGCGATCAAGATTTAGGGCCGCTTCCGCCAACGGGATGGCTTTTTCCGACTCCGTCTTATCCAGATACAGCATCACAAGCGCCCAATAAGAAAACTGGTTGTTGGGGAATTTCTTTAATGCCTCCTGAAGGATCTCCTCTGCTTGTCCGTAACTTTGCTCATTGAAATAACGGGCGTTTGTAAGATAGATAAATCCAAGGTCTAAGTAAGCACGAAGATACATCGGGCTATGCTTGATCGTGTCACGAAGCGCTTGCTCAGACAATGAAAGTTCTTTTTGAAAAAAGACCCTCCCTTTTTCTTTATCTTGAGCATCCCAAATAACCGTTGCGGTTTGAGCGGCCAAATACGATCGACGTTGATCCTGCCAAAATGACGAGAGCGTCACAGCCGTTTCATAGGCTTCTAAGCGTGTACCCATTTGCCGGTCTTCCGCGGCGGATCGTGTAGCAATATCAGCACGAGCTGGTTGTAGGACAACAAAAAACCAGATCACGGGAGTGACAAGCGTGAAAACTCCAACAGCCACTCCGACCCAGTCTCCTGTTTGGGCTTTCACTTCTTTCGTGGTTTCCTTTTTTCGATCTGACAAAGTCCACCAATAACTCACAAGCGCAACCAAACAGAGCCAATAAAAATAACTTGTCAGTGTGTCGAATACGCTGAGATCTTGAACCAAATAAGATGCCAACCCGGCGGCGATTAATGCACAGATGCTCCCAGGGATAATCTGCGCCCGATAAGCCTTCCAAATCCCGACAAATGAAAGGATGAAAATGCCTATGTAGCTAAACAACCCCACAACCCCTGTTTCAACAAGAAGATCCAAAACTTTATTGTGTGCACGGTCAAACCATACTTCTCCACCACAAACAGACGAGCCAAGACAGGAATTATAGAATTGAGCAAAAAGGTCTCGATAATTTTCAATCCCCCATCCGAACCAAGGACGTTCAAGAAATCCTTTCCAGGCAATATCCCACAGAACAAAACGCGTCCTGCTCGAATATTCTATAAAAAACTTTGTGATACCGCTCTCGGGAAAAAATAACGAAACGAGACTCACAATAAATAGAAGAATGAGCGTTCCAAGCACTGCCATTCCTATCCGTTTTTTGATTCCGCCTTTTGAAAGACACACGAGAGCGAGAAACAAGATGCCCCCACCCAAAAATGAAAGAATCGACGCATTCGCTGGGGTCAAGAAAAGAGCAATAAGAAAAGTGACAAAACTCACCCAGACAAATATCCGTTGCTTTCCACGACAGTCAAACAAGAGATAGCCCGAAAAGATCAGCTGGAATAATAAGAATGTTCCAAGAAACGACGAATTTCCTAGTGTTGATCCCTGTGTGTGCCCTTCGAAAATTTCGAATCCCATTCGTTGTGCTATGGCCGCCAACGAGACCACCCAACCTATGCTCATGGCGAAAAAGAAAAATTGGCGCCAATCCTCTCGTCTACGAAAGACAAAAATCAGCATCCAAAACGCCGCGGCTAAGTGAGCCCACAGGATTAAATTTATTTCTCGCGATTCAAAATTCCAAAAACTATTTCCTGGATTCACTCCAAGCAGTGAGGCGATTCCCATAACAACGATAAACAGAAAGAGGCTCTGGCTTAGCTGAGTGAATTTAGGCCTCCATACTGGATGAAAGTAGAGTAAAAAGAGAAAACAGAGAAAAGTCAGCTCAACAATCGTGAGGAAGAAAAAATACTTAGAAGCTGTAACGGGGTAATAAAATTGTCTCGCATACATGAGTGGCGTGAAAAGAAGCGCCATCAATCCAAATCGAACCAAGCGAAGGCTGAGCGGTGGGCGATTTTCACGTACAGGCATAGCCAGTAAGTCTAGAGATAGTACAAATACAATAAATCAAATTTCTCCGCGTCAAAATCCTCTATCGTCAAGAGGGTTTCAATTTCACGAGCCATGACATCGCTGGGCTGGGACGACAAGGCTACTTGGAGAGCCTTTTCAAAACGCACATCGTTTCCCAAAAACTTTAGGGCAACAAGGTGAAGGAACTGTGCTTTTTCGACTCGAGGATTGAGATCCACAGCTTCCTGCGTCAACCTGACGGCTTCCTCAAATTTTCCCTCTTCAAGATACACGGAAGCGAGAGCCCATTTGGGCGATGGATGTCGTGGACTCAACTCGATGGTCTTGGATAGAACGTCCTCGGCACTTGTATAGATTTGGTCATCGAAAAGCCTCGCCTCAACCTGGTACAACATGCCAAGCGCGATGTACGTCTGCAAAATTCTCGGTGACCTTTCCAAAGAATCTTGGAGCGATCGCTCCGCCATCCCAAATTCTTGTTGGATATACGTTTGAATACCTTCGATACTTGCAGGCGAAGTTGACCAAAGAAATTTCGCCGTAGAATGAGCCAGATACACTCTTCGTCGATCAATTCCCATTGGAGAGAGAGAAAGCCCACGTTCGTAATCAAGGAGATGCTGTTGCATGGGCTGTGGTTCGACGGCTTTGAGGGTCGTAAGATTCCCTTGAATGGGCTGGACGACAAAAAAGAAAAATGGAAGTGAAAACACGCCGGTCACTAACAATGGCACAACGACTGAAGCTGATTTTTTTTCTCCAAGCGAAGATGTCTCATCTCCAACAAATACGGTGCCATTCACTGAACTTATGGCTGACAAAAGTAGTGTGAAAAAGAGGAGAGACGTCACGACATCAAACGATGCAAGGTTCTGGACAAAATAAACCAATAAAATCGTCGTAAAAATGGCTGGTATCGCGTTCTTTTGATTGTATTTGAATGGCGACTTCCATAGGTGAGCAATAGCCGTACCCAACAAAAGAAGATACGCAAACAGTCCAATCAACCCAGAACCAACGGCAACATCAAAAATAATATTGTGTGCCTTATCAAACCACATCTCCCCTCCACACTCTATCGACCCGAGGCAAGGATCAAAATATTTCAGGGCAACAGCTTCAAAATTTTCAGGACCCCACCCTAACCATGACCGCTCCTTTATCCCTTGCCAAGCCATATCCCAAATAACAAAGCGCGAACCTGAAGACTGTTGAACAAACCACTGGCGGGCGAGGCTGTTTGGCTGAAACAGCAGTAAGGATACGCTGATAAACACAAAGAACAGACCCCCAAGAATCACGGACCCGGAAATACGTTG
Organism: Candidatus Uhrbacteria bacterium; assembly: GCA_016235605.1. GTDB lineage: Bacteria > Patescibacteriota > Patescibacteriia > UBA9934 > GWF2-40-263 > JACRJW01. The sequence continues at coordinate 3,527 of JACRJW010000093.1, read as the reverse complement.
CAAGCGAGATCTCCCAAGACTTATCAGCAAAAGAGATACCAGCAATACCAGGCCTCCTATCAGTGAAAGCTGAGCCGCGTTTGCATCAATCGAAAACAGTGTACCTACAAAAACAAGAAACGAACCTATGGCGTACAGACGTAAAAATTTTCTTTTGGATTGTGTGAAGAGATAAACCGAAAAAAAGATTTGAAAAAGAAGATATGTACCAAAAAAAGTCGAGTTTCCAAACGTCGAACCGCTTTTTGCGTTTATAAAAAGACTTATTCCAAGTCGCCCCAAAAAATGCGCCGCAACCACCAATAATGCGACGAGGGAAGAAATAAAAAATACCCTATACCAGTCCTTCTGCGTTTGAAACACGCTTGTGGCTACGATAAAAATGGCAACCAAATGAAACCACATGAGATCACCTGTAGATCTAGAGAAATCGCTCCAAAAACTAAAAAATGGATCCACGCCCGCTATTGTACTCATGAGCAAAACCGCCAAAAAAATGAGTAGTGCTTTGCCTATCCCATTAAATTTTGGACGATATTGTGGGTATTTCCATGCTAACCAAACAAAAAGTAGGAGAGCCACCTCGCTGACCAAAAAAATGAAGTGTACCTTTGTAGAAATGTAATAATAAACGAGCTCTCTCCAAAAAACCAAAGGGGTAAGTAAAAGAAGAAAAATGCAAAATTGGACCGCGCGAAGTAAAATATCCGTTCTTTTTCCCATAAAACCTATAGAAAATTCAACCGTATTGTGTCCCTTTTTTGAAAACATGTAAAATAGGGCGGCTATGAAACAAGCTTGTATTCTGGTCACCGGCGGCGCAGGTTTTATTGGGGTTCACGTTGCAAGACGGCTAATGCAAGGTGGCCATCGCGTGATTCTCGTCGATAATTTCAACCCCTACTACGACCCGGCTCTGAAAGAAGCCCGCGTACAAAAGCTCCTTGCAGACACCCACCACACCCTCTATCGTGTCGACATCGCCGACCACAATGCCATGCGGGAGATCTTCCAAAAACATTCGATCGCCAGCATCTGCCACTTAGCGGCACAAGCAGGCGTTCGGTACGCCGCGAAAGATCCGTTTGCCTACGAGCACAGTAACGTACAAGGCACGCTTACGCTTCTGGAGCTCGCCCGCGAATTCAGCGTCCGTAACGTGGTGATCGCCTCAAGCTCTTCCATTTACGGCGATGCCGCGCACTATCCTGTCAAAGAAACAGACATCACAGACAAGCCGATCTCGCTCTACGCCGCCACGAAACGCGCCTCTGAGCTCATGGCGTACTCCTATCATCATCTCTATAACCTTCCCATTACCTGTTTACGATTCTTCACGGTGTATGGCCCTTGGGGCCGTCCCGACATGGCACTGTTCTCGTTTACAAAAGCGGCGCTTGAGGGCAAACCCATCGACGTATTCGGGCAAGGTCACATGGCGCGCGATTTTACCTACATCGACGATATCGCTGACGGCGTTGTCAAAGCTCTTGAAAAAAACTTACCCTGGGCCGTGGTGAACCTCGGCCGAGGCAAACCGGAATCCTTGATGCACATGATCGAGCTCGTTGAGTCTGCAACAGGAAAGACGCTTGAAAAAAACCTTCTTCCCATGCAACCTGGAGATGTGCAGAAGACATGGGCGGATATCACGCAGGCGAAGGCGCTCCTTGGATGGGAACCAAAAACATCGCTCGAAGAAGGCGTGCCACGATTCGTCCAGTGGTACCGAGACTATTTTTCCTCAAACACACCATAACCTATGCCAAAGAAAAAAATTGCGGTCATCGGGTACGGATACGTCGGAAAGGCTTTCGTCAAAATGCTTGAGGGTCACTATGACATTTTGGTCTATGATCCCGCCTACAACCAAAGCCACGACTACGATGGGGTTCATTTTTTCGACTCACTGCAAGGGTTTGAAGAGTGTGCTCTTGGCGTTATCTGCGTCCCGACTCCGCAAGCTCCCGATGGTAGCTGCGACACCACCTACGTTCGAAGCACACTTGAAACACTCAACACACCACTCATCGTCATCAAATCAACGGTAACGCCCGGCACCACCGACGAACTGCACACCAAGAGCGGAAAGCGCCTGGTTTTCTCACCCGAGTACGTCGGCGAGAGCAAATACTACAACCCGTTCTTCAGCAACAACATGAAGGAAGTCCCCTTTGTGATCGCAGGTGGAAGCGACAAAGACTGCAATGACTACTTCGATTTGCTCATCCCGATTCTGGGACCCACCAAAACCTACTTCAAAACAACAAGCCTCTCCGCAGAAGTCATCAAGTACATGGAAAACACCTACTTCGCGATCAAGCTCACCTTCATCAACGAGATGTACAACATCTGCCAGGCGCTCGGGGCGGACTGGTACGCGGTGCGAGAAGGCTGGCTTTTGGATCCACGCGTCGAGCGGATGCATACAGCCGTGTTCCCAAGCGACCGCGGTTTCAAAGGAAAATGCCTGCCTAAGGATACCTTGGCACTCGTGCAGGCGGCCAAGAGCAAGGGCTACAACCCACGATTCCTCCAGGAGATGATCGAGAACAACTCAAGTTTGGTGGAGATGGAACACCGTGACGCCCCCGCCCCACATGACACACACACCTAAACGCACGATCGCCGTCTTTTTCACGCACGGCGTTTCCCTCGAGCTTTGGGATCAGCGCGGAATGTTTTCGCGTGAAGTCCGATTTTATGAAGAACTCGCCGCTCACGTTGGCGAGGTCTGGTTCTTTACGTACGGTCGCAACGATAGTCGTTACGCCGACCGACTCGGTCACTACATTCGAATTTTCCCCAAACAGCTCCCTGTTCCCAATCTTCTCTACGGCATACTCCTCCCCTTTCTCTACTGGCGAACTCTGAAACATGCTGACATCATCCGCATCCATCAAGTCGCCGGCGCGATTCCGGCGCTGATCGCGCACGTGTTGTTGCACAAGCCTCTCATCGTCCGCGCCGGGTTCCAGTGGTACTCATTCGCACGTCGACAAGGCGCTTCGAGGCTCAAACTGGCGGTGATCTCGCTTATCGAGCGTCTCGCTTACACATCGGCTCACGCGATCATTCATACAACACGACAGGATGCCGACTTTGTCGCAGACCGCTACGGCGTTGACGCAAGCAAGCTCCACATCATCCCCAACTGGGTCGATACCGATTTGTTCAAACCGATGGATATCAAAAAGGTGCCCAAGACAATCTGCTTCGTCGGCCGGCTCGAAAAACAAAAAAACCTCCACGCGCTTGTGGAGGCCATGCAGGGACTGGGGGCACGGTTGATTGTGTACGGCGAAGGATCTCTGCGCGAATCGCTCGAGCAACAAGCTCGCGGCCTCCACGTCAATGTCGAGTTCCGCGGCCGCATCGCCAACGAAAATCTCCCAACAGCCCTGAACGCCTGCGAGATCTTCATCCTTCCCTCGCTCTACGAAGGCAACCCAAAGGTCCTGCTCGAAGCCATGGCCTGCGGACTTCCGGTCATAGGAACAAACGTCGAAGGGATCCGAGAGATTATC
>JACRJW010000092.1 GCA_016235605.1 Candidatus Uhrbacteria bacterium | reverse complement strand
TCCAAAGGGCGCGTGATATGCTGATGCATCCACAGAAATCTGGATAAGTCTGTGGATAACCTTCGCACAAAAACCATAAAATCAAGAAAACCAAGCAAACACGAGCCCTTGACACACCTTACCAAAGCCTGTAGCCTAGTCATTACCGTCGGATGGCGATAGGCGAAAGCCGAAACCCCTGACTGAGCGTCCCAGCGGATGCTTCAAAGGCTTCGGCCTGAAAAGCTCTGACCAATGGGTCAGGCAAGTAACTCGACGTTTCGAAAGTTACGTCTTGTCGCGAGCCTGTCCCAAAAGTCTAAACCGCCTTGTGCGGATCAGCATAAAGATGCGAACCGAATCGTGAACGGCGTGAATCAGCTTCGGCTGTCTCTGCCAGGAACGGTTCTGTGATCAGAAGATCGACAGAGGAACAGAAAACTCACGGCCGCGGCCAAGAGTTAGGCACTGCTGGTGTCCCGAAGTAAAGCTTGAGGGTTCGCCCTTAGCCGCACAAACGGGAGATAACGCCAGCCGCCGACCACTGAACCTTCTTCGTGAATCTGATCAACCTCCTCAAAAGGAAGTACGACAACATCTGGAAACGACCCATTGGGTACGCCTGGACAACATCGGAAACCTTCGAGGACTCAAGGACCAACAGAGCTCCTGAACACCTGAGGATCGGCAGCAATGTCGAACCTAGCAACAAGCATAAGTCGCACCGAAACTTGGCGATCCTCGTGGTCACCAAACAAGGAACTGAATCTCCTCGGAGAACCAGAACGGCGAAACGCTCAAGCAACAGGAAGACAGAAGCCGGCAAGAGGTCAAGGTAATATCCAAAAGCCAAGACCGATGCCCAGTCCAAGAGGACGTCCGGAGGGATGGAAGATGCATGACCAAGATCTGGAACGAACGCTAGAGACGCTTGCGCCTCGAAACGTCCAGGTCGAAGTTTCCAGCTTCCTCCCCCTCCGCTCGTTGGGACTCGACGACCTGAAGACTCACCTCTTCAAGACGCACGACGGACACAAGCCCTAAAAAGCCTGAGTCCGTTTTCTTTTTGCTATACTTCCGAGTATGACCGTCATGGAAGCCCTGCAGTGGGCGAACAACAAACTGCGCAAAGCCGGCGTCGACTCCCCCATGCTCGACGCTGAGATTCTCCTTTCCCACACGCTTGAGGTTTCCAAGTCGTGGTTATTTTCTCATTTCACGGATCCGCTCAAAACACACCAGCGAGAAAAATTCCATCTCCTTGTGGATCGCCGAACCGCCCGAGAGCCTGTGGCGTATCTCGTTGGAAAAAAATCTTTTTACGGCCGTGACTTCCACGTGAACACGTTTGTCTTAATCCCACGGCCAGAAACGGAAGTCCTCGTGGAAGCCGCGCTTGAGATTCTCAAGGATGCGGATCCTGAGCGCACTCTCCTTGCGGATGTGGGGACAGGATCCGGGGCGATCGCCGTGACGCTTGCGTGTGAGACAGAGCTCCCCGTGATCGCAATCGACATCGATGCCTCGGCGCTCTCCGTGGCAAAACAAAATGCGGCGCTCTGCGGTGTCGCGGACCACGTGGATTTCAAGTTGGGCAACTTGGCCGAGCCGCTCGTGCGCCTCTTCAAAACCATCCGAGAACAGAAGACCGTCAAGACCTCATCAGTGTACCCATTCAAACATCTGATCGTGACCGCCAACCTCCCGTACTTGCCCGAGTCCCGCATTGAACGACTGGAACCCGAAATCAGATCTTACGAACCACATCTTGCCCTTGCCTCGGGAACGGACGGACTCGACCACTACTTTGAACTGTTCCGCCAAATCCACCACGATCGCAAAGTCCTCCCTCGCAGAGTGAGCGTCATCATCGAGATCGAACCCGACCAACGCGCGGCGATTGAAAAAACGATCCACCACGACTTCCCCGCCGCCAAACCTGTTGTCCAGAAAGACCTCCACGGCCACGACCGGGTGGTGAGCGTGGAGATATGATGTGGGTTTTCTTTTTTCCACAGACCCACATTGACAAAAACCGACTATTTTGATGAAATAGAAATACAGGCGAGGCCATTACCTCACTCCTGGTGTTAGATAAATCCCCCCAAATTCATAGGCCAATCGGTCTTTGATATGGGGGGTTTTATTTATCCCGGATCAAATGGGCCCGTAGTGGTGATGGTAACCATGCCTGTATTAACACCAGGATATACGGGTTCGATCCCTGTCGGGTCCACCAACATGATCCGGGTCCAAAACAAACCCGCCTTACCGGCGGGTTTGAGTTTATTCTTTCGGATACTTTGCTCGTTCACTCTTGGGTAAACTCATCCACCACTTCAATCCACGTGACGCCGGCGTTCATGAGGATTTCTTCACCGCTGTCACGTTTGTAAAATTTCAGTCGCTCACTTGCGGACGGCTTCTCCCACGTTGCCTCAATCATGGTTCCATCTTGATACACAACCGCCTCGCCTTCTCCTGTGGTACGTACAGAGCGGCGACCAACGTTATCTAGAACCTCGATATCCGTAACGACGACAGCGACGTTGTCAGCCGTGATCTGCACACCAGTGCTCGTGAGATGCGGCGCATCGGACTGAAAACGGAGATACACGCCACGCTCAACATCATACTCCCAATCGGCTGTATAAATCGTGCCATCAAAATCAACATGGACGCTGGATTCTTTTTGTGACGGCTCAGGATCTTTGAACAACCAGACGTCATAGAGTCGCTCAGGTGCCACGCCAGCGTCTGTTCGCAGAGCGACAAATTCGTTCATGAGCGCCGTGGACGTGAACACATTGTGCGGCGCGTAACGATTCCCTGCTCGCCAAAAATACTCTCCCCACCAGTACTGGTTGAAATCAAACGTGCCACCTGAAGCGATCGCGTCCAACGCGGCGTTGGATCCCCCGACGTGAGCGTACAGCGCATCAAGTTCGTTTGCCCAATCGAGAAAGTAGGGACGAGCTGAGCGCACCGGACCAATTTCTTCGACGACCTGCTTCGAGTCAAAAAACGCAAGCAGGCGTGGAATCGCTGCCTCGACCGGCGCCTCGATCACAAGAAATGCTTGGTCGATTCCAGACGGCGGCCAAGCTTCTTCGTGATTGTCGACCATGACGGCGAACACCTGCGGCAACTCTTGGAGCGGCTCGTACAAACTCATTCCTGTGAGAGGATGGCGATACAGGGCAACCATTGCTGTGTCCTGAGCGCCGTCTTTTTGCACGAACGATCGATAGACAAACTTGGGCAACACCAGAGCAACCAAGACCGCCAACCCTATGACAAGAAGAAGACCGACCAACGTAAGCCGGTCGGCCCGCCCACCGAAGCCTTGGCGAAGGTGGGTTTTCTTCAAACGTCTTATTGCCTCCTTGAATGTCATGTTATTTCTTGTCAGCTTTTCCAGCGGAGCCTGTTCCGGCCTTTGGGCCGGATTTTTCAACCTTCTTATCCTTTTCATCTGGAGCCGCCTGTGCACCTTCAACGGGTTCCTCTTCTTTCTTCTTCTCGACCGCCACGGCTGTGACATCTTCAACGACCGCCTCATCCAAAGCCTTCAACTCTTCCTCAGAACGAGGAGCCGTCACGCTGGCAACCGACAAATGAAGGTCGTCAACAATCGTCACCCCTTCTGGAATCGTAAGATCACTCAGGCGAATCACGTCCTCAAACGTAACCAACTTGCTGATATCCACTTCAATGTCGCGCACGAGTTTGGACGGCAAACATCTCACCTTCACTTCATCCAAGGACGCCATGAGTGTCCCACCAAGCGCCTTCACGGCCGGCGACTCACCGACGAACTTCAACTGAATCTCGGCTTCAATCTCTTTCTTCATGTCCACGGATTGGAAATCGACATGCGTGACTTCATCGCGCAGAGGCTCGGTTTGATAGTCGTGGATAAGCACGTGCAGGGCATTTCTGCCGTCGATCACCAGCTCCACAATGGAAGACTCACCAGCCGCTTTATACATTTTGGCAAACTGGTTGCGGTCGATCACGATGGACTGAGGTTGCGTATCCGCGCCGTAGACCACGGCCGGAACCAAACCTTGCGCGCGCAGCGTATTGGTTTTGCGGCCTTTTTGTGTACGGGCTTGGGCTTCAAGAGTGAGGTTGTTCATAAGGTGGATTTGCGCGCTATTGTGCTCGAGTCGCCCTAAAAAGTCAAACGGCACGGGTTTACCGCGCCGTTATGTGTTCTTGTAGATGTTTTTCTCTTTTCCTCATGACCCGTGTCACTTGATTCCGATACGTGCCGCCCAATGCCTGCTCCCAATGGTCCGAGCCAAAAAATCGATGCGTTTCGATCACGTCGTCGATCTTCACCACACTCTGGGAACGAAAACGGACCACATCCTCATAACTTAAATCCGTGAGAAGTCCCACGGAAGAGGCGCCGACCTGGTTCACGTGCACGATCGCCAAAATGGCGTTCTGGCATTTACGGCACTGCACGTGCAGGAGTTGCGTTTCCCCAATCCCCGCGAGGGCCCGAGCTTCCATCGGGTTGTAGCGCGTCTCACACACCGGACAAAACGAAACCAGTTTTAATCCTTCATTCCAACGGTCTGAATCAGAGAGAGTGGACATAGTGTTCAAATTCTACAAGCTATAACCTAAACCCTACTACCTACTCCATTACGATACCATACGAGAACCCGAGTCAGCAATCGGACGGCGGATGGCAATGCTCTCCACGATCCCGACCAAGACAAGCATCGTGAGCAGTGAACTCCCGCCATAGCTCACCAACGGGAGCCCAATGCCCGTCACCGGAAACAAGCCGAGATTCATCCCGATGTTGACCAGAAACTGGAGAAAGAAAACCGCGCCGCTCCCCAGCACTAAGTAGCTCGTGAAGTCATCTCGCGCATTCATGGCATGGCGACCGAGTCGGAATAAAAGAAACGCAAATGAACCAAGCACCAAGAGCACTCCCAACAATCCCAACTCCTCGGCGATCACGGCAAAAATAAAATCCGTCTGGGACTCAGGCAAAAACTTGAGCTGGCTCTGGGTCCCAAAACCCAATCCGCTTCCCAGAAGGCCTCCTGAACCAATCGCGATGATCGCTTGGGTTACGTTGTACCCTTGATCCAGCGGATCCACGCTGGGATCAACGAACGTCAGGATGCGAGAGCGTTGGTAATCGGCGAACAAAAAAAACCAGCTGAAGATAAACAGCGCAACCAATACCACCACGATCGACACGAGGTACCTCCAAGGGATCCCAACGAAGATCAGAAACAAGAACCACGTCCCCACAAGAACTGACGCAGATCCAAAATCTGGCTCCAAGAGGACAAGCATGACCGGCAACAACACGATGAGCCCACTTTCGACGATCGAACGCCACCGCAGAGGTCGAGCCGCTCGCCGGACAAAATAGGTTGAGAGGGTGATGACGAGCGCAATCTTCATGAGCTCAACCGGCTGGAAACTCACACCTCCAAATACGAACCAGCCTTGGGAGCCACGGATTGTTTCACCAAAAAGAAGGACAAGGACGAGAAGCGAGGTACACAAACAGTACAAAGCCAGTGCATAATTTTGCAGGAGCTTATAATTGGACAGCGTCACAAACAAAAAACAGATCACCCCGACAACCGCAGCGATGAGCTGTTTCTTCACATGCAAAAACCCACTTGCCTCTTGAGACAATTCCACGGAATAAATCGCCGAGAGCCCCAACAACAACAACGTGAACACGCACAGCATCAACAACCAGTCAGCAGAGCGTAGCCGACCCCAGATCTGCACGAGCCGTGAAGGGCGATGGACACTCATCGGTTGAAGACACGCCCCCTGGTGTCCAGCGTGTTCTCCCCCTCTAATGGTTTATAAACGGAAAGATCAAACAAATTTATTTCGAACACGACCGCAACTTCAGAGACGCTGGGAAGCGTCCCAAACCAGTTGAGCGTGACGTCTGCACTCTCTCCACTATCGAGCTCTGAAAGCGTTGCGCGATTGACCCCCACCACAGACGAGCCACGCTTCAGGAGCACATAAAACGTCGGCTCGTAGTAACTGTATGCCGTTTTGTTTGTGACGGTAAAACTCGAGCGACCGTACGCATCATCGTTGGCGTTCACTTCCTTGGTAAACTGCGCGTCTTCAATGCTAAGATTCAAATGCTCTCCCACAAACGTTCCCCAGTCGTCGATCAGGTGGTGATCCACACGATGCCAGATCACGTCCTCGATCGTGAGCCGAGCGGTCCCCACAGGCACGCTCGACTCATAGGCAAACTCCACGATCGGTTTTTCCTGTGCAGGCAAGATGAACTCCGTGGCCGGCTCCGTTGCTCCCAGGTCTGTGTCGAACGAGTAAGTGATCTCTGCCCACCAATCACTGTTGGGATTCACGAGTGTCGCGTAAAGATCGTAACGGTTTTTTCCAATCGAGATCACGCGCGCTTCGGTTGGTTCAAGATCCCGTGCCTTGTTGGCGGAGGTGTAACTGTGCAAGTCTGATTGCCCTTGTGCGACCATCTCATACACCACACGTTGTTCTTGATCGAAGCTGAGTGCAAAGGCGTCCAACAACTGATACAACGCAAACAACAAGACAAGTGCGTCCACCGCGATGAACGCGATGTAGCCAAGGCGACGCAGAAGCGCCCGATGCTCCACCCACCACAAACTCAAGCGATACATGCGTCGCGTTTCTTTTCCTTCTTCCAAAAGCAAACCTCCATTGTCCATAACCCAAAAATTATACCACGACCATTGACTTCTGCTCCTATTGCACCACAATCGAGTCCGACTCGACGTGGTGCGTTTTTTTTCAGACATCTCTTTTTACAGACGTGCTGACTTTTTTTCGCCGGGGCGAAAATTAGTCATCATTCAAAAAACGGATATCAGGACAAAATCGACGGCCTTTGAAAAACGAAACTTTTTTTCGCACCTGCGAAATTCTGTCCGCATAATAGTATCCCCACCCAACCTCGCGTTTGGTCGGACTGATCCTGATCGAGTCTTCCAGAAATTCTGCCCCTCAGGTACACTGGGGACGAACTATGGCATCCAAAAAAACAGCGAAAGAACAGAATGCCTATGGCGCCAAGCAGATCACGGTCTTGGAAGGACTCGATCCGGTGCGCCGCCGCCCGGGCATGTACATCGGCACCACAGGCCCCACGGGTCTGCATCACCTCATCTGGGAAGTCATGGACAACTCGTTTGACGAGGCCATGGCCGGGCATGGAAAAGAAATCACCCTCACCCTTTTGCCAGGCAACCGCGTGAGTGTTGAAGATCATGGTCGTGGAATCCCAGTCGACATCCATCCACAATACAAAGTCTCCGCGCTCGAGCTTGTGCTCACCAAGCTCCACGCCGGAGGAAAATTCGGCGACGGCGGATACAAAGTCTCCGGCGGTTTGCATGGCGTTGGCGTCTCGGTCGTGAACGCGCTCTCCACCTATCTGAAGGCCGAGGTGAAACGCGAGGGAAAACTCTGGGTGCAAGAGTATGCGCGTGGCATTCCCAAGGGCAAGGTCAAATCCGTCGGGACAGCCAAAGGCACCGGCACCACCATCACGTTTGAACCTGACGTCACGGTTTTTGAAACAACGGAATTTCAATTGAAGACGATCCTCGATCACCTGCGCCAGCAAGCCTATCTCACCAAAGGGATCAAACTTGTGGTCGCTGATGAGCGCGATGAAACGAACCCTATCATGTACGCGTTTTATTTTGAAGGCGGCGTGGCGTCGTATGTGCGCCATATCAACCACGGCAAGGAGACCAAGCACAAGAATGTTTTTTACGTCCACAAACTCGATGAAGCCACGGACGTCGAAGTCGAGGTCGCGCTGCAGTACACGGGCGAATACTACGAATCCGTCCACTGCTTTGCCAACAACATTACCAACCCCGAAGGCGGCTCGCATTTGTCTGGATTCCGCGCCGCGGTCACTCGAGAGCTCAACAACTACGCCCGCACCAAAGGGTTCATCAAAGAAAAAGATCAGAACCTGACGGGTGACGACGTGCGCGAAGGTCTGACCGCCGTCATCTCGGTCAAAATCAAAGAACCACAATTTGAAGGACAGACCAAGGCCAAGCTCGGCAACCCCGAGGCGCGCACGGCGGTGGAAACGGTCTTTGGCGAGGCGTTCAAAATTTATTTGGAAGAGCATCCAGCCGACGCAGAGGCGATCATCGGCAAGTGCCTGCTCGCCGCCCAAGCCAGAAGCGCCGCCCGAGCTGCGCGCGAAACTGTCTTGCGCAAAGGCGCGTTGGAAGGTCTCACGCTCCCGGGAAAACTCTCTGACTGTTCAAGCAAGGATCCAAGCGTAAGCGAGCTGTTCATCGTGGAGGGCGATTCCGCTGGAGGGTGCTTTTCCATTTTCACACGCGTCGCTCTGACAGATGGAAGAACACCAACCTTTGGTGAACTTGATCAGGAATGGAGGGACGGCAAGCAGAATTTTTGCTACACAATAAAAGAAGACGGCAGTGTTGGAATGGCTCCGATCCAGAACGTGCGTAAAACAAAATCTCTTGCGCAGGTCGTGAAGGTCACACTCGATGACGGAAGTGAAATCGTCTGCACGCCTGATCATCGCTTTATGCTTCGCGATGGCAGCTACTGCGAGGCTGGACAACTCGAGGTTGGAACTTCACTCATGCCTCTAAGAAAACAGCTATCAAGAAAAGGAAAACGCATCACGATCGAGGGAGACGAAATGGTCTACGATCCCCAAGCACTACGATGGATTTTTACTCACATGCTTGCTGACGAATACAACCTTGCACAAGGCGTCTATCCACAACTCAATGGTGCGCATCGCCATCACATCGATGGAAATAAGCTTAACAACAACCCCACAAATATCATCCGCCTGACAAAGGAAGATCACCTGGAGCATCATCGTCAATTGGCCGATCAGAATTTGCGTAGACCAGACGTGCTTGAAAAGCTGAGGCTCATGAGACAAACATCAGCATTCAGACAAAAAATCCGTAAGATCATGCTTCAACCAGCCATGCGAAGCCAACTTTCTGTTCGAGCAAAAAAACAATGGCAGAACCCTGAATATAAGCAGTCCATGGCAAAAAAATGGCGTAACTATTTTGAAAAAGATCAGGAGTATCAAAAAACAAACCGAAGACAGCTCAACGACCAACAAAAAATTTACTGGGCAAATGGAGAGCATCGACAAGCTCAATCAGCACGGGTGAAAGCACACTTTCAAAAGCATCCTGAAATAAGACAGACTCTGTCGCAGCGCGCACAACATCAGTGGACTGACGCTTCTTTGATTGAATGGCGAAAGAAAAAAACCCAGGAACAGTGGCCTCCGGAGTTTCGTGCACAACGCAAGGAGGCACTCAACAAGACATACTTTAGAAAAGCTATGTCGATCCTCCATGATATCTATGAAGGGACGAGTGAAGTTGATGCTGAGCATTATCAGACGATTCGCACACTCCTGTGTGATCGTAACCTCCTGCGAATACAGACACTCGTCGATCGATTTTTCCACGGTGACCGGGAACAGTTTGATCAGGCTGTCATCAACTACAACCACAAAGTAAAATGTGTTGAACATCTGAGTGAGCGGATGGACGTCTATGACCTGGAAGTTCCTCAGACACACAACTTTGCCTTAGCGAGCGGCGTGTTCGTCCACAACAGTGCCAAGCAAGGGCGCAACCGAGAGCATCAGGCGATTCTTCCGCTCAAGGGAAAAATTTTGAACGTGGAGCGCGCACGACTCGACAAGATGCTTGGGAACAACGAAATCAAATCACTTGTGATCGCGCTGGGCACGAACATCGGCGAAGGCTTTGACATGGAGAGCTTGCGCTACGACAAAGTCATCATCATGACCGACGCGGACGTCGACGGCGCCCACATCCGCACGCTTCTGCTCACCCTATTCTTCCGCTACTTCCCCGAGCTCATCCACAAAGGCCACATCTACATCGCCCAGTCTCCACTGTACCGCGTGAACATCGGAAAAAATTTCCGCTATGCGTATTCGGATGAAGAGAAATTAAAAATCATTGATGAGCTTTTGAAAAATTCTGGCAAAAATAAAAAAGACAAGGTAGATGAGGTGGAAAAGGTGGATGAGGTGGCAGAGGGCGAAAGTGAAACAGAACAAATGGACGTCTCGGGTGTGAAGGTCAACATACAACGCTACAAAGGTTTGGGAGAAATGAACCCAGATCAGTTATGGACGACCACCATGGACCCATCCACACGTGTGATGAAGCAGGTCACCATCGAAGACGCCGAGAAGGCCGAGGAAGTCTTTGATGTCCTCATGGGGGCTGATGTCGCCCCGCGCAAACGGTTCATCCAGACACACGCTAAGACGGTAAAGAACTTGGATGTATAATCAAGGCGGGGGTTGACCCCGTCTTTGATTTGGGGTAGAAAGATTCGCCGAGCGATGCGGGTTTTGTCAAAAGACGTTGATGCTAATGCACGGCTCCCCCGAGTGACGATTTCGTTCGTGTCGAAAGACGAACATGAGCATGTCACTCTCCCTGCCACGCCATTCGCGAATGACGTGGCCTGCGCCCTGGATTTCATCCGAGGCGCTTTTTTTGTACCAGATGCCTTGACAAAAGGCTCTTTTTTTGATACGATCATCGCTTCGTTTACCCGTGTCCACACTGGATATAGGGAACGAACCACCCTTTTAGGAGAGACTCAAATGGAATGCTGCAACCTTGGCGGGCGTGTGCCTGCACATCTGTGGACACGCCGCAGTGAAGTCGAAGCCGAAGCGCTCACGCAACTAGGCAACATCTCGCGCCTCCCCTGGGTCGAACATCTGGCCGTCATGCCCGATGTGCACTTCGGCAAGGGCGCTACGGTCGGCTCGGTGATCGGCATGCGCGGTGCGGTCTCCCCGGCCGCAGTGGGAGTCGACATCGGCTGCGGGATGGGCGCCGTGCGCACCAACCTGGTGGAGCACGACATGCCCGACTCATTGCACGACCTTCGCCTCGCGATCGAGGAAACCATCCCGGTCGGATTCAACGGATACGAACGCCCGGCGTTCTTCGCCGCCAGCCGCGAAGTGCGCAAACAGACCGAGGGACTGCTGGGACAATTCTCTTCCCTCACCCATGAGGTACAAGGACGGATCGACCGCACGGCAAACCAACTCGGTACGCTCGGCGGCGGGAACCACTTCATCGAACTCTGCTTCGATGAAGGAAGCCGATGTGATCTCTGTCGCGGAACCGGTGATCTGCCCGAGGGCGCCTGTTACCGGTGTGAGGGAAACGGCACCGCGCGGCACGCCTGGCTCATGCTGCACAGCGGATCGCGCAATATCGGCAAGGAGCTCGCCGAAGTGCACATCAACCGTGCAAAGAAGCTCGCGCACAATCAAGATCTCCCCGATCCTGATCTCGCTGTGTTTCTGGCAGCCACGCCCGAGATGCAAACGTATCGCCATGACCTGTACTGGGCGCAGCGCTACGCCATGCTGAACCGCTCCCTCATGCTGGAACGATACATGAACGTGATGCGGCGCTTCTTCCCGAACGTGACATTCGAGGAGCCCGTCCTTTGCCACCACAACTACGTGGCCGAGGAACATCACTTCGGTGAGGATCTCATCGTCACCCGCAAGGGAGCCATTCGTGCCGGCGCCGGAGAGATGGGCATCATCCCCGGATCCAGGGGGACTCGTTCCTACATCGTCCGTGGACTGGGCAATCCTCAGGCTCTGCACAGCGCATCCCATGGCGCTGGACGCCGGATGAGCCGGAGCAAGGCGAAGAAGACCTACTCGCTCGAAGACCTCGCCGCACAAACGGCAGGAATCGAGTGCCGAAAGGACAAGGACGTCCTGGACGAAATTCCTGGAGCCTACAAGGACATCGATCAAGTCATGGCTGACCAAGCCGACTTGGTGGAAGTCGTCGCCAGGCTCAGCCAGGTTCTGTGCGTGAAGGGGTAATTCCCGACGGCTCTGACCACGCGTCAGGGCTTTTTAAATCCATCAAAACCGAGATGGTTGACATGAAGGAAGAAGTGAGGTAAACAAACCCGTCGTGCGAGTACTGGTATGGTCTCACCGCCGAATCAAGCGCTGCACAACTCTGCCGGACGGTCTGATCGCTGACTCATATCGAACTGGCTCATGTCCGGCTCATAATGGACGTGGAATAGAATGTCTCAACGACGAACTCGCTCCTGTCCATTCCTGCTGCGCGAGTAGATGACTGTCGAAGGACGAACACCATGCTGTCGAGCTAATGTCGTGCGAACCTGCAGTTGACTTCTGTCGTCAGCTCAAATGCACGACTCCCCGAGTGACGACCGTCGAACTGTCGAAAGACGAGCACAGGCCTGTCACTCTCCCCATCGGGCGAACAACACGATGCCTTCACAGGCGTAGATCGCGGTGCCCGATTCACTGCCGAGCGTGTGGACAGCTGTTGTAAGACGACGGCAGGATTGCTCGGCTCCCTGACACGTCGTTCCCGCCAAAGGCAGGCGCGGCGCGAACGACGTGCCCCGCTGCGCGATTAAGAAGTTGTCGAAAGACGTCCGGGTGTTGCGCGGCTTCCTGACACGTCATTCGCGAATGACGTGTCGAGTGACGACGATGGCAATGTCAAAGTCAAAAGACGATGGATGTGCTGTCACTCAACGAGCCTGGATGCCTCTCCAGGCTTTTTCTATCTCTGCTGAGATTCCTCCGCTCGTCGTGGGACTCCTCG
Source organism: Candidatus Uhrbacteria bacterium (assembly GCA_016235605.1). GTDB lineage: Bacteria > Patescibacteriota > Patescibacteriia > UBA9934 > GWF2-40-263 > JACRJW01. The sequence continues at coordinate 4,399 of JACRJW010000092.1, read as the reverse complement.
GTCGGGATGACAAGACCAACAGCCACTATTGACAGAAATCATCGACCCATGCTAGTTTGCGGCGTTGCTACGAGCAACATCACCCAAAGCCGACGGGCTCAAAACGTGAGAAAACGATGAACCGTTTCATCGGCATCCGCCATCGGCTCAAGAAGACCAAGGAAGGAGAGGCGCGCCCCACCCAGCTGTGCGTCATCGACGGTGAGAACATCGAGACCTACGAGCTGGAGGACGACAACGCCGAGCTCGACTGGGTGCGCGGCCGCTTCCCCATCGCCTGGCGCGACATCGCCCCCGAGGACAACCTCAAGGACTTCAACCTGCGGCACGTGAAGTGGCGCACGGTGAAGAAGGGCACTGACACCTCCGGCCTCATCGCCGGCCACCTGCGCGAGGAAGACGGCAAGACCCAGGTCGCCTCCAAGGTGCCCATCACCTTCGACGGACTCCAGCGTGCAGATGTCGTCGGGATGTCCTTGGGCGGCTCGGGAGACCGCCTCGCCTTCGCCCTCTCCAAGCAGGGAGAGCGCGTGGGTGCCACGGTGCTGCGTCTGCCGCCCTTCGAGCTCAAGCGCGAGAGGCGCGGCGAGAAGGACGAGGATGCCAAGCTTTTGGCAGAGCTCGCGAACAGGAATCCCGGCCTCTTCCACGAGGTCACGCCCACCACGCGGCGCATCATCTGGGTGCGGGAATGCCAGGCCCTGCGCATCGACGCCATGAAGGGCCGCATCGCCTGCGAACAGCGCTTGCGCCAGGCCCTCGTGGGCCAGGTGTTGTGCACCGAGCAGGACTTCGCGGAGCTCGACATCGAGCGCGCGTTCAACGCACTCAAGGCCAACGATCGCATCTACATGGCCCTCATGGAAGAGGAGGCCATTCGGCTGAAGGAACTCGACCGCGCCGTGAAGGACACACAGGTGTGGCAGCACATCTTGGAGGACGTCTCGGGCATCGGACCCGCACTCGCCGGGCGGCTCATCTCGTCGATCGGCGGGATCGAACGGTTCATGGTCGAACCCGACCAGGCACGTATGGACAGCCTCTACGAGGAGAGCGTCAGGCTCGAGCTTGAAGGCAAGTTCCTGGAGCTGAAGAAGTACGTCGCCGCCGGCGAGTCGACCTTCCAGACCCTGCAGCGCGTCGCCTCCTGGTGCCGCGCCAACCAGCGTCCGAAGGAAGCCGCGCTCCTGGCTCGTGCCGTCGCGTGCCACGAGGAGCGTTCCAAGCTCCGCCGCGACGCCCGCAACAAGGGGCGTGGGAAGCTGAAGAGCTTCTGCGGCGTGGCCGTGCAGGAAGGCGGCAAGTTCCCTCGCCGTCGCGCCGGATCGGTGGCCAACTGGCACCCGGATGCGCGCCAGGCGCTGTTCTTGCTCGCCGATCAGTTCAACCGGCAGAGCAACCGCACCCGCTGGGGAGCGATGCTGCTCGACTACAAGATCAAGTTCCGCGCTGCGCACCCGCCGGAGAAGACCACGGAAGGCAAGTCGCGCTACAGCGACGGCCACATCCACAAGATGGCGCTCTGGCGCACGGTCACCAAGTTCGTGGAGTTCCTCTACGACCAGTGGAGCGATCTCGCGCGCAAGCAGAAGCTCGCCACCGAACGCGCCAAGATGAGCGCGTAGAAAACGCGGCCCAGGATTCATCCCCTGGGCTTTTCTTATCCACCAGTCGCCCTTGACACGTCGCTCGCGAACGACGTGTCTTGCCAAAATTTTGAACCTCGGCTATGATGCTCATCGTTGGCCCCCAGAGGGCTTTTTAAAATACTGTTTTTATGACCACTGCTACCCAAAAGAGGCAGAATCCCCTCACCTGGCTCCTACGCTACTTCCGTGAATCCATGGAGGAGCTGCGCAAAGTCACCTGGCCCAACCGCCAAACGGTCACCAAGTACTCAGCTCTTGTGATCGCCCTGTGCGTTGCCCTCGCGCTTTTTTTCGCCGGCATCGATTGGCTCTTTACCAAGGGGCTTGAGCAGCTCGTAACGCTCACTTCCTAATATGCCAAAGCAGATAGCCAACCTCGGCCGCCGCTGGTACGCGATCCACACCTACTCAGGCTACGAGGAAAACGTCGAAGAAAATTTGAACCAACGTATCGAGACCATGGACATGAACGAAAAGATTTTTCATGTCCTCGTCCCTAAGGAGAAAAAAATTAAAATCAAAAACGGAAAACGCAAGACGGTCGAGGAAAAAATTTTTCCCGGCTACGTGCTGGTTGAAATGATCGTGACCGACGACTCGTGGTACGTGGTACGCAACACGCCCAACGTGACAGGCTTCATCGGCACGGGCACGACACCAACCCCGATCGCGGAAAAAGAAATGGAAGCGCTCCAGAAGCGCATGGGCGTCAATGAGCCTGAGTACAAGTTTGATATCGAGAAAGGCACGTCCATCATCATCACCGACGGTCCGTTTAAAAATCAAGAAGGCAAGGTTTCAGAAATCGACGAAGCGCGCGGCAAGGTCAAGGTGCTGGTCAACCTGTTTGGTCGTGAAACCCCGGTCGAGCTGGACTTCTTGCAAATTAAGAAGGCTTAGGGTACATTCTCGCCACTAATTCATAGCCTGGTCGCCCTGCTAAGGGAATCCAGTAAAAAAATTGCTATGGCAAAAGAACTTGTTACGCAGGTCAAACTGCAAATCCCAGGAGGCGCGGCAACACCAGCCCCACCAGTGGGTCCAGCGCTCGGTCAGCACGGACTTCCCATTGGGGATTTCGTCGCGAAGTTTAACGCGGCCACACAGGATCGCCGTGGAGAAATTGACCCGGTCATCATCAACGTCTACAAAGACCGAACGTTCGATTTCATCACCAAGACCGCACCGGCATCAGACATGATCAAGAAAGCGGCCAAGATCGAGAAAGGCTCTGGTAATCCTCTCACCACCAAAGTCGGTTCGATCACAAAAGATCAGCTGCGCGAGATCGCCATGAAAAAATTGCCAGACTTAAACACCCAAGACGTCGACGCAGCGATGAAGATTATCGCAGGCACATGCCGACAAATGGGAGTTGATATTAAGTAATCCGTGGGAGCTCACCGTGGGCGTTAAAACCACTCATCACTATGTCTACCGGAAAACACAAAGAACTCAAGCCAGGCAAACGATTCGTCCAAGCCAAGGCGCTCGTTGATAAAAACAAAATCTACACGATTGCCGAAGCCATCGCTCTGGCAAAAAAAACCGCGACCGCTAAGTACGACGAAGCGATCGAACTGCACGTGCGGCTCGGGATCGACCCAGGAAAATCTGACCAGCAAGTGCGCGGCACGATCGCGCTACCACACGGCACCGGCAAAACCAAAAAGGTCGCCGCGTTCGTGGAGGGTGATAAAGAGGCCGAGGCCAAGGCGGCTGGAGCGGATATCGTCGGTGGCGATGAACTGATCGCTGAGATCGCAAAGACACAGACGATTAACTTCGACGTCGCTGTGGCAACTCCCGTGATGATGCCAAAGCTCGCCAAGCTCGCCCGTCTCTTGGGCCCCCGCGGTCTCATGCCGAACCCAAAGACGGACACGGTCTCAGCAAACGTCGTCAAGATGATCCAAGAGCAAAAAGCTGGAAAAGAAAGCTTCAAAAACGACAACACCGGCAACATTCACCAAGTCTTCGGCCGCCGCTCGTTCACAGAGGCCGACCTCGAGGTGAACCTGCGCGCGCTCTTGGACCAAATTAAAAAAATGAAACCTTCAGCTTCCAAAGGCATCTACATCAAAAACGCCAGCATTTCCTCGACCATTGGTCCGGGAATCAAGATGGATGCAAACTCATAGAAAGATCAAAGCACCCTGAGCTTGTCCAAGGGTGTTTTTGTTTTGAGCAAACCTCTTCATTTTGATTGACACAAAGCTGATTCTGAGTTACTCTCAAACTCACAATTCGGAGTCCACATGAACGATAGTCCAGCTCGCCGAGCTGACAGCGACATGGTCCCCCTTGGAAAAATCCTGCCGGACGTGATGGCAGACTTGATCGAACGAGCACGCAAAGCCGGCCATCCTCCACCGCCCTTCGTGACCGACCGTTTCCAGCGTCCCAAGCCACCCACTCCCTCCCCTCGCTGAGCGCCCTGCGCTCTTTTCTTTTTCAAGAAAGGTTGTAGGGTGTAGTAGGTATTATGTCCATCCTCACACGTCCTGAAATCCTCACGGCCATCCAATCGGGAGAACTCCGCTTCACTCCTGCGCTCGATCAATTTCAGATTCAACCACACGCAATCGACTTGCGCCTTGGGTACAAATTTTTAATCCCGCGCAACTGGACGGTCGATGAAAAAGGTCGCCGCGCGATCAAGGTCGCAATCGACGACATCGATGCACACCGCGAGCAATTCGATGAGGTGCAGCTTCAACCTGGTCAATACTTCGAACTGCTCCCAAACG
>JACRJW010000091.1 GCA_016235605.1 Candidatus Uhrbacteria bacterium | reverse complement strand
CTTTGATGTTGAAGATCACGCCGGACAGGGTGAACTTGTTAAGTCCGTTGAGCGTGTTCGTGTTCGTCGCTGCGGTGAACTTGAACTGACCGAAGCCGGCGACTCCCACAGGGACGTTCGGGTTGCCATTGTTGAGGGCAGACGCCGGGTTCACGTCCGTGATGGAGACGATCTTGGAGAGAACGGTCTTGTTGACGTTTCCGATAATGGCGGAGTTCGTCGTTGCAGTGTCCGTTCCGATGAAGACTTCGCCGTCGGCGGAGGTATCGCCGCCGTTGGCCACGAGGTCGTTGCTGGAAAGAGCACCCCGGGCGCGGACGGCGCCGGAACCGGTCGTGCTGTTCGAAATGGCCTGTGACGTCAGCCAGAGCTGGATGACCTGGTTGGAGGTTGCACCCTGCTCATCAGACTTCATGCGGGCGCGGACGATTACTTTATCGTTCGCACCCTGCTTCACAACGAACTGATGGCTCTGCATCTTGGCACAGAAGGCCACGATGGCAGCGCCGCCGTTTCCGTTGTTCGTCGCAAGCGTGTCATCGCTGCCGCAACCACCAGTGGTGGCCGTTGCAAACGGTGTCGTTGCGCCTTCTGCGTACAGTTCGAGACGATCGACCGATCCGGCAGTTGAACCCGAAGAGTTGAACTGGATGTCCGTCACGTCGATGTCTTCGTTCTGAGCGCGGAACTGGAGACGGAGGATCGGATCACCGAGTGTCCCGCCAAGCAGTTGGCGCGAACGGACCGGGACGGAATCCTTCGTCACGAAGAGGCTACCCTGACTCACCAGACTCCAGAGCTTGCTGCGCGTGATCGTCACGATGATGTCGCAGGTGGTGGAGCAGGTGCCGTTCGTCTGGAGACCTGAGAGGTTGCTGCCGTCATCGGCCTGTTCAGCCTCGAGGTAGGTCACAGAGGAACCGGTGTCGAATCTGAGGAGGAGGTCATTGTTCGTGAGGGACGCCGCGATATCGGAGTGGACCTCGAAGATGACCGTCTGCTCCGCCGGGATCAGGTACCCGCCGCCTGCCAGTTTGTCGAAGGTAACCTGGCTGGACTGCGAAGCAACGCCGTCCTGGAGTTTGGTATCAACGACGCTGTCGCCGTCGGTATCAACCCAGAGAGCGTAGTTCTGACCGTTGAGGAGCGAACCGGAGTCCGACTTGAAGATCGACTTGGTGAAGAGGATGTCCTTGGCTTCACCGGCGCGGGCTTCAAAGCGGAGCAACGTGATGTTCTTGCTGTTCTTGACGGCAATATCGGTCGTACCGATTGCCTTCACCGCAACGACAAGCTGCGAGTTGGCAATGCGGTGGAAGTTACCGGTAATGGTGCCGCGCGGGCGCACATCGCCGACTTTGTCGCCGGTGCTGAGGCCCTCAACATCCATCTGGTAGGACGTCGAAGAGGTGATGATACCTCCGAAGTCACAACCGGTGGTGTTGGTGATGAGAGCATTCGTCGAGTCGAGGATCTTCTTCGGCTCACCACAAATGTGGGCGCGGAAGCGATCGCCGCTCTTCGGATGGTTGCTCGCACCGTTATTGATGAAGTTCGCACGCAGTTCCCACTTGTCCTTCCCCTTCACGACGAAGTCGTCGAAGCGGTAGATCTGGTAGGAAGCAAGGCTGTTCGTCCCGGTGCCGAAGTCGGTCGTCGCTGTGAGGCGGACGGCGCTGACGGTCTGGCCGGTGACGGTGTTGCGCAGTTCGAGGTTCTCCAGGATCTCATGAACGTTATCGAAGGCCGTACCCACGGCGTTCGTGAGTCCGCCTCCTGTGGAGGTCTGACCCTGGATGGCGATGAAGAGGTCTTTCACGTCGACGGACTCACCACCCGTGGTAATGAGAACATTGGCGAGGACTGCGTCCTTGCTGTCGTGCGTGTACTTCTGCTGGACCGGTCCGTCGATTTCGATCGTGAACTGACCGGCATCGATGGTGATCGTGGCCGGGAGTGTCGACGTCTCTGTCGGCAGACTGACCTGCGAACCGTAGAGCTGTCCGTTCACGCCGTACCCGTAGAGGGAACCGACGGCAAAGAGGTCAGACGACTCTTCGAAGTGCAGGATGACGGAGTTCGCGGCGCCTCCTTCGATGTCACCGATCACTTCCAGTGTGATTTTGTCACCCTGGAGAATGGTGAAGGGCGGGTCAAAGACGAAGGTTGCGAAATCGCCGACGAAAGCGGAAACGACGTTCGTCAGGATCGTGCCGTCTGTGCGGCGGATCTTGAGGTTCATCATATCGCCGTCATTGGCAGTGCTGTTCTGTTCCATGGTGACCGAGTAGAGCGTCTGATCTTCGACGGAATCCGTGGACACCTCGAACTTGCCGAGGACAACGGACTTGTCACCGACCTGGACCTTGTTCGGCGAGATGGAGCGGTACGTGACGGTCACCTTTCCGCTGCTGACCGCGGCGATGCGGAAGGTGTTCCCGCGGAGCGGGAAGTTGCCCTGAACGGCCTTCGCGTTGCTGTGGAAGTCGGTGGGGAGCTCCACGGCAAAGTTGTGCTCAGCCGACGTGGTGGACGTGGAGCTGAAGTCAGAGACGATGTCTACTGTCTTCGTGCCGCAGGCCGCAATGTCGAGCGGAGTCTGGAAGCGAAGGTCTGTGGTCTGATCCTGCGAGTCGATCGAGCGCTTGCGGGTTGAGCGCGTTCCGTCAACGGTGGCGTAGACGCCATCGATGTCGGTCTCGGCGCCGAAGCCCTCGTGCAGAACAACCAAATGCTCGAGTTTGACCGAGTCATCGCAGGAAGCGGTGAGGTCGATCGAGAGCATCACGACACCGACGGCACCCTTGGGAACGGAGTCCCCGACGGGGTTCGTCGACGCCATGGCGACTTCGAGGGTTCCGTTGCCCATGACGATCGGGCTGTACCCTGTGAAGTCTGCTGTATCGGAGAACATGTCACCGCTGTCCGTCTTCATATCCTGAACGGAGAGGGTGTACTTGGCACCGACACTCGTTGCCGTGGCAAGAGTGACCTGTACCGTTGTTTCGTCGATCACCTTGACGCTGGCGACGGCAATCGTCGAAGCGCCGGTGACCTTATAGTGCGTTGCATCAGCAGCCTCTGTGGCATCCACCGGTGTGGTGAAAGACACTTCGACCGTTGTTGCGTCGATGCCGACAGCATCATTGATGGCCGGCTCCGAAGGCACGCTTCCGCCGGTGCCGCAATCGACACCGTAGGTGAGGTTCATGTCCACGCGGTGGAGCATAGTGACCATTTCAGCGCGGTTCATGTTGTCACCCGGGCGTGCGCGACCGGTCTGGTCGTCACCCTGGAGAACACAGTGATCCGCAGCCGTCTGGACGGGTGCCGTGTACCACTGACCATTCGGGACATCGACGAACGCCGGAGCGTCGCCGGTGGCCGTGAGGCCGAAGGCACGAACGATAATGGCGGCAGCCTCAGCGCGGTTGATGTTGTCGCCGGGACGGGCGTAGCAGGGGTGGCTGCCGTAGCAGTCTTTGTCACCCTTGATCCAGCCTTCCTTGGCGGCTTCCTCCATGGAAGCGAAGTACCATGCGCCTGGCTTGACGTCATCGAAGCTGGGAACGGCCGGAGCGGTGGAGAGAACTCCGCCGTTCAGCTCGACCACGAGCTTCGTAAACTCCGCGCGGTTCGCGTTGTCGCTGCCGCGGAAGCGGGCCTGGGACGAATCGAGGTAGCCGGCATCGAGGAATGCGCCGACTGCTTCTTCGTACCACACCCCTGCCGGAACGTCGCTGTAAGCGGCAAACACACTGCTGACTGACGTCAGCGTGATCGCGACAGCGGACATCCCTGCAAACATTTTCTTCAAACGAGAAATGTCCATAAGGAGAATGGGAAGTAGAAATGAATAAAGATTGGGGCGATGTATGTGGATGTAGATGATGAAGAGTGGGAACCCGCAGATGAACCGTTCGCATGTCACCAACAGTGTTGAGACGAGCACTGTAGAAAATAATCTGTGCTCCCTCCTTAAATATAAAGAGAGGACACCACGGATGGGACAGATACGCAGGGCGTATCGGAATGTTCATCGGGGGGAAGTACACGGTCTCTGCACCCCGCTATATAAGGAAGTGCGTCCCCGATCCCGTAAGGGAAGAAGGAAATAGACGTGAAGTTTGTCCCGTCTCACAGGGAGAACGAGGCAAGTTGCCGGTTTGTTAAGGAACCAGTACACGAGACCCGCCCCGTTTTGAGGAGGATCAGCGGAGATGCTAGCGAGGAATACGGTCCCTCTGCAAGCGTTCTCTGCTTCCGTGCGATGCTTAAAACGCTCCTGAGGACAGTGTGTTACGCGTGAGAGCGACAGAACGATTTGGCGATTCTCACACAAAAAATAGGTTATTTTTCAGTTACAGTAAGGAATTCAGGGGAGAAAGAGCCACTGGGAGGCACTTTTTTGTCTCCGCAAATAGAGTTGAAAAGTATCAATCTTCCTGTTGTGGATTGCTATTGAACAAAAGATTGGGTCATAGAAATTGCACAATTGGTATAGTAAAATTGACATTAGAGGTGTTGAAACGAGTAGAAACGACAAATTGATACCATGGATTGATTAAGATGGGATTAAGAATAGATGAAATATGAGAGATAGATACAGCCCGCAGATGATCTTTTGGACCTGATTTGTATGGTTTGGTTAACAAAATTCGTCCTGTAGAGACGCCCTAGGGGGCGTCTCGACCGTGGCAGCAAGACTTCCCGTGCTTCGCACAGGGGTGAGACGCCCGTTAGGGCGTCTCTACAATTTTTTGATTGTCTGCCCTCTGCCCGCATCCCGCACTTCATACCCAGATTTTTTTATTTCATCTCTCAATCGATCTGATTCCGTGAAATTTTTCTGCGCGCGTGCTTCACTTCGTTCGTTGAGAAGTTTTTGAATCGTGTCCGGCACCGCTTCTTCTGCTTCTTCCTCAAAGCACCCGAACGTATGGCGCGCCAGTTCAATGAGATCAATGAATATGGCGCGCGACGCTGCATCCAGTGGCTTCTTCGCACGATACGCATTCATCGCTTCAAAGATCACAGCGAGCGCAGCAGGTGTGTTCAGGTCAGCGTTCATCGCCTCAGTAAATATTGTTATAAAGGAAGACGCATCGGTCGTCGCGCCGCCGGCAGGATCACTGCGCCCTTCTGCCTTCACTTCAGACATCCACTCCGTAATTTTCCGCCGCGCCTTCTTCGCATCATCCATCCCCTTCCAGCTGAATTTTAAGTTCGTGCGGTAATGCACGCTGAGCAAATAGTACCGAAGATCGAGTGGCGAATAGTTTTTCGCGACAATGTCAGGGAGAGTGAGCACATTGCCAAGACTCTTTGACATCTTCGCGGAACCGAGATCAATGCGTCTTTTATGCAGCCACATGCGGACAAACTGCTTTCCGGATGCACATTCGCTCTGCGCAATCTCGCACTCGTGGTGCGGAAAAATATTATCTTCACCGCCCGTGTGAATGTCGAATGTCTCGCCTAAAAATTTCTTACTCATCGCACTGCACTCGATGTGCCAGCCGGGGAAACCGGCGGACGCATCTTCCGTCGTGCCCTCCGCTTTTTCACCCGACGGAAATTTCCAGCGGAGAATGTGATGCGCATTTCCCGCGACGGTTTTTTTCCAGAGCGCGAAGTCGGCGGGGTGACGTTTCTGTTCGTCGACGGCGATGCGTGAACCGGCGGAAAGATTCTCCAGCGTGTTGCCGGACAATGTTCCGTACGCGGCGAACGTTTCGACGCTGAAGTAGATGCCGTCCTCCGTCTCGTACGCGTTCCCGCGCTGCAGGAGTTCTGTGATGATCGCGATCATTTCCGGAATCGTCTCACTCGCGCGCGGGCGGTGATCGGGTTCTAGCATGTTGAGCGCAGCCTCATCCTCCAGATATTGCTCTGTGTAGCGCTGCGCCACCTCCAAAGGGTGCACCTTCTCCTTCTCCGCTTCCTTCTGAACTTTGTCATCGCCCTGATCGGCGTCGTGGAGCAGGTGCCCGACGTCCGTAATGTTTTTCACGTGCAGGACGCGATACTGATGTCCCGCCTGCAGCCAGCGCTTGAGCAGATCGGCCATCAGGAAGCTGGAATAATTCCCGATGTGGGGACGTCCGTAGACGGTGGGGCCGCAGGTGTACATGGTGACGATCCGTAGAGCGTCACCATCCTGAGCCTGTCGAAGTGTCTCCTCTTTTTTCAGAGGAACGAATTCCTCTTCATTCTTTGTGAGGGTGTTGTAGAGCTTCAGCGGCATTGAGGAGAGGATACAGAAGAAGGAAGCGAAACCGAATACCCTCCGCGCACTTTCCCCTCTCCCCGAGGGAGAGGGTTAGGGAGAGGGAGAGGGGATGACGGTTCGTGATATGCCGAAAGAAAGTGCACCCTGAATTCTCTAAATAATTGCGGAAGTATCCGTGGTACGTGGCCCCTCATCCCGGCCTTCTCCCTCGGGGAGAAGGAGGATCTATTGGGAGAGGGAATGTTGCACTCTTGACGCCTCCAAAACCGCGCGTACTATCCCCGTAACGCATGAAACGCTTTTGCGCCAATCGTCGCCTTATTCATCTCTTTACGCGGGGCCGGAGGGCCTGAGCGCGGACAAGGAAAAGAACCTCCGTACGCCCCCCCGCAAGAGAAGGGCTTGTTTTCGGCAAAATCTGATCATTCACAGCACAGTCTGACAGGAAGAAACCCGGTCTCCTATCAAACGGATGGTAGGAGGAAAGCCGGTGTAACATCACATCAGTTGGAGGCTCGTTCATGTCTATGCGCACAGCAAAGGGTCCGTACCGTCCGGAGGTGCTACGATTCCTCGGAATCGTGTTGCTCAATGCACAGCACCTCACCCAAGTGGATGCGGGGAGACTCGCGATGCTGCCAGCTCATTGGCAGCGGAAACTCGTCATCCGCTGTTGGCCGAAACATTTCTACAAGCTCGGCCAGTGACCCGCTGAAGAACTGATTTTTTTCGCTCCGGTGCCCTTAGGAAAGGCACCGGAGCAATCTACGAGACCGGATTTCTTCCTGTCTACACAGCAAATGACCTGCAGTCTGCGCTATGGATGCGCGACGTAGGATGCCACTTTGAAAGGAGGCTCGGCATGATTGCGATCTACACACGATTGCTTCT
>JACRJW010000090.1 GCA_016235605.1 Candidatus Uhrbacteria bacterium | reverse complement strand
GACTTGAGATGTTGCACATCGCTCCACAGTGGTTGAGAAGTCTCATGCCGCGCATGCCCAAGTCCCTCGGTCGCCGCATCGTGGATGCGGAAGGGAAGGAACACTGGAGCGCGCCCATGCTTCTGGGCGGTGCGACGTTTTTTCTCCCGTGCGGATTCACGCAGTCGTTGCAGTTGTACGCGCTGACCACCGGGAGCTTCATCGCCAGCGGATCGATCCTTGCGGGATTTGCCATTGGGACAGCGCCGGCCCTGCTTGCGCTTGGTTGGGCCTCGAGTTCCCTCAAAGGAAAGGCTGGAAAATTCTTTTTCCATTTTGCCGGCGCATTGGTCATTGTGCTCGGTTTATTCAACATCCAAAATGGATTAACCGTCGCCGGGTATCCGCTCTCTTGGCCCAGCTTCAACTTCCAGCCAACGGCCTCGGCCGCTTCAGGGTCAGTGGCGTCCGTTGCCGATCCCAACGTCCAACTTGAAAATGGGACGCAGGTGATCAACCTGCAGATCACAGGAAGCTCGCCTTACTACACCCCAAGTGGCACCTTTACGGTCCAAGCCGGCGTGCCTGTCCATTTTGTTGTTTCCGGAGTCGGCACGGGCTGTCGCTCCGTCTTCCAGATCCCCAAGCTCGGTCTCCGGACGTTCCTTGATGGATCACAACAACCTTTTGACTTTACCCCAGAGGCCGGCACCTACACGTTCAGTTGTTCCATGGGGATGTTCCGCGGAACGCTGAACGCCATCTAATCCAAGAAACAACAGTATGACCACAACCATACTTGAGATCACAGGGATGCACTGCACGTCTTGCAAGAAACTCATCGAGGACGTCTGTAAAGAGGTGAGCGGAGTCCACGCCTGCACCGTCGATGTGCAGGCGGGAAAAGCGACGGTCGAACATGACGCTTCGCTCGACCTCGCCGCGCTGAAACGGGAGATCAGCTCGCTGGGTTCCTATTCCGTAACCGAGCGGGTATGAAAAAAAATCAAACGATACTTTGGATGACGCTGGGAACCTTCCTGGTCGTCATTGTCGGTTTCATTTTTTGGTGAAAAATGAAACCTCTGGTGAGCCGCGTTCAACGCGAGAGATCGCCCTTAGCTGTACCACGGATTTGGCTACGCAATTCCATATCCACGCATCGCTTTCCATTATCGTCAACGGGGTTGTGCAAGCGATCCCGGGACAGGTCGGTGTGAAGAGTTTTTGCATGAACCCGATCCATACCCACGATGGGAGCGGCCAATTGCACATTGAATCGCCTGTCAGGCGTGACTTCACTGTTGATGATTTCTTTGCCGTTTGGGGTGAGACGTTTTCCAAAGAACAAATCCTGTCAAACGCTGCTGACAATGGACACGTCATTACTATGACCGTGAACGGAAAAGAGAATCAGGACTTCGGACAATACGTGCTCGCTGATGATGACCAAATCGTCATCTCCTATGAGGCAACTGCTCCGTCTCTCACTCCTTAACTCTGTCTCCCTCTAACATTCGCAACTATGTTTCACGAAGAGAGCAACACGCCCATCGGGTTCTGGGATGCTGTGCCTCCCAAGACGAGTTTTTTCCTTGGGCTTGGTTTCGCTGTCCTGCTCATGGGGACCATCGGGTTTTTTGTCCTCCTGAGTTTTGTGCTTCGCTAGTCTTGAACGATTTTTCCTTTCTTGTTAGGCTCGCCATCAGGAGGATACATGCGATCCCTTCTTTCTCGTGATAGCCGTGTTCGGCTTGCGTGCGAAAACGATGGCGACGTGCAGGTCGTGATCGACGCTATTTACGATGCCAAGCTCGGTGATGATGTCGTCTACGCCTACATGGCAGAGACCTATCCGCTCGACCGCGATGCAGAAGTTTGGCGTAGGCTCTCCGGAACGCGCAACGGCGTGTACACCGCGTTGTTCTTGAACACGCTGTCCCGCTGGGACAACTGGATCGCGGGTATCGCCCGCCGTTTGCCTGGCCGTCGGCTTTCTCCCGCCCAGCGTTTGTTCATCGCCTGGATCCGCGGCACGCTTCCCGCGGAGTTTGCGGCACAGGCTCCGGAACTGAAGCAAGCCGCCGAACTGCGACCCATCACGAGCGAGACTCTGGCGCAGGAGCTCGTCAACTAGATTCGTTACGCGCCGACCTCACGGGTCGGTTTTCATTTTTTTAGCCTTATGTTAATCTTAGCCGAGATCCCACCCCCTAGAGAAGCGCTCTAGGGGGCGATTCTGTTATGAACTTCAACCTCCACTCTCCTTACCAACCTGCGGGCGATCAGCCAAAAGCCATCGAGCAATTGACGGCCGGTCTTGTTGCTGGCGAGCGTGCACAGACTCTGCTTGGCGTCACCGGTTCTGGCAAGACCTTCACGATGGCAAACGTCATCCAAAACGTGCAGCGCCCCACGCTCGTGATCGCCCACAACAAAACCCTTGCCGCGCAGCTGTGCAACGAGTTCCGTGAATTTTTTCCCGAGAATGCCGTCGAGTATTTTGTGAGTTATTACGATTACTATCAACCTGAGGCCTACATGCCGCGCACAGATACCTACATCGAAAAGGAAGCCATGATCAATGAAGAGATCGATCGGTTACGCCACGCGGCCACGCAGGCTGTCTTGTCACGTCGGGATGTGATTATCGTCGCGAGTGTGTCGTGTATTTATGCCCTGGGGAGTCCGGAGGAGTATGAGAGAAGCGTGTTGCATGTTGAAGGTGGAGGAGGTGGAAAAGGTGGACAAGGTCTAGCACGAAATGAATTATTGCGTCGGCTCACCGATATGCAATTTGAGCGCACGACGGCTGATCTGACTCGTGGTCACTTCAGGGCGCGCGGCGACATCGTGGAGGTCATGCCCATGCAAGAGGAAATTATTTATCGGTTGGTGTATGAGGGTGAGAGAATCAAGGCGATGCAAGCACTCGATCCGATCACGCGGAAAATTCGCGAGGAGTTGCAGGACGTTTGGATTTTTCCAGCGAAGCATTATGTTGTTTCTCAGCCCCGCCAGGCTCAGGCGCTGCGTGACATCCGGTTTGAACTTCAGGAGTCACTCGATCGTTTCGATCGTGAGGGGAAAGTCCTTGAAGCTGAACGTCTATCGCGCCGCACACGGTTTGATTTGGAGATGATCCAAAACGTCGGGTACTGCAACGGTATCGAAAATTATTCTCGCCACTTTGATGGCCGTGCGCCAGGCGAGCCGCCCTACACGCTCATGGATTATTTTCCAAAAGATTTTTTGATGATGATCGACGAGAGCCATGTGACCGTCTCCCAAATCGGCGGGATGTACAACGGTGATCGTGCTCGAAAAAACACGCTGGTCGAGCATGGTTTTCGTTTGCCGAGCGCCAAAGATAACCGACCGCTCCAGTTTTCTGAGTTTGAAGAACGCATCGGTCAGGTCATCTTCGTCAGCGCCACGCCGGGGAAATACGAGCACGATTTGTGCTTCCAACCTCTAACATCCAACCTCCAACCTCTCATCATCGAGCAAATCATTCGACCCACAGGACTTGTGGATCCAGAGATCACGGTGAGAGGCGTGACGTCCAAAGATATGTATCCTGGCCAGGTTGAAGATCTGATTGCTGAGATCGTGTTGCGCGTTAAGAAGAAAGAGCGAACGCTGGTCACCACACTCACAAAAAAGATGGCAGAGGATCTGACGGAGTTTCTGATCGAGAAAGGCATCAAGGTGCAGTATCTCCACTCAGACGTGCAAACCCTGGATCGTATCACGACCCTTTCCGATCTGCGCCGCGGCGTGTACGACGTCATTGTTGGGGTGAACTTGTTGCGCGAAGGTCTCGATCTTCCCGAGGTGACGCTCGTAGCGATTTTGGACGCGGACAAGGAAGGCTTCCTGCGATCTGAGACGTCGATCATTCAAACGATTGGTCGTGCCGCACGCAATGTGAAAGGCGAGGTGATTCTCTACGCAGACGAAATCACCGGCTCGGTCAAACGCGCGATCAAGGAAACAGAACGTCGTCGAAAAATTCAGCTGGCGTACAACCAGGAATATGGCATTACCCCTAAGTCAATTGAAAAACAAATCCACGACATCCGTGCGATGCTTTCTGGTGAGGAAAAATCTACCGAGGCGATTTTGAAACTTGAGCTCACGGCCGAACCGCACGAGATTGAGTTCGTCATCAAAGAAAAAGAACACGACATGCGTGAGGCCGCGAAGAAGCTCGACTTCGAGACGGCGGCGATCTTGAGGGATGAGATCGCCATGCTCAAGAAAGAGTTGAAAAAGTTTGACGGTGTTCATGAATAATATGCAAGACAAGATCACCATCAAAGGCGCCAGGGAACACAATCTGAAAAATATTTCGTTGGAGTTGCCGCGCAATAAACTCATTTGTTTCACCGGCGTGTCAGGATCAGGGAAGTCGTCTTTGGCGTTTGATACGATTTTTGCCGAGGGACAGCGGCGGTACGTGGAGAGTTTGTCGGCGTATGCGCGACAGTTTTTGGGACAGATGGAAAAGCCGGACGTGGATGAGATCGAAGGACTATCGCCGGCGATCTCGATTGACCAGAAGGCCCATGGGAACAATCCGCGTTCGACGGTCGCGACGATTACCGAGATTTACGATTACTTGCGCGTCTTGTTTGCTCGTGTGGGGACGCCGCATTGCGTGATCTGTGGTGAAGCGATCCAAAAGTTGACGAATGAGGAGATGGTGGATGTCGTGTTGGAAAGGGCGCAAAGGGGGACAGAGGGCGCAGGGACAAAGGGAGCGATAAAAATTCTGGCGCCGGTGGTGCGAGGAAGGAAAGGCGAGTACTACCAGATGCTGTACGATTTTTACAATTCTGGATTCGCTCGAGTGAGGATCGATGGCAAAGAATTTCGGCTGGATGAGCAGATCAAGCTCGCTCGCTACAAACAGCATACGATTGAGATCGTCGTGGATACGATCGCGGTTGTTTCTTTCACGACGACACCCAAAGATGCGCGCCAGCGACTTGCCGACGCGCTTGAGATCGCCGTGGATCGCGGAGATGACGTGGCGACTATCATCTATCCTGACGAGAGTGAACAGTTGCTCTCCGCTAAGTTCAGTTGTCCCAAGGATGGTTTTTCGTTTCCCGAGATTGAACCGCGTTTGTTTTCGTTCAACTCGCCGTACGGGGCGTGTCCTGAATGTACAGGACTCGGTACGGCAGAACTGTTTTCAGAGGAACTGTGCGGAAAATGTTCAGGAGCAAGGTTGAGGACGGATGCGTTGTATGTGTGGTTGCCGGTGCGCAAGTCAATCGTCGACATTACCAAAATGTCGATTGCCGAGGCGGCTGAATATTTCAAGACGCTTACACTCACGGAGAAACAAACGCAGATCGCAACGTCGATCTTGAAAGAGATTCAGAATCGGTTGCAGTTTATGTTGGACGTTGGTCTCCATTATCTGACGCTCAACCGCATGGCGGGAACGCTCTCAGGCGGTGAGGCACAGCGCATTCGTCTCGCCAGCCAAGTCGGTTCCAAACTCGTGGGCGCGATGTACGTTTTGGATGAGCCGACGATAGGGCTGCATCAGCGCGACAACGATCGCTTGATCGAGACGCTCGAGGATTTGCGCGACATCGGGAACACCGTGATCGTGGTTGAACACGATGAGGATACGATTCTCGCGAGCGATTACATGGTGGAGATCGGTCCAGGCGCCGGGGTGAATGGCGGGCATGTGATTGCGGCGGGGGAGATGTCGAAGGTCATCGATGATAAAAAATCGCTTACGTCTGCGTACTTGCGCGGGGATAAAAAAATTGAGGTTCCAACAGAGCGCCGCGCTCCTGGAAAGGACGTGATTAAGATCAAGAAAGCATCACAGAATAATTTGAAGAATATTGACGTGGAGATTCCTCTACGACGATTCGTTTGTGTCACTGGCGTTTCAGGATCAGGAAAATCCACCCTCGCCTATGAGACGATGTATAAAGGCATTTCCAAAAAACTCTACGCCACAAAGCACACACCAGGCGCTCACGACGCCCTGCTCGGTGTCGAGTATCTCGACAAAGCGATCTTGATCGACCAAGGCGCGATCGGTCGCACGTCCCGTTCCAATCCTGCAACCTACACTGGAGCCTGGGATCCTATTCGTGACCTGTTTGCGGCAACCGCGGAGGCACGCTATCGCGGCTACAAAAAAGGGCGGTTCAGTTTTAATCGACCGGGCGGACGCTGTGAAAACTGTGAAGGCCATGGCTTGATCTCGATCGAGATGCATTTTTTGCCGACCGTCTATGTAACGTGTGACATCTGCAAAGGCCGACGGTTTGACCGTGAGACGCTCGAGATCACCTACAAAGAGAAAACAATTTTTCAGGTGCTCGAGATGGAAGTGGAGGAAGCTGCCACGTTTTTCAAAGATGTTCCGTCTGTCAGTGACAAACTTGAGACGCTCAAGCGCGTAGGTCTTGGGTATGTGAAACTCGGCCAGAGTGCGCCCACACTCTCCGGCGGCGAGGCACAACGCGTGAAACTTTCCACCGAGCTTGCCAAACGCCAGACAGGAAAGACACTGTATCTCTTGGACGAACCGACGACCGGACTTCACTTTGAAGACGTAAAGAAACTCCTTGAGGTGCTCCACGAACTCGTGCGCAAGGGGAACTCCGTAATTGTCATTGAGCACAACTTGGACGTGATCAAGACGGCTGATTGGATTATTGATCTTGGACCCGAGGGTGGAGATCTCGGGGGCAGCGTGGTGATCGCGGGAACGCCGGAGGATGTGGCACGACACGCGAAGAGCTACACGGGTCAGTATCTAAAACGTGTGCTGAAGAAATAGATAAGACAGAGACGGTTTTTGTTGAGTCATGTCCGCTCTGCTTGAGAAAACAAAAAACGGGCTAAGCCCGTTTTTCAGCTCATTTTACGATCAGTGTTCCTTCCATCCCGAACGCTCGGTGGGAACCGATGTCGCAGTAGATGGGATAGGATCCTGGTACATCTGGTGCTGTGAAGTTCAGGATTTGACCTTCGACGACCGTGAATTCGACATTGGCTTCGTCGATCACGAAGGTGTGGAATCCGGAATTTTTGGTGAAGGTGATGCTGATGCGATCTCCTGGAGATGCGTTGATCACGTTTGGCTTGAAGGAAAAGTTGTCTGCTTCCATTTCGATCTTGACATCAGGTGTTTCACCGAGGATCACTTCCGTCACTGGAACGCCATTTCCGTCGGCGGCCGTTCCCGTCTGTGCATCTTCCTGGATGATGCCAGCATCGGCAGGCGCGGCGCTTGGTTGTGAGTCGTCTGCATCGACTTGCGTTGGCTGCCCGACGTCTTGTCCGACGACCAATTGTGTGTCCGTGTTTGCTTCAGCAGACGTCTGTGAATTATTTTGTGCGGTGCATCCTGCTCCAACCAGAGCGAGGACAGCCAAAAGGGAGAGAACCTTCATAGTTTGATATGTTCACTATTAATAGTGCCCGCAGGGTAACAGCTTTTCCTGGGGTTGGCAAGGATGTGATAGGATTTTGGCTATGATTCCAGCAGAAGTCCATCTGAAAAATCATCAACTTCCAGATGTCCCTGGCGTGTATTTTTATTATAATCGGGCTGGACACCTTTTGTACGTTGGGAAAGCCACGTCCCTGAAGCGTCGAGTTGGTTCGTATTTTGTGAAGGCGCACGCCGATCGGATTGGGGAGATGGTGGCACAGATCCACAGGATCGATTACATCGAAACGCCCACAGTGATCGAGGCATTGGTCTTGGAGGCAAACGAGATCCAAGCGCGTGGCCCCAAGTACAATATCCTTGGGCGAGACGACAAGACATTTCTCTATCTTGTGATCACCAACGAAGCGTTTCCACGTCCTCTGTTGGTTCGCGGTCATGAGCTGAAAGGGATGGACAAGAAAAAGTTCATCCGTATTTTTGGTCCTTATACGAGCAGCCGAAGTTTGAAGATAGCTTTGGACATCGTTCGTCGTAGTATTCCTTGGTCGATCTGTCAGGATGGAAGTAGGAATTTGGAGGTTGGAAGTAGGAATGCTCGCAGGCCTCGACCGTGCTTTGACGCACAGATCGGGAAGTGCCCAGGTGTGTGCTCCGGCAAGATCAGCAGACGGGATTACCGGCGCGTGATCAAGCAACTGATCTTGTTTTTTGATGGGAAGAAAGCGAGGCTTGAGCGGGAGCTGAAAAAAGACATGGAACGCGCTGCCAAGGATCTTCGTTTTGAAGAAGCGGCCGTGCTGCGTCGACGGCTCAGCGCCCTTGAGCACATCCAAGACATCGCGCTTATCTCAAAAGAAGATCACGAGTTGCCGTTTACTCGCGAGCAGGAAGACACGATTAACCTCCAGGGTCGCATCGAGGCTTACGACATCAGCAATATTTCAGGAACGTCAGCGGTCGGGTCGATGGTGGTGTTTGTGGAAGGCAGGCCGGCCAAGAATTTGTATCGTAAATTCAAGATCAGGACGGTGAAAGGCGACAACGACGTTGCGTGCATGGAGGAAGTGATGCGACGGAGGCTGAAAAGAGGTGGGAGTGCGCAGCGAGGTTGGGAGTTGCCGGAGATGATGATCATCGATGGGGGAGAGCCGCAGGTGAATCGAGTGCAGGAGGTTCTCGATGAGCTTGGGATCGACGTGCCGATCCTGGGAATCGCCAAAGGATTTGATCGCAAGCAAGATCGACTGGTGTACGATCACGCCAACTCAGAGCTTCAGCGCGTTGTCACACGTGGCAAGGAATTATTTCAGCGAGCGCGTGACGAAGCCCACCGATTTGCCGTGAAGTATCACCGGACGCTTCGAGCAAAGCGTTTCATCGCATAGGTTATCCACATCTTTTTTCTTCATCAAATTTGTCCTGGAAAACAGGGCTTTTTTGATGGTCGAAAGTGGATAGAAATGTTTGACGCGTGTCACGCAGTGGTTTAGAATGGTGATAGATGGAGATAAGTGGGGATCGTCCAGATTGATGGATGGTGCTCGCTTTTATTTAATCATCACCGCCCAAGCGGCTCTATGTTTATCGGCGAGTATAAACATACAATCGACGAAAAAGGTCGTCTTGCGATTCCAGTTAAGTTTCGCAAAGACCTTGCCAAGGGAGCCGTGGTTACGAGGGGACTCGACACGTCGCTGTTCCTGTTCCCCAAGGAGGAGTGGGGCAAGCTCGCGCAGAAACTTGCCAGTTTGCCCCTGGGGCAATCCAATAGCCGCGCCTTCGCCCGACTCATGCTTGCGGGTGCTATGGACGTGGAAATGGATAAACAGGGACGCGTCGTGTTGCCGGAGTATCTTCGTGCGTATGCGAATCTCGAGAAAACCACCGTCGTCGCTGGTCTCTACAACCGTGTGGAGATTTGGGATGAGAAGAAATGGGATGCGTACAAAAAGAAAGTTGAAAGCGACGCAGATGCGGTAGCAGAAAAACTCGGAGAGCTTGGTGTGTGAGTTGGGATACGAGGCTTGGAGTGTCTCTCGTGGTTCATGAATCTTTCCACGAAATGCACTTCAATCCCGGCATCCTAACAGGGGGCAGTATTTTTATGCACGAACCTGTTCTCCTTAGTGAGGTGATTTCATCTCTCAAGCCGGAGCCGAACGACTTT
>JACRJW010000089.1 GCA_016235605.1 Candidatus Uhrbacteria bacterium | reverse complement strand
CTGTCTCCATTGGCACTCAGCCAATCTTTTAGATGCTCACGGAGCACTTCATGTCTTGTCACCATAGTCATATGGCGACACGGTAACCGAATTAGTATCTACCCGGAGAGTTTCGGTAACCTTTATTTGTATCTACAACGCGTACCTTGTAAATTTAAACGTCAGAGCGTATACTTGTGCGGCTCTCTAAATAAGCGCCGCATCTTATGAAAAATTTTCAACGTGATAGCCGACCCGGTGGATGGAAAGGCTCCAACAAATTTGGCGGGAAAAAACCCTGGGAGCGCCAGGCGAGTGACCGAGATGGTGACCGACCCATGCTCCACAAAGCTGTTTGCAACGCCTGCGGACAGTCCTGTGAAGTCCCGTTTAGGCCCAACGGCCGCAAGCCTGTGTTTTGCCGCGAATGCTTCGTGAAGCCTGAGGGGAAAACCAGCTACACCTCCGCGCCACGATCAACAGAAGATTACAAAGACCACTTCAGGATGATCAACAAAAAACTCGATACGATCCTGAAACTCCTGTCCCCTGTCCCATCTGTCCAAGCTCTATCACAGGATGACGACACGGACGTCTTCACCTTTGAAATGGCCAAAGAAACCGCGAAAAAGGGCAGAGCCAAGAAACGCACCGTTTGACAGGTTTGACGCCTTGAGGTATAGTGCGGCTGCAAAAAAAGTCTTCCTGCGAAATCCGTCGAATTTCCCAAGTGACTGTCATTTGCGGATAATTCAATCACTCATAGAACTATGACTGGTACAGTCAAAACCAAAACAGAGAAAGGCTTCGGCTTTATCTCCGTGGAAGGCCAGGCGAAGGAAATCTTTTTCCATTCGTCT
This sequence comes from Candidatus Uhrbacteria bacterium, assembly GCA_016235605.1. Classification (GTDB taxonomy): domain Bacteria; phylum Patescibacteriota; class Patescibacteriia; order UBA9934; family GWF2-40-263; genus JACRJW01. The sequence continues at coordinate 8,892 of JACRJW010000089.1, read as the reverse complement.
GCCCTGGTAGGCGTTTCCTACGATGAACTGCGCGAAGGCGACACCGTTTCCTTTGAAACGGAAGAGTCGGACCGCGGTCCTCGTGCCGTGAACGTCTCCGTCGTCTAAGGACGACCAAAAACCACCCTGAGTTTATCGAAGGGTGATTTTTTGTTTCAGCTCTCTTAGTTCGTTCGTCGTCAGCGGTCGGATCGCCCCGCTTTTGAGTTCCCCGAGTTTCACATTCATCACTCGTGTCCGTCGCAGAGCCTTCACCTCGTAGCCAAGCGCTTCACACATGCGGCGGATTTGTCGATTGCGGCCTTCGGTGAGAATCATGGCAAACCGATTCTCGCCGATTTTTTTGAGCGCGGCAGGCTTCGTCGTTGAGCCGAGAATCATCATGCCGTCCCCCATCGTGCGCAGATCATCCTGTCGTATCGGACGATCAACGGTCACCACGTATTCTTTCTCATGATCGAAACGGGGATGCGTGATGCGCTCGGCGAGATCGCCGTCGTTGGTGAGAATGAGCAGACCGCTGGATGCGACATCGAGTCGTCCCACAGGGAATACATGTTCGTCTAATTTCAAATACGACCGCACCGTGTCCTTGGCGCGTGGATCGACCGAGGTCATAATCCCCACTGGTTTGTGAAACGCGAAATAGACTTTCTTCGGTCGCTGTCTAGTCACGAGCCGTCCTTCGACTTCGATCTCATCTTCTTCGCTCACAAGCAAACCAAGGGGAGCCACCTGACCATTGACTCGCACCTTCCGGCTCTCAATGAGCGCATCGGCCTTCCGCCGTGAGCACACGCCACGCTCGGCGAGAAATTTATTGAGTCGCGTTCCCGCCATATCAATACTGCGTGCTTCCGTCCCAGCGGCCGACTTTGCAAGTGTAGGAAATCGTCGGTGTCCCATCGCCGTTATTTTCATAGATCGGACTCAGGTCGCCGATCCCGCGTCCGTCTGTAGATCCGTCCGCCAAATAATGTTGGGTAAAAATATGGGGGTCAAGCGTAAACGTCTTTGGGACGGTGACAAGATAGCGTTGGACCGTAATGGGAATCACCGTGAGACAATCCCACGTGTTCACCGGGTCACATTCTTTTGGTTCCGTCCTAAAATCATAATCCGTCCCGTGGTCCACGATGTCGCGGTAGAACTCAACGTCAGGCGTATACGATGCCCACGTGACAAGGGAAAAATCTACGCCCCGTGGAGGGACGACCTCAAGCGCCTCATGCACATTGCTCCCTGCGGCATTGAAAAAAATGGGCTTATCGATGGCGTCCAGCAAGACATACGTCAGCTTATACTCAGGCGGGAGTTCGATCGTCCCCTTTCCGCAGTGCTCTTCTTTTTTGACCGTCACGGCCGCCGTGGCCGTCCCAAGCTCTTTGCGATTGCCATCGGGTTCTATGAGAAAGACTTTCGCACTGATCGTATCGCCTCCTTCGACATCATCTTCCGTCTGATAGACACCGACCGGAAACTCTGAAGTGTACTGGTGCGGATCCGTCGCAGGGCCGACGAAATGGCCAAGATCCTGGTTCTCATGCGACCACTGTGTTTCAAACTTCATGCTGTCTGTCGCGTCCTGCACGACGATTTTGAAAAAACCGTTTGTTGGAGCCTGAAGTTCTGCCGATGGTGGCTCGAGACTCACGCTAGGCGGTCGCACGGCAATAGTCCATTGCTCCCCGCGCGATGCGGCCAAATAGTTTGCGGTGAGGACCGCGCCATCAAAATACTTCATCACCAAATCGACCGTCTTGAGCGGCGCGGCAAAAATTTTCGCCGAACGGTCGACGTACTCGGTCACGTTGATGGCCGGATTGTCTTTGGCAATGCCGCTCACGAAAAAATTAGAAATCTCATCGCGCAAGGAAGGGCTCTTCGCCAAAAACTCAAACATGGCTCGAGACGCGCCCAAGAGATCGCCTTTCTGAAGCGGCGGAAGGACCGCACGCGCTCCGTCAGAGCCGGTGAACCACTTCAATAACTCTTTCACGAGCGTCTGTCCTCCGTACCCAAACGCGGTCTCGATGTCTTTAAATGAAACCACCCATGTGAAGACAGGAAGCAGGACCTCTTGGATCCCTGTCATCAGCTGGATCTCTTCCGAGTGTTTCAAAAGCTCATCTAAAAGATCACCGCCTGCCGAATAATTCACTTCCTTGGCTCCCCATCCAAGACCGTAGACGCGATAAAACGTCACGTCCGCGGAAGAAACGTCTGGAATGAGCTTGATCACGTCGCTCGCGCGTTCTCCGTAGTGGACCTTACCGACGATGAGCTCCACCACGGTGGATGCAAGATCGGAAAGTTTGGTAACGGAAGGAAGGTCAATGTACTGCTCAAGTTTAGGTGGATCGTATTCAACCTTCTCGCCGTCTTTCTCATAGCCGATCTCGTACATCATCATGCGTACCGGACGGCGATATTGATTCACGAACGTCACTTCGTTGTAGAACCCTGGATCAATTCTAACGCCACTCTTGGCTTGTGTGTCCAAAGCAAAGTCTGGTTCTGCGTGAGCGCTCGGGATGAGCCAGTCAAGAAACGACTGTCGGTTTGAAGAAAGAAACGCGTCAGCGGCGGACGTAAGCGCGGTGGCAAGTATTTCGTTGTCATCGGTGAGATAGGTTGGATCTGTTGATGATAGTGACTCGACCGTATCCTCAAGTTCACTGCCACTCACAAACGCCTCAATTTGCGAAAAGGCCTCCTCCCAGGATTCACCGGGAAGATAGACTCCACCGAGCGCAAAAAATAAAAGGATCGTCGCCGTGCTTTGGGCGTTTATCTCCTCCGATGCCTCAGGACTTACAAAACCCATGTATCGAGAGTTGCCGTCTGCGTCGTTCACAAATAACAGTTGTCGCGTGTTCACGCCAGATGTTGCAAAAGCGCCATCAGCAGAGACAGCTGCATCTCCCATGATCGTCTGCACCTGAAGATCGTCCGCGGAGACGCCATCAGGGATTGCGACCTGGCCGCTCAGGCTCGCCGTTTCGAGTGAAAACGTCGTATCCAGCGCCGTCGATGAGCGCCAGAAAAGAAAAAATCCTCCCACGATGAGTAGCGCCACGATCACACCACCGATAGCAAAAAGATTTTTCTTTGAGAGAGTCATATTCTATCCAGACCTCTGCAAAACTCGATGAGATTTGCTTGAACGGGCTGGCAGCCTCTGAAACGTACTAAAAAGTACGTTGAAGAGGTGCCTGGGTGCCCGTGAAAGCAAACGATCGCGAGTTTTGCATAGGTCTCTATCGTGGACGGCGAGGCCCACCTCGATAGCCGCCTGACCGTCCGCCTGGACGACCTGATCGATTGCCGCCACGGAATGGCGGGCGTGGCCCACGACGCTGTTGAGAGGAACCCGCAGGCACGGATAAGTCGTGGGAACGATCAACGAGTTCTCCAGAGGGCGTTTTCACCTGAAGCGTTTTTCGAATCAACCGTTCAATCTGCCGTATGTCGCCTTTCTGTGCGGGATCAGCGAGCGAGATCGCTTTACCTGAAAGTCCCGCGCGGCCGGTGCGACCGATGCGGTGCACGTAATCTTCGGTGTGGTCCGGCAAATCGTAGTTGAGGACAAGCTCGATATTTTTGACGTCAATACCGCGAGCGGCAATATCGGTTGCGACCAGCACGCGGTAGCGGCCGTTGGAAAAACCCTTGAGCGCGTCCTGGCGTTGATGCTGTGAACGGTTGGAATGGATCTCGGCGACCGTGTGGCGCATGTGGGCCACATCGCGGGCAACTTTTCGAGCCCCATGTTTGGTACGCGTAAACACAAGGACCGTCCCTTTATGTTCCTGAAGCAAACGCCCAAGAAGCTGTGCCTTCTCCGCCTTGGGGACGATGTAGACTTCCTGGTCGACTTTTTCTGCGGCCGTTCCAGAGGGTGCCACTTCCACACGCAGTGGCGACTTCATATAGGTGCGGGCAATCTTGGCGATCTCCTCGGGCATCGTCGCGGAGAATAGCATCGTCTGGCGCTCAGATGGGACGACGGCGAGAATCTTCTTGAGTTGGGGCGCAAAACCCATATCGAGCATGCGGTCGGCTTCGTCCAGCACCAACACACCAACACGGTCCAGCCGCACATTCTTCTGCTCAAGATGATCGATGAGTCGTCCTGGCGTTGCAACGATGACATGGGGCTTCGCGCGTAGCCCCTTCATTTGCGGCCCCATGGAGACTCCCCCGATCAAAACAACGGTGCGCAATCCCAGCGGTCCGGCAAGTTTGCACAAGGTCTCCTCGACCTGGACTGCGAGCTCACGCGTGGGCAACAACACCAAACCCATTTTTGACCGCGCGGACATCTGCTGGAGCATAGGAATAGAAAACGCAAGCGTTTTCCCTGTTCCTGTCTGGGCGATTCCAATCACGTCATCACCGCCTGTGGCAACAGGAATCGCCTTAAACTGAATCGGCGTTGGATGTTTGAATCCAAGCGCCTCAAGCCTCTCCAAAAGGGTCGGTGCAATCCCAAGTCCGTAAAACTGTTGATCTTCTAATTCTGTTCGTGACATATAGTCTTAGTTTAGCACAAAACAAAAACGGCCGCGCCTCTAGCGGCCATTTCTGCTTATCGTTTTATCAGTTGAATGTCGTCGATATACAACGTCGCACTCTTAGGCAATGTGCCAAAGAAGATGACGAGATCCTGGACCGTCGAATTGGACTGTCGATTCGTGAATTGAAATTCAAGGCATTGCCAAGAATCATTCGCATTGACCACCTTCGTATTCTCCACTTGGCCTGATCCGGAAACGCCTGTTTCCTGTGAAAGAGAGAGGCTCACGGAACTTTGTGAGGAAGATCCTTGAGCATACTTGGCGCGGATCGAGAGCGCGTAGGTCGCATTCCTGTCGAGTTTGTTCGTGGCGATGTAGCGCAGGGCTTCGTCGTACAGTTGCGGGCTGGTCGAGGCTTCGCCATTCACGTAGCCGTAGTTTGGGTTGGTGAGTCCAAGGCCGTAACTGCCCGTATAGCTCTGCGCAGTGGTTGTACGGTCGTAAGGGGAAACGGAACCTGGATAATCGTGAGATCCATACACCCAAGCGGCAAGCGTGGAACCAAATTGCAGGTTGACATCACGGGATTCGCCAGGCTCAAAACCAATCTTGAAAATGCTCGTGCCATTGGTCGCGGCACAATTGGTGGTTGTTGAAGAGGTGGAGGAGGTGGAGGAGGTGGATGAAGTAGACGAGGTGGACGAGGATGATGTCGCATCCTTATAGGTCAGGCTCAAATTCTGGCTGGCGTACGCACTCACCAAATCACTGGCGCGGCTGGAGGAAGAAGCCTTAACCAAGATCGGCCGCACAAACTCGATGTTCACGCCAGAATTGCTGATGCCGCTCACTTGGGTCTGTTTCAAAAAGACTCGGATCGTCTTCATGTTGCTGTCACGAGAAAAAATCCCGTACACGACGTGGTCAGAATCAGGGCGTGTGGTGGACATGAGTGATGTCCCTGACAAATACTTCAGGATCTTCCCATTGCTGTCGAGTTCGTACGCATAGATGTACGGGTTGCCGGAATTGTTGCGCTGAGTCGACGTGTAGGACGTCCGGCTGTCAGACTTGTCGACGTAAGAGGCGATCGCAAAATACGACTCGTCAATGTCGGTCGCCTTCAAATCAATCCTGACCCACTCTTTTTGTGAGCCTTCGATTACGACACGCTCGGAAGAAACAGCTGGAGAGCCAAATGTGCTCCAAGAGAAGAACGACGCTGGCAGATAGGTCGTGGCCTCCTGATGGGCGGAAACAGCAGGAATCAAGCTGAAAAACAACAAAAAAATGAGTGTTCCTGTGAGCCCCAGGCGAAAGGTATTGGTCATATAATACCTGTTTACCGTGAGAAACCGTTTTTGTCAACTGATGCCGATGATTTTGTATATCGTCTCGGTCGCGCCAGTTGGAACATAAACTTCATCGCCAACCGTCCGATTGATGAGCTTGGCGCCCAGCGGTGACTTGAAAGACAGCCGGCCGTGCAACGGATCGGTTTCCTGCGGTCCGACGATCTCGAACGTCTTACGTTTCCCGTCTGTCGTCTCAAGCACAACGATCGATCCCAACTGAACCGACTCGTGAACAACAGCTTTATCGATCACCACGATCTTTTTTAATCGCTCTTTGATGCTTGTCATTTGGTCGTGATAGCGACGCATTCTTCCTTTGGCCTCTTGATACTCCGCGTTTTCGGAAAAATCCCCAAACTGTCCTGTCTCGGTCACGTCCGCGATCGCTTGAGGCAAATCAATCTTCTCGATCCGTTCCAATTTTTGTCGCAACCGATCCAAGCCGTCTTGTGTGAGATACAGCGGTTCATCGGCTTCTGGATCGATCTTGAGTTTTTGCGCGCGGCGAGTCGGGAGTTGCATAAGGAAAACTCTCACGAAATGAAACCAGACCCTTAAAGGATCTGGAATCTATTTTACCACTCGTTACTGTCGTCGTCTGTTCCCATATCCACTTCGTCCTTCTCTTCTTCATCGTCATCTTCGTCTGTATCTTTATCCTCTTCTTCGTCGTCGTCCCACTCGTCATCGGACAGAGCACTGAATGCTTGAAACATATCTTACTTCTTTTGGCCCAGAGGCCTTTAGGAATAATGTATGAGTTACAAGGACAATGATACCAGCTCAGATCAGGCTCGCAACAGGCTGTCAAGAGACTCAATCTTGGGATAGACTAAGGCGGTATGATTGAAGTAGAAAAAAAATTTCGCCTAGATAAGCGCCAAGAGGAACAGCTCACGAAAGATGCCGAATTTCTCGGATCCAAAATGAATGAGGACGTCTATTGGGATACAGAGGATTACCAACTCACTTGTCAAGATCATTGGTTGCGTCTGCGAAACAGTCGGTGGGAGCTCAAGCGCCGCATGCATGAGCTGGGCCATAAGCTCGGAGGGACCGCGTACGATGAGATTGAAAACGAGGAAGGCATCCGTGCATTTCTCCATCTCCCCGGCAATGGACCGATGGAGCCAGACCTGCTTGCCGCCGGATACAAACCGTTTGCCACCATCAGAAATGAACGGCGCAGCTACAAACACGGAGCGTTCCACATCGACCTGGACGTCTGTGACTTCAATTATGGCGTTGCGGAAATTGAACTGATGGTTGACAGAGGAGACGATCGACAGGTGGCAATCGAACGCATTGAAAAATTTGCAGAAGGACTAGGACTTGATCAGACACACGTCCGCGGAAAGGTCATCGAATTTCTGCATCGCTTCCGCCGTCCGCACTACGAGAGGTTAAAAAAGGCAGGTGTGCTATGACGTCAGCCTCCAGACTCTTGAAGTGGTACGACCGACATGGCCGCGCACTCCCCTGGCGGCGAACGCGCGATCCGTACAGAATCCTCGTGAGCGAAATCATGCTACAGCAGACGCAGGTGGAGCGCGTGAAAAATTTTTACAAAGGGTGGTTGAAACTATTTCCGACGTGGAAAAGACTCGCGAGAGCGACCAACGAGGACGTGATCCGAGCTTGGGCAGGACTCGGCTACAACCGACGAGCACTTATACTACGAGACATTGCACGAGAGGTTGTCACTCGAGGCGTGCCGACGACAGAGACTGGATGGTTCACACTCAAAGGCATCGGTCCCTACACAGCCGCGGCGATCAGCGCGTTCGCACAAAAGAGACGAACGCTCCCGATCGACACGAATATCCGTCGAGTGCTCGGTAGGCTTCTGCTTGGCAAACCGTTCCCGACGATGATGTACGATAAGCTGATCCGTCGCGCGGCTGAGTCCTTCCTCCCCAAGCATGGCCGCCACTATGATATCCCTCAAGCCGTCTTCGATCTGGCCACCTCGATCTGCACGAAGACGCCGCAGTGCGCTATCTGTCCCCTGCGAGACGACTGCAAGGCTGCCAAGCTATTCTTGAACGGTTCAACGAAGACTCCCAAACGCACGACCAAAAAAACCAACGAACGTCATCATCGAGACAAACCCTTCCCCGATCGCATCTACCGCGGGAGAATCCTGCGGCTTGTTCGGGAGTGGGGTCAGGTCCGGAATCGGGAATTTGGACCTCTCATCGACCCGACCTTTGATCAAAAACTCGATCAAATGTGGATAAACGCGATGGTTGATAGACTTGTGAATGATGGGCTTCTCTCACGGAAACGAAACAAAATCACTCTCCCGACAAGCTGAAAAATTTTCACTCCGCTATGACTCCCTTTGCCAAAGCTGTGTACGACGTCATTCGGAAAATCCCCAAGGGAGAAACACGGACGTACGAACAGGTTGCGCAGGCGGCTGGACGACCACGAGCTTATCGCGCCGTCGGCAATATCCTCAACAAAAATTTTGATCCAGCCATCCCCTGCCACCGCGTGATTCGTTCAGACGGAAAGACCGGCGGATACAACCGTGGAACGAACACAAAACAAAAACGCCTTTGTGAGGAAGGCGTTTTGTTGCTCATAAAGTGAGACCTCTGAAAAAACATGAGATGCGAATTTTTCAAAAGTCTCACTCCACTGAACTAAATTTGGCTCACGATAGTCGGGTACTGGCTGCCCAGTACGCAGTTCAGACGGAAATCCAGTCGAAACCGGAAACTCGTCCAAACGTTGCTGCACCCAAATGGGTTTACCGCGGGGTCCTCACGCTCTCTCCAAAGAGAAAACGGTTCTAGACCCGATGCCAATGTATTTGCCCAAATTAGTTCCATGGAGCTGTTAGCAGCATATCGCCTCCTGGCTCACAGGACAAGTCTTGTACTGTTGCAGAGATCCAGTTACCGGCTGTGAATAAGTGAGGACCTTGGAAAGGTAGACGGAGGTGAGTTTCTGAGCTGGCGTCATGCCGTTCATAGCAAGACCTCCGTGTGGTCTCTGGTAGTTGTAGT
>JACRJW010000088.1 GCA_016235605.1 Candidatus Uhrbacteria bacterium | reverse complement strand
GGCCCGAAGACTCAACCCTTCCCGGAGAAGAGCTGAGAGGACGCAACGCTCCTCCTGGGAGAAATGAGTGTAAGAAGCCATAGAACAGAGAGGGTAAGGATTTACCCTAAGTGTTCAACTTCGTTATTGAACTCGGGAGTCTTTTTTATCAAGTCTGCGATAGGCAGGTCATTCCCGAAGGGCACATAGATCATTCCATGATACTTTTCGAGCCCTTTTGCCCTAAAAACCTCCAAGAGCTCCAGATTGAACCGCTTTAGCCCGGTGCCGATTTCCGGCAGTTTTTGGGTTGCGAGTGCATCTTCGAAGAGAAAGAAAGCCATGAGAAGTGACGTACGCAATCCCTCATCAAAGATGGCGTAGCACAGTTCTTTCCGGAACGTGCGTTCGAGCGGGAGCAGACCGGGAAGATTCCCTGCCGGAGTCTGCAACCCCTGCTTCAGCAGTGCCCATTTTTCGTCGTCACTGCGATGAGAGAACTCGAAGAGAACCTGCAGCGTGTATTCGAGGACATAGAAGACGCCGATCTCCTGCATTGTTTTTTTATCACTCGCTTCCTTCTGTTCTGCGCTCATTTCTTTTCCGTTTCTTGCGAGCTGATCCAGATACATGTGATGTTCACTGATTGCTGATTCTGCTTCCGAGACCGCGGAGCCGACATGCACAATAAGTTCGTGGGTTTTTTCATCGGCCTCCGCCTGATGGTAGAACGCCATCAGGCGACGGAGCGCCTGCAGAAAATTTGCTTCATCAAAAGGCTGTGCATTCGATGCTGATTCCAGTGAAGCAATCTGCGCGAAGGCCTGCGTCTGCTCCAGCTGATCTTTGACGAGCGTCTTTTTCACTTTCGCGACCGCGGACTGCGCTTCGGAGATAATTTTTTTCTGTTCAGAAGTTTCGAGAAATACAAAAGGCCGGCGCGCGAGGAGTGTCGCAATGTCGAGAAAGGTCTGAAGTGGCGTCATTGCGGAAAGTATAGCAGACATGCCTGAATGGTGAGTTTGATCCGCGGACAGGCTTCGTTAAAGGTACAATGCGCACATGCCTCCGTTGCTCATCATCAAAGATCTCTCCGTCTCCGTCGCGGGCAAAGACGTCGTGCGCGGGGTAAGCCTCACAATGAAGGAGGGCGAGGTGCATGCGATCATGGGGCCCAACGGCTCCGGGAAATCGAGCCTCGTGAATGCGCTGATGGGTCATCCGCTCTATGCGGTCACCGGCGGGAGTGTGAAATTTTGCGGGAAAGATTTACTGAAGCTTTCCCCCGACGAACGTGCGCTGGCCGGATTATTTCTGGCGTTCCAGTACCCGAAGGAAATTGCGGGCGTGCCGCTTCGTAGCTTTCTCCTCGCGGCACACCGGACGAGGCCCGAGAAAGGGAAGCGTCTGTCGCCGCTCCAGTTCGATAAAGTGCTGACTGCAGCGATGAAAGAGCTGCACATGGACGCTACATTCGCGGACCGCTCGCTGAATCAGGGTTTCTCCGGCGGTGAAAAAAAGAAGGCGGAGGTACTCCAGATGAAAATTTTAAAGCCTCTGCTCGCGCTTCTGGACGAAACGGATTCGGGACTTGACGTTGATGCTCTGAAAATTGTTGCCGCGGGCGTTAATGAGTTAAGAAGTATGAATAAAGAATTAGGGAAAAAGAAGCATAATTCAAAATTCACAATTCATAATTCATCCTTCTCTGCCCTCATCGTCACCCACTACGCGCGCATTCTCGAACACATCACGCCGGATCATGTCCACGTGATGGTCGGCGGGAAGATTGTCGAGAGCGGGGGAGCGGAGTTTGCACGGAGGCTGGAGAGGGAGGGGTATCGGAAGTATGGGGAGGAAAAGGAGAAGATTCGGTTTGCGTAGTTGTACTTCATATCGCCAAAAGCCCCCTATCCCCCTGCCCCTTTCCCCCTTGCGGGGGAGAAAGGGGAGGTTTTTTCGTTTCCCCTCTCCCCGCGCACGGGGGGAGGGGCTAGGGGTGGGGGCGTTTGTTGGGAGAGACAAAACTGTCACATTCTTTGCCCCTTTCCGTCTCAATGCAGTATCATTCCTTCCTCTTCCCCCTCATCCCATGTCCGACGATCACAATCTCTTCATCCGCCCGCCACTCTGGCTTCCGGTTATCGTGGTGCTGCTCGGCGGCTTCTTTTACATCGGAGGAAAGTACGTCGAGACGCGCGATAAGACGACGGCGAGTATTTCCGTGAGCGGAGAAGGGAAGTCTCAGGCGATGCCGGATATTGCCGAGCTCAGCTTCGGCATTCAGGTGCAGCGTCAGACGACCGCGAAGCAGGCGATGGATATTCTCGGGAAGGGCATGGAAAAAATTCTTGCTGCGGTGAAGAAGGCGGGGATCGAAGACAAGGACATCAACACGCAGTCGCTGTCCCTCAACCCTTCCTATGACTGGACGACCGGGCAGCAGGTGATGAAAGGATTCGATGCCTCGCAAAGTCTTACGGTAAAAGTGCGCGACCTCGATAAGGTCAGCGACGTGCTCGCAGCGGCGACGAACGCAGGAGCGAATCAGGCCGGAGGCGTGAACTTCACGGTCGACGATCCGGAGAAGGCACGTGCGGAGGCCAGAGAAAAGGCGATCGAGCAGGCGCAGCAGAAGGCTATCACCCTCGCCAACCAGCTCGGCATGTCACTCGGCAAAATCACCGGTTTCTCCGAAGGCGGTGGTTCCATGCCCCCTATCCTGTACGGCCGCGGCGGCGGGATGGCGATGGACGCGAAGGCGATGGAGATGGCTCCGACACCCGTCCCCGTCGGCGAGCAGGAGGTGAACGTGCAGGTGACGATTACGTACGATCTAGAGTGAGAAGGTCCATCTCGAAGTCCATTTTCGCCGCCAGTCTGCGGCATTCCACCGTTGTTGATGCGACGGTCTCAAGGGTCGGAACGACGGTACGCGACTCGAAAATGAAGAGCGGCGGGACATTCAGCGGCGCGATGCCGCGGTACCGTACAACAGGGAAGTGATCACGCAGAATTCGCGGGACGGCAAACGGGCGAAAGAGCGCGGTGACGGAGCGGCCGGTTTCCGTGAGCGAATTGCGGATGCCGTCGAGCATACGGGTGCGGACCACGTCCGGCATGATGGTGATCGGCGTCATATTAAAATTGAGATCGGCCCGGCCGTAGCGCTGCATGATTCCTTCAATGTGCTCGGCGCCTTCCGTATGCACGGTGATGCGCGGGTCCGCGGCAAATTTATGCTTCAGAAGATCGGCGAGAGCGCGGTCCTTTTCAACGAGCACCAGTCTGCTGTCCTCTGACATCAATCGCCGGATCTGATCCGTGATCGCCCCGGTTCCCGGTCCACATTCGTTAATGAGTAGTTTCTGTTGCCAGACATCAGGAGGAATGACACGCGCGATCTTTCGCGCACTCCACGAGAAGGTAGGGACGACCGAACAGATCTCCGCCGGGTTGTTCCAGAAACTACTGAGGAAACTGAACGTCTCGCTCATACGGCACAGTTTGCCGTATACCGTCGCCTGTGGGAACGGGTAGGCTATTCAGTCAGGCAGATTCTCATCTTGCTTTTTTGTAAAAAGGGTATTTAATAATGCGTGTGTCCTTTCCCCGTTTTGTTTTTTCAAAAGAGGAGAATCGAAGATGACCGCTACGAAAGCAGTTTTGGAGGTTCGGCTCATGGAGGATGGCGCGCTCAAAGTGCGCGCCAAGGGAGCCGCGCTCGAAAAGGGTGCCAAAGTCCTTGCCGAGCTCGAAGTTCCCTTTGCGGCTGCCGAAGCCGCGATCAAACATTCGGCGGTCCGTGTGCAAATCTGCGGGCTCTTCGCGTACTACTACGCGGGCACTGAGCCGGAGACCTTCTCCATGGGGGATAATCTCGGCCCCCTGATTCAGGCCATGCGGCCGGAAATCGAAACCAAGGCCACGAGGGCCAGGGCGGCGAAGTGAGTGCGGAAAGGACTCGCACGAACGGCAGGCACAGTCGCCTGCCGTTTATTTATGGTAAAATTGCTTTCCCATGTTGCGACCGAAAAATCTCAAGCAAGCTGCCCGTCCCCGTCGCGACGAGTCCGGAATCGTCGCTACGGGGGGCAGGGCAATCTTTAGCCAACTCAATCGCTCTGTCTTCGATGACGCCAACCCCTCGCCCTACACGGAGGGCATAAAGAAGGGTCTCAGCGAAGAACTTGTCCGGCAGATCAGCGCCGACAAAAATGAACCCGCATGGATGCTCGTGCACCGGTTAGAATCGCTAAAAATTTTTCACGAGAAAGAATTGCCGGCGTGGGGCGCAGATTTATCTGCGCTCGATCTGACAAATATCATTTATTACGCCCGTGCAGGGGCAGGAAATTCTGATGACTGGGGCGAAGTGCCCGCGGAGATCAGAAAGGTCTACGACCGGCTCGGCATTCCGGAAGCCGAGCGCAAAGTTCTCGCGGGGGTCGGTGCGCAGTACGAAAGCGAGATGATTTACCACAACTTAAAAAAAGAATGGGAGGATTTGGGCGTGGTATTTCTCGATATGGATGACGCCGTGCATCAGTATCCGGACTTGGTGCAGAAATATTTTATGAAATGTGTCCCGAACACCGACCACAAGTTTGCGGCTCTGCATGGGGCTGTCTGGAGCGGCGGAACATTCCTCTATGTCCCGAAAAACGTGAAAGTCCGTGATCCGCTGCAGGCGTACTTCCGGATGAACGCGAAAAATATGGGACAATTCGAACACACATTGATTATCGTCGAAGAAGGCGCAGATGTTGCGTACATCGAGGGCTGCTCTGCTCCCAAATACGGTTCGCAGGGACTCCATGCCGGACTCGTCGAGATCTTTGTGAAAGCGGGAGCGAAGGCACGGTATAGCAGCGTCGAAAACTGGAGCCGCGATACGTATAACCTGAATACCAAGCGTGCGATCGTCGAACGTGACGCGACGATGGAATGGATCGGCGGCAATATGGGAAGCGGCGTCACGATGCTCTACCCGTGTTCGATGCTCACCGGCGAAGGCGCGCGCTGCGATCACCTCGCGATTGCATTCGCGAATAAAAATCAATGGCAGGACACCGGCGCGAAGGTCTTTCATCTCGCGCCGCACACGACAAGCCGCGTCGTCAGCAAGTCGATCAGCAAAGCCGGAGGGACGGCTCTGTATCGAGGTAAACTCTACGTTGCCCCCCACGCCCACGACTGCACAGCGAACGTCGAGTGCGATGCGCTGCTCCTCGACGACATCAGCCGCACCGACACCATCCCCGACATTCAGATCCGCAACAACGACGTCACCGTCGCACATGAAGCGACGGTCGGGAAACTCAGTGAAGAAGATTTATTTTACCTCCAGAGCCGCGGCATCGCGCTGGAGCAGGCGAAGGCGATGATTGTGAACGGGTTCATCGAGCCGATTGTGCGTGAGTTGCCGCTTGAGTATGCAGTCGAGATGAATAGGTTAATAGAATTAGAAATGGAAGGGAGTGTCGGCTGAGAACACCGGAGATGTTTCACGCTCTTTATTCATGAATGCTTTTGCCTTTTTTCCGGCATGCGAGCATCTGCTGCCATTTTGTGGATGGAGTGTGTTCTTTCATAAGTTCGACAAGTGCGCTCTTCCAGTTTCTGCGCAGAAAGCCGACTTCCCGTCCTTCATGCAGACCCAGCAGAAATGCTTCTTCGGTATTGGCCGTGTGACCGGTCGAGAGCCCCCTTGCCCATCGGGGCGAGGGCATCCCCGTAACGTGGACGGGATGCTTTGTTTCGTGCAGCAGTGTCACTGCATGACGCGAAGGGGAGAAATCCGTTTCGATGAGGAATGCGTCGGCTGCGTCGGAGTGGAGTATGGTCTCCAGTTGTCGGCTCTCTCGGGTTTCGACGATCTCGAATGCAGACTGCACGGCATGGAGAAAATGAACGAGCGCGGCGATATCATCATTGTTGGACGGACCTATGATGGATGAATAGTTGTCCCGCACAACGTCGAACACTCTTCCGGTTGCAACCCGCATCACCGCAGCTTTCATCTGCTCGCTTGTCGTCCCCCCGTCACTCGCGACGACGAGTGTCTTCGTCAATCGCGGTTTGGCGGGCTCTGCCGGGAACTCGTCTTCTTCGATCTCCCGTTCATGGAATGCGATGGCCATGTCAGTAAAAGTGTACACCTTTTTCTTGCCGTGTCTTTGGCATCCGGAAGCGATATGCTGGATGTATGAAGATCGCAGGTCCGCCCGCTTCGATTACTCTGAAGAAAGAGACAAAAGTTGAGCGCGACTCCGCATCCGCATTTTTTTCGGCCGCGGCATTTTCTTCTTTCTGGCGACTGTCCATTCCCGCCGGCACGCACATCAAGGGGCCGCTTCACATCACTGTCGCACCGGAAGATTTTTTGATTGTTGATATTGGCGAGGGTGCGGAAGTTACACTTGTGGAAGAAGTCACTAAAAACAAAAAACTAAAAACTAAGAACTCATCCCATGCCGTTGATCTCCGCCTCGGCGAGCGTACCAAGGTCGCCTACATTTCACTTTCAGATGCCTCACAAGATTCCATTGTCCGTCACGCAGCAACGGTCGGACGCGAAGCGTCGATGCACTGGTACCTTGCCACACTCGGTGGGGACAATGTCGATCACGTCCTCCAGTCCGAAGTAGTTGGTGAAGGCGGCGAGAGCGGCGTCGACTGGCTGTTTTTTGCTTCAGGAAAAGAGAAGATGAATCTCTCCGTCCGCAATATTTTCTCTGCGCGGGAGGGCAGAGGAGAGGTGGTGATGAAAGGCATCGCGCAGGATAAGGCCCATGCCGCCGCAAACGGGATCATCATGATCGGGCCGCAGGGAACGGGGACCGATACCTATCTGACACAATCCGTTCTCATGCTCGACGCGACTGCGAAGGTAGACTACGTTCCCGCGCTCCAAATAAAAACGAATGATGTGAAGGCGAGTCACTCCGCTTCCGTCGCGCGCGTGTCGCCGGAAGATTTATTTTACTTTGCCTCGCGCGGGATTCCGGCAGCGGAGGCGCGAAGGATGTTTGTGGAGGGATTTTTGGGAGAGGTGGTGCAGCGGTTTCCTGATAAGAACGCAGGGAAAACCGTTATGGATGGATTGCGGGATGCGTACATTTCCGGATGATCATTGTTTTGATGCATAGAATATTGTACGTTCGCTGCAGTCGTATCGTGCTTTCCAAAGGAGGCAACCCATGCGCGCGATTACGGACAGTCTCAGTTATGTACTGGAGGTACTTGTCGTCATGCCTCTGGTCGCGGTCTTCCTTCTCCTCGGAGGCAGGCCGATCGAATCCTGAGTCAGAGCGACTCGGGCACCCACCACCCTTCAGTTGATGAAGGGTGGTGGATTCTTTTGGGAAGTTTCCCGAAGTCGGCTGACATGTTCATTTCCTTATACTCAAGCCATTTATAGAAAGTCGCAAACCTCCTTGCAGGCGCAGGACCAAGGCGTACGATGGCGGTGTACTTATTTCTTACCCCAATTACACATGGTAGGTGGAACAAACGAAGCAACCGTTGTTGTAGACGATGAGACCCTCCGCATCGCAGAAGAGGTCGAAGAAGTCGATGTCGGTGCCGAAGTGAAAGACGACGAAGTTGTTCTTGCGCTGGCTCAGGAGGAGGGTGACAAGGAGAGGGATTTGGCTATGCTTGAAGCCGCTTAGGGACGGAAGAAAAGAACCCGCGCCGCGGAAGTGGTGCGGGTTTTTTGTATGACGATCTCTGTCAACGAAGGAATTGCAGCACTACCACGGCTTTTGC
>JACRJW010000087.1 GCA_016235605.1 Candidatus Uhrbacteria bacterium | reverse complement strand
TGCTGTACGGGACCTTAAGCGTGTATCACAGTCTGCATCGTGAAGGCACACCATCACGCGTGCTCACGATGTTGATCGGCCTTCCGACAACGGTCTTTTTTTTAATTATCCTCGCACTTCGTCTGAAACCCTGACGTGATTCTCCGCAGGCCACGTCAGCTTAAGCTGACGTGGCAGGCAGGAACGCCTACACTTAAAATATGTACTCTCTCAAGAAGCTCAAAAGCGGCCTCCCTGTTCTCACTGCCAGTATCGACGGTACGGCAGCGGTGACGGTGATGGTCTTTGCGGGTGCGGGGTCGCGCTACGAGAATCAGAAGAACCGCGGTATCAGCCACTTTCTGGAACACATGTTCTTTAAGGGCGGCAGCAAATATAAAACGACGGAGGAAGTGAGTGCGGCCATCGACGGCGTCGGCGGTAACTTCAATGCATTCACGGGCAAAGAGTACGCGGGCTACTACGTGAAGGTGGCTTCGGAAAAGTCTGAACTTGCCTGCGATGTTTTAAGCGACATGCTCCTCCACGCAAGTTTCCCCGTGGAAGAAATCAATAAAGAGCGCGGCGTCATTATGGAAGAGGAACGCATGTATCAGGACACGCCGATGTACCGCGCGGGGTGGGATTTCGAGGAACTCCTCTTCGGCGATCATCCGCTTGGTTGGGACACCATTGGCCTCGAGTCCGTCATAAACTCCGTCCAAACGGCGGATTTTCAGCGGCACAAAGATGAATTGTATACACCGGATAATCTGGTGCTCGCATTCGCGGGAAATATCGACGAGAAGCAGTCGGCGGAGTTTGCGGAAAAATTCTTCACGGGCATGAGCGGAAAGAAAAAAGGGGAATTCCCCGCATTCTCAACGTTCGGGGATAAGCGGGTATTCCTCCGGACGAAGAAAACGGAACAGGCCCATCTTGTGCTCGGAGTCCCCGGAGTCGGGTCGATCGACAAAGATCATTTTGCAATGAAACTGCTCGCGGTGATCCTCGGCGGCAACATGAGTTCCCGCATGTTCCTGCGCATCCGCGAAGCGCGCGGACTCTGCTATTATATTTCGACCGAAACGGACAGCTATCTGGACGCCGGAGCGCTCACGACCCGCGCGGGGGTGGATGTATCACGGCTGGAAGAAGCTGTCACAGCGATCCGCCATGAATACCTCCTCTGTGCGAAGGAAGGTGTGACCGCAGGCGAATTGACGCGCGCGAAGGATTACGTGAAGGGGAAAATCACCCTCGGCATGGAAGACAGCGAAGAGCGCGCGCACTTCTACGGCAAACAGCAGCTCCTCTACCCGCATGTACGAGATATTCCGGAGTACTTTGCGGAAATCGATAAAGTTACGCGCGAACAAATCGACGGACTCGCGAAACGACTCCTGAAATCAGAAGAACTCCGTCTGGTCGTCATCGGAAACGAGGACAATCAGGCGAAGTTTGAGAAGATGATCGCGGGGTAGGCTACACCTTAAGTCATCGACCATGACAGAGTACCCAAATATTTCTGTAGGTTTTCCAGAAGGGCAATGCCACGCACTTCAACGTTCCGTGATTCCTTAAATGCCGCGAAACTCTCGTCAGGATTCGTCTGAGGCAGCGCCTGAACGGCTGCGTAATCCTTTTGCCACTGCAGTATATCGACAAGAAGTGCATCATGGTCCTGATTCTCTCCGCTCAGATTTCCGGTAAGCCATTTTTCATGGCTTGCAGGCACCATTGCACGGAATTGCTTCGCCTTGGTCATCGGTCCCTCCATTTTTCCAAGAAGGCGATTGATGCGCTTGTTCACGCTGTGAGAATTCGGCTGTAGAATGGATGTCAGTTCTTCCAGAACAGGAGTCATTTCTTTTGAAAGAGCAATCATCTGGTTCCGCGCCTCCGTATCTGACTGCATAGTCCGGCTCTTATCCTGAATTTTTTTGTCCGACCGCACCAGATCTGTGTTATTGGAATAGCGCTCACTGATATCGGGGTTTTCATCTTTTGGCAGCTCCAGACGCCATTCACCCATAGTCATGAGCAGCGGCCACAGAAAATTGCCGACGTGTTTGAATAATTCTGTACCACTCATGAGAACCTTCAGATGCTTCTCCATATGAAATTCTGCCGGAAGCGTGCCGACTTCCTCCAGCCACAAACGACACTCATTTCTCATCATGTTGGTCCGGCTACCATCCAAATTCGCAGGGAACTGGGTCACGAGTTCTTTGTCATAGAATTTTTGCGCATCGTCGCGTGAGAGACTGTACCTGACGTGATCCCCGATGGCTGCGAGTTCAGTCATAATCTTCTCAGTGATCATTTTCATTTCCCCCAGTGCTTCGTCCATTTTTTTTGTTTTAATCTGATTCCCCAACAGCAAAAGTTCGTCTATTCGTTTTGCCTTCGCATACAGATCAAATTTCGCTGTTTCATGTCTCTCAAATGTCCGTCGATCCGTTTTCGTTGATGCATACGCCTCATTGGCAATCGCTGCGTCGGGAGTCTCCATGAGCTGACCAAGGGTTTCCTTATCAAAATGGGCAGCATTCTTCGGCTGTTCTGCACCGGCAAGCGCTGTGGCTTCTGCCGAGGTCGGCGCTGGAGCCTGTTTCTTGGACTTCTTCTTTTTTATGTTCTCGGCGCCTGATTCAGTGTCAGAATTAAGATCCGCCATAATGGGGTTGGGAATGGTAGTAAGGGCTCCGTCTGCTTCCGTTTTGCGGAGCAGAAGTTTTTGAGAGTCTTACTAATCTCTGGAAGTTTTTGTGAGTCTTTCCAATCTCATGAATAGTATATCGTGTTTTGAGCCCAATTGTCAACGTTCTTTGTCATTTAGAAATAGCTTCCAGAAGCGTTTCCATCGGCATAT
>JACRJW010000001.1 GCA_016235605.1 Candidatus Uhrbacteria bacterium | reverse complement strand
GCGGGCGGAGCGGGAGCGCGGATAATCAGCGCAAACGCCGGCTGCGTGGCAATCACCGAGACCAAAAAGCCTCCACTGAGGAGAAGAGAACGTTGAGCGATAGTCATAGGTCCTGATGATACGATATGTCGCGGAAGCGCGCGAGAAAAATTCCCATCTTTTTCTCATCCTTCACATCAGCCTCGCCAGACAAGAACGCCTGGCCTACAATGAAAAATATGTCTCTCGGTCACGATATCGGCTCGCTCCTGCGCGCGCATGGGATGAAACTCAATACCGACTGGGGGCAGCATTTTCTGATGGATCAGACCGTGATCAGCTCAATGATCAAAGCGGGTGATGTGAAAAAAAGTGATACGGTCCTTGAAATCGGCGCCGGCATCGGCGCACTCACCAAAGAACTTCTGGATGTCGCGGGCAAAGTGATCGCGATGGAGGTCGACCGGCGATGGAAACCGATCTTCGAAGAATATGTGGGTCCGAAGAATCTTGCGAGCGGCAGACTGCAGCTTATCGAAGGAAACGCGCTCAAGCTTCCGTATCCCGACACACCCTATAAAATCGTCGCGAACATTCCCTACCTCATCACCTCACGCCTCATCCGTCACGCACTTCTTCACGCCGCACGCAGACCCGATTCTCTCACGCTCCTCGTCCAGCGCGAGGTGGCGGATAAAATCTGCGCGAGCAAACGCGGCGAAACGCGGACGATCCTCAGTATTCTCGTTGAGCTCTTCGGTGAACCATCATTCATCAAGGGCATTCCTCCCGGTGCCTTCCTCCCGCCGCCGAAAGTCGACTCCGCGATCATCCATATTAAGTGCTTTGATCCCCCTAAAATTGACCGCAAAACCGTCGATGAGGTGCTGGAACTGACCTCTATCGCCTTCCACAAGAAGAGGAAGATGCTGCGGGCAAGTCTGGGTAAGTTCCATGGCATGGCAGAACGGCTGGAAGCGGCCTGCGTAGCCGCGGATCGCAGGCCCGAGACTTTATCTATCGACGAGTGGATTGCGCTCGCGAAAACGAAAACGGAGCATAGTGGTGGATGAACCCCGCCCGCCTTTCGTACCTCTTCGCCGGCTCGTTTCTGGTTGCGGTCTTTGTGCTGCAGTGGTGGCAGAGGCCGAACTATCCTGTGATGCTGTATGTGATCATTGGCGTATGCGGATTGCTCGCGAGAACAATTCCGTTGCTCGTTTCTCGTTGGCTCGTTTCTCGCTCGTTCGGGCAACCAGCAACCAGTCAACGAGCAACGATATACACCATCCCCGCAATATTTGGCATCCTCCTGGCCTTGTTCACTGTCTCCTTCCACACACACGTCCCCTCTCCATCCACCCTTGATACCTACGCCTCGGGAAAACAAGCAACCGTCACCGGCATTATCGATGACATTCCGGACAAACGTGCGCTTTTCAGTCGGTATGTGGTACGGGCACAAAATTTGCAATTCAAGGATGGTGCGGACATCCCGATCGATGGCCGCACTCTCGTCGTTGATCGCGGCGGCTGGCCGGAGTTTGAGTACGGTGACGTGATTGTCGTTGAGGGCACGCTCGAAAGACCTGAAGCAAGCGACACGTTCGCCTACGACCGCTACCTCGCGGTCTCCGGCATCCATTCGATCGTACGTGCGAACCACATCGAAAGAATTTCATCCGGAAAAGGAAATCCTGTACGCGCATTTTTGTATTACCTTCGCACGACGACGGAAACACAGATCAACCGCCTGTATCCGGAACCGCACGCCGCACTCCTCGCAGGCTTGCTTCTTGGAGCGCGCAGAAGCTTGCCGGAACATTTGACTGATGCCTTCAATACGACCGGCCTCTCCCACATCGTCGCCATCTCCGGTTACAACATCACAATGATCATCACGGTTCTCGGCGCCCTATTTTCTTTTTTGCCAAACCGCCCACGGCATCTCGTCACAGTCGCGATCATCATCGCTTTCACCTTGCTCGTCGGAGCGTCCGCCTCTGCCGTCAGAGCAGCAATCATGGGAGGCATCGGCATTCTGGCTCTGGAAAGCGGCCGGATGCAGACGCCGCGGCTCACGATTCTCTGGACTGCAACGCTCATGCTTTTGTGGAATCCACTACTGCTGAGAGACGACGCTGGTTTTCAGCTCTCGTTCCTCGCAATCATCGGTCTCACCGAAGCACTCCCCGCATTGCGGTCCGTGACGAAGCGTGTGCCGGACTTCTTCGGCATGCGCGATACTCTGACAACGACGCTCGCCGCCCAGATTTTTGCGATCCCGTGGCTCGCGCTCACCTTCGGGCAGCTGCCGCTTGTTTCTCCCGTCAGCAACGTCATCGTCCTCCCCTTCGTTCCCTACGCAACACTCCTCGGAGCCGTCGCCACGGCACTCAGCTTCATCTCGTTCCCTCTCGGATTGATCGTTTCTTACGTCTGCTGGCTCACGATGGAATGCATCATCCGCTTCACGGAACTCTTCGCGGCGCTTCCGTTTGCATCCATCGCGGTCCCGCACCTCTCGATGATCGTCGCGGTGTTGTATTACGTATGCGTCTTCGCTGCGCTTTGGTTCCACCGGTACAGGAAAAGGGACGTCGTACTCCCGAGCCACGGCAACGTCTGAATTGTCAGCGGCTCCAGACCGGGAAGCGGGAATGACCGGCAGACGATGACCGTTCCGGTCTTCAGTTCACGGCGAAACTTCGGCATCAGCTTCGCGATGAGAAACGGCATGATGTAGAGAAAGAGCACATCCGCATCATGGAGATCCTCCGCAAAGACACTGCGCAGGTGCAGTGTGACATCCGTCCGGCTGAGGAACCGACGGAGAACCGCGAGCAGCCAGATGGTCGGCACGATCTCGCACCCGACGGCGCGTATTTCCGGATGTGTTTTTTTAGCGGCAATCAGCAATCGTCCGTCACCGCACCCGAGGTCGTAGACCGTTTCCGATCCGCGGAAAGGCACAAGTTCAACCATTGTTCTGACAACATTCATCGGTGTCGGGACATACGGAACACCGAGCACCGCATGCATGATGATTGTCACGATGAAACCGATGATCAGGAGCAGCAGAAGGCCGATGACGATGTCGGCGAGGAGGATGACGCTATCCTAGCGGATCTCGAGTGTCTTGTAGCGCTTCGGCCATCGTCTCTGAATGTCCTGCAGAACATTCGCCCTATCCTGAGGGAGATTCCCCAGCCCATAGAGATTCGCGAGGACGACATGCGCTTTGAAACTCCCCTCGCTGCCATTCATGATCCGGAGAAGTTCCCGTTCCAGCACCGCTATCTGCTCCGGCAACAGATGGCCGAGAACACTGCCGAATTCCAGCCCTTCGGGCGTAAGAACGGAGAAGCGATACCGGTCGATGATCGCGCGATGCGCCGGTGTGTCTTTCACGTACACCGCCATCCAGTCATCGAGGTAGACGAGTGCCCACTGCGGATTTTTTTCGAGGTGTCCGATGTACGGAAACGGCCGGACGTCCGTGAAGGGGTCGTAGGAAAGAACGGCGTACGTGAAGTCATAACGATCATCCAATTGCTTCCATACATCAGGGCTCTGAGCTGCGAAGAATGTGGTGCTCAGGAACGCATATCCGAAATCGATGTTGCGCCCATCCATGAAGACCGGGCGTGAGGGGTGGCCGCGATATTCCAGATAACCGCCGATGTCGTAGGTATTGAACCCGTGCCCTGCGACCTTCTGTTGTTCCAGAAAATCGAAAGCGTCTTTTGCGGGCTCGAAGGTCCCGTAGCCCCGCAGGTCCGCTGCGGCAACTGTGGCAGCGCTCTTCTGGACCGCAACGAAACCGGCACCGAGGGAAAGAAGGAGCAGAAGACCGGCAGCAAGAGCAGGTCGGTGCAGCAGACGTTCTGTCCAGTCGCGGACACGCGGATTCCATCGGAGTTCCTCAAACGTGATTGCCGTTGCGGCAAAGGCGAAGAGCATCTCGTGACGGAAAGCGATGCGGGAGAGAATCCCGAACGCAAGAAGCGTACTGACCGCAAAAAATACATGCCGCCGTGTTGCAGCAATACTTCCGAGTGCGAGCAGCCACAGAAGGGTAAGGTCGCGCAGGTATGAAGCCAGCGGGCGCGGTGCCCATTCACGGATGAAGATCACGGTTTTGTCATTCAGTAGGTTCCAGAGGTACGAAATATTGCCCGTGCCGCTCGGCGACACAAGAAGCGCCGCCGCCATGCACACGCCTGCGATCAGAAGAAAACGGATTTCGGATGAACGCAGAGAGCGCAGTGTGATCAGACGCTGGAAAAACAGCGCCGCAAAAATAATCAGCCCCATCACCGCTGCGGCTCCGTGAAGATTCACCCAGAGAATTTCAATAATGAGCAGGATTCCGGGAATTATTTTTCCGAAGCGTTTGTCTTCATCCGTACGATTCAGATACTGCAACGCCAGCACGAAGAAAGCCGTGAAGAGCACGAACGTAAAGAGCTGCGGCCGGTCGACGAAGCCTGCAAGTGCAAGGGCTACGGCAAAAATCGTCAGCGGCGCACTGAACCAGATGTCGCGCATATTGCGTGAAAGCAGCAGCGCTGCGATTGCAAGAACAATCACCGTACGCAGCACGATCACTCCGGTCGCGCCGCCGAGATGCCAGACGATAAAAAGAATAATCTGAGCAAGCCACTCGTGCGTTGCAAGGTACGGCAATCCCGCGCGCGTGTAGGCGAAGGGATCGGTCCGGATCAAATCCTGCGTCTGCCACATGATTTCTCCCGCTTTGATGTGCCACCAGAAATCGAAGTCGGCGATCTTAAATGCGCAGAGCCAGAGCACGGCGGCAAGAACAAATATGATGCCGACGGTGCGAAGAAAACGTGCAAACACGTTTGAACAATACCATAGGAATGTCGTGGAGGACGTGAAGCAGATGCACCGACTTGACAATGGCAACTTCGGAGCTAGGATCAATCTGGTCATGCATTTCTGTCACCTGATCAATCGGCCGTACTCCTATTATTGCCCCGTGTGGGCAGGGACGGCTGTGCATGCTTAATTGAATCACATCATTCCTCGGTCCACACACTCCCCTCGCCTCCGGCAGAGGCATTTTTTGTTTCTCTTCCGTTCCGCTCATGAGCATCCATCAGCCCATCCATGAACGCCCGCCGCAACCTTCCGCGCAGTTTAAGAAAAACCGACCGCACATTGCGGTGCTCGGAACGTCTGCAGGCGTACCGCATGAACATTCTCTTCGCCTACCCTTTGACGTCGCCGCTCTTCTCCTGCAATTCAGAGAAGTCTGTGAGAAAGTAACTGCAACGGGCCATATTTTGGGAAATTTGTGGCCGCAGGGAATGGACTGCAGCGTACCCGAAAGTGAATGCCTGCTTCGCGTACAACATTTACGTCATCTCACGGCGATGCTTTTCCCAGCGTGCACGTTTCTTGATCCGCAGAATCTCCGGACAAAGGAACTCAATCCCCGCATCGCACCTGACAGAGAACTCGCAATGGACGTTATCCCTTCACCGGCAGAATACCATGCATGGCAGACACAGCAGATACGCCGTTTCCATGCTCATGCTGTGCCGGTCCCTGAGAAATCGGCGACAGGAACCATACTTAAAGAAGTGTCTCTCATAAAAGTCGGACCACCGTTTGAACAATTTTTTGACAATGAATTGCCGAAAGAATTACGGATAAAATGCAGGTACATCGAGTCAGGTTACACACTCGACGGAGAAAAACGTCCGCCCTACCTCGCTCTGCAGAAGGAACAGGACAATCGAATTCTGCTACCTATCGATGGATCGCCTGAGGCGTCTGCGCTCGAAGCGGGAAAGATCCGCCCGGACATCAGTAAAACAATGCTCGATTTCCTGCGGCGCATGACACAGGCAATTATCCGGAAAAAACCGATGGAGGGGAAACCGCGATTTCCCGATTCAGTGGATATAGGCAGATTGAGGAAAGATTTTCAGGAAGCGTGTGCATTGTTAAGGATACCGGCGGCTCCCGAGTTCAATAACGAAGTTGAACACTTAGGGTAAATCCTTACCCTCTCTGTTCTATGGCTTCTTACACTCATTTCTCCCAGGAGGAGCGTTGCGTTCTCTCGGCCCTTCTCCGGGAAGGGTTAAGTCTTCGGGCCGCGGCCCGAAGACTTAACCGCTCCGTCGGAGGGGTCAGCATGGAAATCACACAGGGCAGTGCCGATGGTTCGCGGGAACACTACGATCCGCATGCAGCACATCTGG
>JACRJW010000084.1 GCA_016235605.1 Candidatus Uhrbacteria bacterium | reverse complement strand
GAAAGCCATGGACTTTTGATCGCTGACGCTTTTTCGGTTGATACGTTCGCTTTGGCATACCAATAGATTAGTCAAATTTCAATGCTGAGATACTAACATACTATCCACAATCCATCAACCTCCATACACAGTTTTTCACGACTTGCTCACTTATACACAATCGTTCTACACTAGCCGTTGCTTCCATTCCTACTTCCTACTTCAAATTTCCAACGTCCATCTTTATGAACACAAACGATCTCTGGCAAGCCGTGCTGGGTGAGCTCGAACTGGCCTTAAGTAAAGCTAACTTTACCACCTGGTTCAAGAGCACTTTTATTTCAGAGGTGGACGCACATGCTGTTGTCGTTGGGGTTCCAAACATGTTTACCAAGGCATGGCTTGAAAAAAAATACGCTCGTGAAATCATGCGATCTTTGCAGGAACACAGTAACGGGGTTATTAAACAGTTGAGCTACCGTGTAGAAAACCGACCGCTGACGCCCAGGGACATCCCACTTTTGGAAAAAGAAATCGCTTCCACAAAAACTCCAGAAATCCACACGCACTTCCAATCTTCCCCCCAACCTCAACAACAGGAAGTCCGCACAGGAGAATTTTCGTTGAACGGGAAGTACTGTTTTGAAACGTTCGTCGTGGGTAAACAAAACGAACTCGCCCATGCCGCGTCCCAAGCGGTCACAAACCAGCCGGGCGGCGTCTATAATCCCTTGTTCATCTACGGCGGAGTTGGTTTAGGGAAAACCCATTTGCTCCAAGCGATTGGCAACGAGATCATCCGCAAAAATCCCCAGACAAAAATCCTCTACGTCACCAGCGAACGTTTCACCAACGATTTTATCGGTGCCCTACGCTCAAACCGGATGGTTGAATTTAAAAACCGTTACCGCACCGTCGATATCCTGCTCATCGATGACATCCAATTTCTCGGCGGAAAAGAAGAAACCCAGGAAGAATTCTTCCATACGTTCAACCAACTCCATCAAAATAACCGACAGATCGTCATTTCCTCAGATCGCCCACCAAAAGCTATCTCTGGCCTTGAAGACCGCCTGATTTCTCGCTTTGAATGTGGAATGCTGGCTGATGTCGGCTCTCCCGATTTTGAAACGCGCGTGGCAATTTTGGAAACCAAGTGCCGAGAAAAGGCCTATCAATTGGAGCGAGAGATTCTCCACCATGTTGCAACCATCGTGCAGACAAATGTCCGTGAACTGGAGGGTGCGCTCAACAAAATCATCGCCTTCCACCAGTTTAAAAATAC
This sequence comes from Candidatus Uhrbacteria bacterium, assembly GCA_016235605.1. Lineage (GTDB taxonomy): Bacteria > Patescibacteriota > Patescibacteriia > UBA9934 > GWF2-40-263 > JACRJW01. The sequence goes on along the minus strand of JACRJW010000084.1, from coordinate 25,463 downwards.
CAAACCGTCTATTGAAACCGTCAAACCGATCCTCACAAGCTTCCAACCCATCTCAAGTCGTAAAAGCGTCACGCCAAAACAGCTCATCCACACGGTCGCCTTGTACTTTGATGTCCACCTCGACGACCTGTTAGGGAAGAGCCGCCAAAAACGCCTTGCATTCCCGCGCCAAATTGTCATGTACCTCATGCGGGAAGAAATGAAATCGAGTTATCCATCGATCGGGTCAGAGCTGGGCGGACGCGATCACACCACCGCCATGCATGCCTACGACAAAATCACCAACTGTTTATTGGAAGATGAAAAGCTTCAACATGATTTGGAACTGATTAAGCAGAAGTTATACGCTCTCTAGTCCACAGCTTGTAAACGAGTGGACGGTGAGCTCATAACCCTCCGGAAAAACGTGTGGATGAAAACCGTTCCCGCCAGAAAAAAAAATCTTTCCACTCTTCACGCACGTGTCCATCCATCGTTTCATTCACACTTGAACGACCGTCATTCACCCAAAAATTAAAACGTTTTTCCACTTTTCCCCTTCTTCCACAGCTCTTACTATCACTTCTGATTTTCTTCTTCTTAAATCCCATTCATAATTATGAAACTCTCTTGCACACGAGATAACCTCCATCAAGGACTCTCCATTACAAGTCACTTGATGACGAAGAACGTAAACCTTCCGATTCTCCAAAACGTTCTGGTCAAAGCAGAAGGAGGAAACATTCGGTTTACGGCAACCAATCTTGAGATGGCCGTAAATTGTACCGTCCGGGGACGGGTGGAAGAAGCGGGGGAATATACCATCCCCTCAAAACTTTTTTTTGATTACGTCTCGCTTCTGCCAAACGAAACGATCAAAATCGAGGTTCAAGATCAAAACGCAAAAGTTGAATGTGGAAGCCATAGAACAAAGATTCTTGGGTTAGGAGCGTCAGAGTTCCCTCTAGTTCCTCGTGTCCAAGGCGAACAAGTTTTTCAGATCCCTGTGGAGGAATTGAAGCGGGGTCTTTGCCAGACCCTCTTCGCTGTGGCAACAAACGAATCACGTCCAGAGCTCACAGGAGTTTTATTTTCATTCGCGGCTCACGATGGCGAAGGTCGACTCACGCTTGCGGCAACGGATTCTTACCGGCTCGCGGAGAAGACGATTCCGCTTGTCTCTCCAGTCCCTGAGCCGTTTGCCATTGTTGTTCCCTCAAAGACCTTACAAGAAGTCAACCGTATCCTTTCCGTGTTTAAAGACGATGTGGAGTTGCCCTCGAGCCTTACGATGCATCTTTCCGCTTCACAACTTGTCTTCGTCTACGGCCCCGTTGAACTCATTTCGCGGACCATCGACGAGTCCTATCCTGACTACAAAGCGATTGTGCCATCCCACTTCCAAACCCATGCGGTTTTGGATCGGGAGGATTTTGTGAAGGCGGTTAAGACGGCCAGCCTTTTCTCACGCTCAGGATTGAATGACGTAACCCTCACATTTGATCCAAGCGACCATCAACTTTGTGTAAGCGCCACAGATGCCACGCGCGGGGACAACGCCACCAATTGCTCTGCGGACATTGTTGGACAGCGAAATGCCGTCACCGTAAACTATCGATATCTTTTGGACGGCCTACAGGCCATGAGTTCAGATCAAGTCGTGTTTGAGATGATCGACGGGGGAAATCCGTGTCTACTCACCCCCAAAGACGCCACAGATGCGTATCGCTATGTGATCATGCCAATTAAGCAGTAACTAACCTGATAATTCCTATGCCTGAAAAAAACAACAATGCCCTTCTGTGGGCGATCGGGATTGTCCTCATTGTGCTCGGGTTCGTGTATTTTTCTGCCACAGGTGGATCTGGGGGAACAATAAAAGTTGGCGTGCTTACTCCACTCACCGGAGACGAAGCGAGCTACGGGACAGCCATGCAGCGTGCCTATGACTTGGCCGTGTCACAGGTGAAGGCCGCAGGCGGGGTGAATGGGAAAGACATTGAGCTTGTATACGAAGATTCAAAATGTGATGGTGCCGCCGCCACAACAGCCACAGAGAAACTCGTGAACGTGGACGGCGTGAAGTTTATCCTGGGGGGAACCTGCTCTTCGGAAACGCTCGCCGCTGCGCCGATCACCCAAGCTGCCCGTGTGCTTTTGCTCTCACCTTCTGCGACCAGTCCCGACATTACAGAGGCTGGGGATCTCGTTTTCCGCACCTATCCATCAGATGACTTTGAAGCCAAGATGGTTGCCGCTTATGCGCAGTCGGCAAGCCTGACGCGCGCGGCAATTATTTCTGAGACAACTGACTTTGCCCAAGGCGTGAGGGATGCCTTTAAGGCGTCTTATACTGGCACGCTTGTCTTTGATGAAACCTTCACTTCTGGCGAAACAGATTTCAGCACACTCGTGACCGAGATGCGCGCCAGCAATCCTAAAATGGTCTACGTGAATCCACAGAGTCCGGCAGCCGGCGAACGTATCTTGAAGCAAATTTCTGAGTCTGGCATGAACGTGGCGATCTTTATGAACAATGCCATGACCAACCGCTCAGCGGTCGCCACAAATCCTGCTCTCTATGAAGAAGTGGTGATGGCTGAGGTGCAACTTCCCTCACAGGGCAAGGCCGTGGATATGCTTGCCGCCTATGAAGCGAAGTATGGCAACGCACCGGAATTCTTGGCCTTCACCGCAAGCGCTTATGATAGCGTCTACTTGCTCGCAGAGGCTGTCTCAAGTGTGGGAGAGGATACACAGGCCGTTGCTGGCTACTTCGCCTATCAAGTCGTTGACTCTCCAGGCGCGCTTGGCACGTTCAATTTTGATGAGAACGGCGACGCAGAAGTTGAGCTGACACTCGTGCAGGCTATTGGTGGAGCTCTCGTGCCTTTGCAAGCACAAGCAGACGCGGTTCCAGAAGTTGAAACAACAAAGTAAGAAAAAAGACGAGGGCGATGGCTCTCGTCTTTTTGATTTGTTACCATGAGTCCATGTGATCACGATTCCGCATCATCCAGACATTCTCACGCTCCACATCGATCACCTCTGGAGTGGAGCTTCGTGTCCTGACGACCGTTTGTGGGCGGATGTTGAGCTGTCGCAGACAAAGGACGGTCTGCGTGTCCATGTGAAGGCTCCCATGCTGCTTGAGCAAAATGTGCCAGAGGCTCCGATGGGTACGCGTATAGAAGGGTTGTGGAACTTTGATGTGGTCGAGCTGTTCCTTGTGGGACCTGGGCATCAATACCTTGAGCTCGAGCTGGGAGCCGGAGGGCATTTTTTAATCCTTGGATTTGATTCTGTGCGACGCCGCTCAAATAGCTATGACACATTTCAGCCCGTCGTTCGATTTGAGAAGACGGCGCAGAAGCAGTGGGTGAGCGAGCTCGCGATTCCATGGAAAATGATTCCAGAGAATCTCCGCGCCCTGAACGCCTTTGCGATTATGGCCGGGCACTTTTTGGCCTTTGGAGCGTTACCAGGAACAGAACCGGACTTTCATCAACCAGATTTTTTCCCCGCCGCGAGCCTCTAAAACAAAACACCCCGCTGACGACAGGTTCACCAGAGAGGTGTCTTGTCGCTGCGGGGCAGCGTCTAGATTTTGCCCTTCACGATCGCCTGGGGCATCGTGCCACTGCCGTCGCAGTGGGAGCCCCCTTGAGGAACGGGTTGAGCTACTTGAGGATCACGAGGTGCGGCGCGGCGCGCGCCATGTCCCTCGAATCGATGAAGAGAGCACTGGTTCCGCTCATCTGTCGAAGGGTGATGCTGCCGTCTTGAAACTGTTCGCAGAAGAATGGCAGGCCGCCAAACGTGCAGGGTGCCACTTCGCCTGTGCCCATCAGGATGATGGTAGCATGCTCTTGGCACGTCTCTTGCGCGGTGCGCTCTCCCCACAGATACAGATGCCAGTTGTCGTCATTGACCTTCGAGCAGACTTTTTACACCCTCTCGATGTCCTTGGAGTACAGTGCACAGCTGGTGAGAGTGGTTGCGATGAGCAGGAAGCGAAGCATGATTTCTCCTTCGACTCGAAAGCCGTATGGGTCGATAGATTTCGACGATTCAAACTTTCACAAAACCGGCCGTTTGTCAACAGTGATCGAGTCCTGTATTGTTAAATCAGCATGAAGATTGAATACGACCGAAAGGCTGATGCGCTCTACGTGCACCTCAAGGAAGAACCACATGAGATCCAAGAAAGCCGTGAGGTTGAACCTGGAGTGATTTTAGACTTGAACGCCAAAAAGGAATTACAGGGTATTGAAGTGTTGGATGTCTCCAGACGGTTTAAGGAAGCAGAGCTGTTTGAGTTTGCAGTGAAAGAAATTGGGTAAAAAATATGTCCAGACAAACAACCAAAACATTTTCTGTTTCTCTCCCGGGAACATTAACCAGCACGGTTGATGTGCTTTCGAAGAAAATTGATCAAACGCGCAGTGAGTTTGTTGGGATGGCGGTGCGGGAATTTTTGCTGGATATCCAAGAGGATCGGGATCATTTTTTAGAGGCGTACAAAAAGACTCGGAAAGAAAAGATTTTGTCCCTGCCAGACCTACGGAAGAAATACGACCTTGTCTAATATGTACCAGGTCGTTTTTCGTTCACGGTTTGAACGCACATTTAAAAAGCTAGATCGCAAGACGCAGGTTCTGATTCTTGGCGAGCTCGAGCGGCTTGCACAGGATCCATTCGATCATCCACAAATTCGGGCAATCGTCGGCGTACGGCAAAAGGCGTTTCGTCTGCGTGTAGGTCGTTGGCGTGTGCTGTACATCGTATTGTCCAAGGACATGACCATTGAAGTCATCGATCTGTTTATGCGCAAAGGAAGAGACGACTATCGAGATCTCTAAAACAAGTTCAAATCTGAGTCTGGGATGAAGATCTCTGTGGTGTCGTCTGGGTTATCTCCTGTGGTTTCGTCCGTTGGCGTTTCTTCTTGTGCGGTGATTTCGACCAACGTTCCGGCCGTGGAGAGTTCGGAGCCATCGTCTGAAACAGCTCGTGCGGAGAGCGCCCAAGTGCCAGAGGTCGGCAGTGTCCAGTCGAAGGTGAGAAAGGGTGAGCTTGGGTTGAGCGTTTGTCCAACTAATGTTTCAGAGCTTGATCCAAGTCCCTGTGCGTACACACCGACAGATCGATACGATTCCGGATCATCAATCGAGACAACGACGGTGTAAGTCGCGCTCGAGTACTCAATCGTCTGGCCGTTTTTTGGATCGATGAGTTCAAAGCTTGTGTCACTTCCTTCGGAGTTGACCGTGATGGTGACCGTGTCTGAACCGGCGTTATCGATGTCGTCGTAGGCAATGGCCTTCACCGTGTGCACACCGCGTCCCACAGAGCTTGGAAGCGAGGTGGTGAGTGAGAACGGCGAGCTTGAGTCTGAGCCAAGATACTGGCCGTCGATATAGAACTCGGCGCGTGCGACACCCCGTGGTGCGTCGGCCGAGACTTGGATCGTAAGCGTGCGACCATCGATGGAATTATTGTTGTCCGGCGAGATGATTCTCACAGACGGAAAGTTTCCTGGTACATGCAAGTCATCCTCTTGTGTTGGTGGGTCCTCACTTGAGATCTCGATCCCAGTCTCTGCCTGTTTTTTTGCCAGCCATTTTTGGATGCCTGCTTCCCACGCAAGGTACTGTTCATCGTCTTGCGGCTGCTCAGGCGCTGGACCAGTGGGATCATCGCGGTTCACGTAGTGCAAAATGGAGTGATACTGTGCGAAGGTTTTTTCTTCACGGTAGGAATCTGGCGTGTACTCCGTGGCGAGCTTTCCTGAGGCGCGGTCGATCGTCACGGTCGTAGAACCGATCTGCCCATCCAGTACCGCTTTACCGGTCTGCTTGATTTCAGGCGCTGTGAACGTCTCAATCGGACGCCCTTGCATCACGCGTTTCATGAACCCATTCCAGATGGGTCCAGCCCCGATCGATCCACCGGCTTTGTTCATGGGCGTGTTGTCGTTGTTGCCAACCCACACGCCTGCGACAAGTGACGGCGTGTAACCCATCAACCATCCATCACGATAGTCGTTGGTCGTTCCTGTTTTGGCCGCCACGGGACGTTCACCGAGTTGCAAATAACTGTTCGCACCAAAGACGGGCGTGCGAGCTTCGTTGTTGGATAGGACATAACTGGTCGTCCTCGCGATGTTTTCGTCAATGACCCGCTTGCCTTCTTTTTGTTTCCACTCTTCAAGGACTTCTCCGTCGGCGTCCTCAACTTTCATGATCGACACGGTTTCGTTTTTGACTCCATCGTTGGCGAGTACTCCGTAGGCTGCTGTGTGCTCCAAGAGTTGTACCTCGCCGCCACCCAACACCACCGACATGCCAAACGCCGAGTGATCACCGAAGGAGGTGTAACCAAGGCTCGTGGCAAAATCGAGCGCGTTTTCCACACCGACTAAGTTCACCATTTTTACCGCAGGGATGTTGAGGGACATCTGGAGCGCGTTTAAAATACGAACCGGCCCGTGCTCGGTCCCATCGTAGTTGTTTGGTGTGTAATCTCCCGTCACGGTCGGGAACGTCGTCTCCACGTCCCACAAAACGGTGTTAGGCGTGTAGCCAAGCTCAAACGCTTTGGTGTAGACGATCGGTTTGAAGCTGCTGCCTGGTTGGCGTAGGCGCGTGGCAACGTTCACCTGGCCGTCGATGTCGTCATCGAAATAATCTTTGGAGCCGACCATGGAAAGAATCTGTCCGGTTTTTGGATCGATCGCGGTGAGCGCGGCATTGGTGAGTCCATACTTCTCAAGGTTTTCGTCCACGCCTTTTTTCACTTCTTCTTCTGCGATTTTTTGCATGTCATAATCAAGGGTCGTGGTGACCTTGAGCCCACCTTCTTCGACCTCACTGCGACCGTACTTCTCTTCAAGCCGTTCCTTCACGTACAGAACAAAGTGAGGCGCGGTGATGTTCGTGATGGAAACGTCCACGGGCGTGACCTCGAGGGTCGCGGCGTCGTAGGCGGTCTCATCAATAAATCCAAGTTCCAGCATGGCGCTCAAAATATAATCTCGTCTTGCTTGCAGCCGATCAGGATTGTTCAAATAGGTTGTGGGAGCCTTTGGCAGAGCCGCGAGAGTGGCAGCCTGGGCGAGGGTAAGCTCACTCACTGAGATGCCAAAATAATTTTGTGCCGCGGCTTCCATGCCGTAGTAGGTGGAGCCGTAGGGAATTTCGTTGAAGTAGATTTGGAGAATTTCGTCTTTTGAATAACGGCGCTCCAGGGCGAGGGAAAGGATGAGTTCCTTCACTTTGCGGACGATCGTCTTTTCATTTGAGAGGATCGCGTTTTTGACGAGCTGTTGGGTGAGGGTCGAGCCTCCCACACGGTTCCCGATCAGGTTTTGGAAGACCGCGCGGATGAGTCCTTTCACATCGAAGCCACCGTGCTGACAGAAGTTTCGGTCTTCAGCGGCAATGGTGGCTTGCACGGCGAAAAGAGGGATCCCATTTGCATCTGTTTCAAGATTCTCATCGTCCTGACAAAATCCTGTTTGGAGTTTTTTGAGTGTGCGGTTTTCATCACCAAAAATTTCGTACAGGACATGTTCACCCGTACGGTCATAGATTTTCGTGGTTTGGGAAATAGAGCGCTGGGTCAGGCTGTTGGGGTTGGGAAGGTCTTTTGACACAACGGCCATCAGTCCCAAGACGCCAAGGGATCCAGCAAATACCAAAACGATTCCAAGCAAGATCCCGTTTTTGATGAGGGCGCCTTTCCCCAGACCTCGCGTGTAGGATCGAATTCGACCCATGCGTGAGCGTCTTGTGCCGCTCCAACCCTGGCGGTTGTATTGGTGATGTGACATAACCGCACCCAGAATACCATTCTTGCGAATCGTCGAACAGATTTGGACAAACGAGTCGTTGGATTTGTCCCGTGTTTAGCTTCCATTTTCTGTTACCCACATTTTGTTTCATGAGAGCGGGCATCTAAAGGTTGTAGGGAGTAGGTTGTAGGTGATAGGAAATTCCAAAAAATCTCCTCCTACAACCTAAAACCTACTAGCTACAACCTCTTCCTATGTGCGGCATCATTGGTTACGTCGGAAAAAAACGGGCGCTTCCCATTCTTGTGGAAGGCCTGACCGCCATGGAATATCGCGGCTATGACTCTGCGGGCGTGTGTCTTCAGGACTCGGGACTCGTCAGGGTCCGAGCGTCTGGAAAAATAGAAAATTTACGGGAGCGTCTTTCTCAACAGTCTCTTGGTGGAACCTCCGGCATCGCTCACACACGTTGGGCGACGCACGGCATTCCTGACGAAGCGAACGCACATCCACATCTGGACTGTGAGGGTCAGGTTGCGATCGTGCACAACGGCATCGTCGAAAATTATCGTGAGCTCCGTGAGGAGCTGGAGGCGGCGGGGCATACGTTGACCTCGCAGACAGACTCAGAAGTGCTTGCGCATTTGATCGAAACAGAGCTTCAGACGAGTTCAGGACTCACGGCTATCCGTCGAGCTTTGAAGCAGGTGCGTGGGACCTATGGGTTGGTTGTGATGTTCAAAGATGTTCCTCAGACTTTGTTTGTGGCGCGTATGGGATCTCCCTTAGTGATCGGTGTGGGTCGCCAGGAGCACTACATTGCATCTGATCCCTCGGCGATCCTCGTCCATACGCGTGATGTGATTTTTTTGGACGACGGGGAGTTGGCGGCCGTGAGTGTGGAGGGTGTGACGCTCATGAACTTGGATCAAAGCGTGCCAAAAAAGCAGGTGGAGCGTGTCACGTGGGAAGTAGCGACGGCAAAGAAAAATGGAGAAGCGCATTTCATGTTGAAAGAGATTTTGGAGCAGCCAGAGGTCATCGAAAACTCCACACGCGGCCGAATTGACATGATCGGGACGCGTGCGGTGCTGGGCGGCCTGCGGGACGTGAGTGACAGTCTCAAAGAGATCGATCGGATCATCATCGTGGGATGCGGCTCTGCGTACTATGCTGGACTCGTGGGTGAATATCTGTTTGAGGAGCTTGCGGGGATTCCTGTGGAGGTCGAACTTGCAAGTGAGTTTCGCTATCGCAAGCCCATCATCTCCACGCGCACGGCGGTGCTGGCTATTTCCCAGTCTGGAGAAACAGCCGATACGCTGGAAGCAATCCGTGAGGCCAAGCGCAAGCACGCGCTCACGCTGGGACTCGTGAACGTCGTCGGTTCCTCTGTGGCCCGTGAGACCGATGCGGGCGTGTACAACCATGCAGGTCCTGAAGTGGGCGTTGCATCGACCAAGGCATTTCTCTCCCAACTCACCGTTCTTACTCTCATGAGCATCTATCTTGGACAGCTGCGCAGGTCGCTTTCACAACAAAAGGCTGGTGAAGTCCTTGCGGCGCTCTATGAAATTCCAAATCAGATTCAAGAGATTCTCCGTGAGCGTTCTCAGGTGAGTGCGATCGTGGATCGCCATCGTAACATGACCAACTGTTTGTTCTTGGGACGTAAGTATCAAGCCCCGATTGCCTATGAGAGTGCCCTCAAGATGAAAGAAGTGAGCTATGTCCATGCAGAAGGGTATTCCTGTGGTGAGATGAAGCATGGGCCCATTGCGCTCATCGACAAGTCGTTTCCCAGTGTGGTGCTGTGTCCGGAAGATTCTGTCTTTGAAAAAACACGCTCCAACATGGAAGAGTTGCAGGCGCGTGGCGGATCGATCATCGCCGTGACAACGAATGCACAGCTTGTGTCTCACTTGTGTGAAGACGTGATTGTGATTCCTGAGACGCTCGAGTGCTTGCAGCCGCTGCTCAGTGTCATTCCCATGCAACTGCTCGCCTACGAGATGGCGATTGCACGAAATTTTGATCCAGATCGGCCTCGCAACCTCGCCAAGTCTGTCACGGTTGAATGACGGAAGGTGGGGATAGATCGGTTGACAAAAAGTCATTTTTATGGTAGCATTCAGGCGCTTCCTAGACAGGAAGTGCTTTTGTTTCAGGGCTATTTCAAGCGATTTCGCCTGCCCAGTGATTATTCTGGAGGATATCACCGGGTATGCGAAATACATCAAAACCTAAACGCTCACGTTTGAGTAAGTCAGTGGCAACGTGGGTCAAACAACTCAAAAACAAGTGGGAAGAGGATCTCTACTACTCACGAACCGTGACGAGCTTTTGTTATGCCGCTTGGGTTCATGTGGAGCAGACATTCAAACCCATTCGTCAGCATGCGAATAATCTTTCGCTTCTCTCCTTCGTGGGAGTCGTCGCGATGTATGTTCTGTTTCCGACCATGGCCAACGCCGACATTGAACTTGGATCATTCAAGCTGGATGACCAAACGGTGGCGATGATTGTGCAGTCCATGCAGAATGAAACAGAGTCCTATGGCCGTCTGCCGGAAGCACAGGACGCGGATCCCCGCCACACCTTCACGATTCCTCTTACCGCTTACACGTCCGATCCTGCTCAAACAGATGACACACCGTGTATTACCGCCTCAGGACTCGACGTGTGTGAGCGTGGACAAGAAAACGTCGTGGCCGCGAACTTCCTCCCGCTTGGAACCCACGTGCGTATCCCAGAGCTTTACGGCGATCGTGTGTTCACGGTTGAAGATCGCATGAACGAACGCTACTACTACAAGATGGACGTCTGGATGGAAGATCTCACTGATGCCAAAACCTTCGGCGTGAAATACGCAACCGTGGAAGTGTTCTAAAGAGATTAATCAAAAAGACCCGCCTTCAAGGCAGGTCTTTTTGATTGGAGGCCACGGCCGGGATCGAACCGGCTCGTCGAGGTTTTGCAGACCCCTGCGTTCCCACTTCGCCACGTGGCCACCGTGGCGGGAGCATAACAAATCATTGAAGGTTAGGCAAAGATTGCCTCATCACCTGTCGTTGTGTTATAGTTTTTTATATGGATCAACATACTTTTCGTGTGATTATTGAACCGGATGGCAAATTCTTTCACGCGTACGTTCCTGCGCTTTCCGGATGCCACACCTCCGGCAAGTCTATTACCGAGGCGCGAAAAAACATTCAGGAGGCAATGGAATTGTATCTGGAGACATTGGTGGATCTCGGAGAGACGATTCCTCGCGATGAAAGCTTTGAGACTTTTCAAACCGCGAGCGTCCCTTTACGTATCAAGCGTCGTGTGAGAACAGGTGTCAGGCAGTATGCCTAGATTGCCGCAAATAAAACCCAAGCGGTTTGCTCAGCTGCTCAAGCATCTGGGTTTTTCTTTTGTCCGTCAAAAAGGAAGCCATGCCACCTACGTTCACGCCGATAGACGGATTGTTGTGGTCTCAATGCACACGTACGATATCCCACTTGGGACATTGCGGGCGATGTTGAAGGACATTCATCTTTCACCAGAAGAATTTCGTCGATTGGTCTAAGAGACCAAGGCTCTAGGCCGCTTCGTGGATTCGTTTCAAGACTTCAATCGGACGTTCTTTTGTCACCTGCTTGCCGTACGTCTTCACGAGTTTTGATTTGACGTCGTTGTGGAGGGCCTCCACAAACTCATGGAGTCTCTCTTGTGGCGCGGTCAAGATGAATTCATCGTATTGTCCTTGTTGCAGGCGCGTGTGGAGCTCTTTTGCAAGAAGATGCGCAAAGCGATGCTCGCCTTCGTCTTCTAATTTTTCACTCTGCTCGGCAAAGTGCGCGCCGCCTGGAGACAGGCCCGATGCGCGTTCATCATCACTTTTGTCAGGATAGTGGAGTTCGATTCTTCCTGAGGCCGTGAGCTCACGATCAAGGACATGAAAGAACAAGGCATGCTCGTTGTCGCTCACGACCAGGAGCGTGGACTTGGCAAAGGCGGGGAGTTCGGCTGGGATTTGCATAGAGATTTTGTTATGCTGCTGAGTATATCACTATGGAAAAGAAAACGCTGCAACACGAAATCGTCGATTCGATGCGCGAGATTATGTTTGGACTTGAGGATTCACTTGTGTCGACCTTGGGAACCATCACGGGTATTGCGGTTGGGACCAACAGCCAGTATATCGTGATCCTCTCTGGGCTCGTCTTGATTGCTTCTGAGGCAACATCGATGGCAGCTGGGAGTTATCTCTCGACCAAGCATGCCAGGGAAGCCGAAATTTTATTTCACGAACGCAACGGTCTGGAGATGCACCCTGAGCCAACACATCCTCTGCGAGCCGCGGCGGTGATGGGGATTTTTTATTTGCTTGGTGGCGCCGTGCCACTCATCTTCTATTTTTTGCTTCCTGTTTCTTCCGCGATTATTCCTGCAATCGTCGTGACGGCTTTATGCCTGTTTGCGGTGGGCGTGTGGGCCGCGTCGTTTACGCGCACATCAAAAATCACAAGCGGGATCGAAATGGTTTTGATCTCCCTTGCTGCTGCTTTGATCGGGTATCTCATCGGAGATGCTGTGAGCGCGGCTTTTGGGGTTGAAGTTTAGGCGCTTTTTTGTTACGCTCGCGGCGTTATGAAACGTGAGGTCTATCTCGACCACGCCGCGACCACGCCGATGCTTCCAGAAGTTTTGGAGGCGATGTTGCCGTACCTGCAGAATCAGTTTGGAAACCCATCGAGTTTTCACTCACTTGGGAAAAATGCGAAGGATGCTGTGGATGACGCGCGACAGACGATCGCCGAGATCCTTCATGCTCGCGAGGACGAAATTTTTTTTACCTCTGGTGGAACTGAGTCGGATAATTTGGCCGTTCTCGGATACGCTCGCAAGAATCAGGATCAAGGGAAGCATCTGATCACCACCAAGCTTGAGCATCATGCCGTCCTTGAGTCGATGATGCACTTGGAAAGGAAGGAGGGTTTTGAAGTGACGTATCTTGAACCAGATCGCGATGGTCTTGTGAACGTCTCTCAAGTAGAAGCCGCGTTGCGTCCAGACACGATTCTCGTCTCCATCATGTATGTGAACAATGAGATCGGCACGATCGAACCGATTGCGCAGATCGGGAACATGATCCAAAAATGGCGCGAGGCTCACAAACGTCCAGTCCTCAAGTTCCACACCGACGCATGCCAGGCATCTGAGTATCTTCCTCTGGACGTCGAGAAACTTCATGTCGACATGCTCACCTTGAATGGTTCAAAGATGTATGGACCCAAGGGCATCGGACTTCTCTATGTGAAGCGTGGGATCAAATTGCAGCCACTCCAATTTGGCGGGGCGCAAGAGCGCGCGATCCGTTCTGGAACCGAGAACGTGGCTGGGATCATCGGCATGGGAAAGGCGCTCACGATTGCGCAGGCAGATCGTGAAGCAGAGACGAAGCGTCTGTTGCCACTGAGAGAGTCCCTCGTGCACGGTATTCAATCCAGAATCACAAAAACACGACTCAACGGCCACCCTTCGCAGCGTCTCCCCAACAACGTGAATGTTTCTTTCATGGACATTGAGGGAGAGGCGCTCATCCTGTATCTTGATGAGGCTGGGATCTATGCCTCGACTGGTTCTGCCTGTACGAGTGCCTCACTGGATCCAAGTCATGTGATTCTTTCGCTCGGACTTCCTTACGAGGTCGCCCATGGATCCATTCGATTTACGCTTGGAAGAAGCACGACGATGGAAGACATTGAGTATGTGATTGCGACGTTGCCGCCGCTGGTTGAAAAATTGCGCACGTTAAGCCCCGTGAGAGTTGATCCTAAGTATTTTCAATAGGTCCTATCGGTCCTGTTCGACCTATGTCTCTGCAACCAAGACCTATTTTCGGAACCCAGGGCGACGTCACCACCAAAAATGGTGCGCAGTCTTGGTTTTATACCGACGTCGTGAAAGATCACTTTTTTCATCCGCGTAATTTCATGCATGAAGATGCGGTTGAGTCTGACTACAATGCCATTGGGAAGGTTGGTTCTCCTGCCTGTGGGGATGAACTGCGCGTGTGGATGAAAGTGGATCCTGTGACAGAGAAGATCATCGAGTTTCGTTGGAAGACGTTTGGGTGTGGCTCGGCGATTGCTTCGACCTCGATGGCGAGCGTGATCGTGACCGAGAACGGCGGCATGACGCTCGAGAACGCGCGCAAATTGAAACCCATGGACATCATGGATCGTCTCGGTGGACTGCCGGCGCGTAAGTTCCATTGCTCGGTCTTGTGTGATAAAGCTCTGCGTGACGCGATCAACGATTACTATCGACGGACACAGCAGTTTGATAAAATCATCGCAGAAGCCGCACGGCTCATCGATCCGGTCGCCAAAGTCACAGACCACGACATTGAAGAGGCGGTCCTGGACGGCGCACAGACACTGGAAGCGGTCCAGCAAAAAACCAAAGTCGGTATTGGCAATCCTGGCTGCCTTCCAGCTGTGGAAGAACTCATCCGATTCTATCGTGAGAAGTATTTCGGAACCTAAAACCTACTCCCTACAACCTACCACCTTCGGTCTATGCCCAAACTCCACATCAAAGTCGATCCAGACTTGTGCATCGGCGCCGCGTCGTGCGTCACCATTGCGCCGGAGACGTTTCAGTTGAACGAAGAAAACAAAGCCTCTGTTTTTGATCACGGGAGAGAGCCGACCCCACGGACATACGAGCGAGTGATTGAGGTGACAGAAGAAGAAAAAGAAAACTTGGTTCTCGCGGCGCAGTCCTGCCCCACGCTCGCGATTTCTATTTTTGATGAGGCTGGGACACAATTATTCCCTGATCTTTAGTCTATGCACTACGTCATCATCGGTGGCGGAGTGGCTGGGACAACGGCCGCCGAGGAGCTGCGCAAGCGCGACAAAAGCGCCGACATCACGCTTGTGAGCGAAGAACATCACCCGTTGTACTCGCGGGTTTTGTTGCCGCATTATGTGAAAGGCAAGGTTCCTCGGGAGCGTGTTTTTTTAAAAAAAGAATTTTGGTACGGGGAGCAGAACATTGAATGGTTGCGTGGGATCACGTGCAAGCACCTTGATCCTCGCAACAAATTTGTCGGTCTCTCAGACGGCCGCGAGCTCCCTTACGATAAACTGCTCATCGCGACCGGCGGCGAGGTCAGAGCGGTTGATGAGGATCTGCGCGGAGTCTCTTATTTGAGAACACTCGATGATGCGGATCATCTCGTGCAACTTTTATCTGCGCAAGGCGCAGGATCAAGAGCGGGAATTTTTGGTGGTGGCTTTATCGCGTGCGAGTACCTCAACATTTTTTCTCACTTCCGGATTCCGACAATACTTTTTCATCGCGGCGCACATTTCTGGACCCGCTCTCTTGTCCCGGAGGCTGGCGCGCTTATCGAGAATCACTTAACCCAGCACGGCGTGGAGCTTCACGTCAACGCGCAGGTAACGAATCTCGTTGGTGAGAAGGAGCTCACAGCAGTCACGACAACCACTGGCGAGCACGCGGTGAATTTCCTGGGAGTGGGTATTGGCATCGAGCCAAATTTTTCTTGGATGCGTGAGGCTGGTGTAGAGACAGGAGTCGGCGTGAAAGCCAACGCGTTTCTTGAGACCAACGTGCCGGACATCTCTGTCGCTGGCGACATCGCCGAATTTTTTGATCCAATCGTGGAGCGGCAGATCCAGATCGGCAACTGGATGAACGCCATGAGCCAAGGCCGCTGTGTGGCAAAAACGATGAGCGGAGAGAAAACCGAGTTCCGTCTGGTCTCCTCCTATGCGACCAATGTCCTGGGACTCGAGATCATTTTTGTCGGCGACACCCAGAAGTCAGCGGCTGATGAGGTGCAGGTTGTTGGGAGTGCACAAGCGGGGGGCGTGACTCAAGTGTTTGGGCGCCAAGGCCGCGTCGTGGGCGGCATCATGATCGGACGCAATCATGACCGCGTCGCCATCACAAAAGCCATCCAAGAGCGAAAAACCTTGCAAGAACTAGGAATTTGTTAAGGTTCGACAACGTCCAGGTTGACAATCTTAGAAAAATCAGGTAAAAACAAACCTTCTTCAGTGCGGCGAAAGCCAAGCTTGAGAAGGTCTTTTTCGTACCTTCCATTCAACGCGGCACAAGCCGCACAGAGGAGATAATCATGGCTCTGTTTCGTTCCATGGCGACCGCTCTTACTCAAAGGGCGTTTGAGACGACGACCGAGAAGGCGCTGAATGCCGGTCTCCAGGCAGGGGACGATGACAACGCGCTTGCAACGCGCGTTCTCAACTCCGTAGCAGCTGACGACTCCGAGCTTGTGAAGCTCGCCAGGACGATTCCTGGTTTCCAGTTCGCTGCGTATGCCGTGTTCGCGGGCGTGGGTGAGTTTCTGGGAGACCATGCAGAGAAGTTGTGGCCGGGTGACAATCGGCCGCAGGTGAAGGCGCTTCGTCGAGTTCTCAAGCATGTCGGTCCGGCTTTGGTGGGCATCACCAACGCCACGGCTGACGTGATCGAGAGCAAGGTCAACGCCGTGGTCTCTCCCTCGACCATGCCTGCGTCAAACCGTAAGGCGACACTGGATGTCGTCTACTTCTCAGATGAGCTACCCGACCGGATCCTCATTCCAGCGCGCGATGCCGACCACAACATTCGCGTTGGGGATGATGGCTATCCGATTTTCAATGATCGTGAAGCCATTCGGAGCAAGAATCAATGGTTGAAAACTCACAAGGCGACGACTCGTCAGGAGGGTTCAGGGAAGGATCGTAGGCAGATTCCTGTCCCTGCGGAGAAGTGGCCGCTCACGAGTATGACGCTTGTCGAAGCCATCTCAAGCGTCGGCCTCGAGTCTCTCAAAGAGGGAGATGTCGAAGCGATCAAGAAGCTTCTCACGCCCTCGACGGGTGAACAGTGGACGCCGGAGACCTGGGCAGTCTTCCGGGCATACAACGCTTCGTGTGCGGACTTCGAGCGTGATGGTACATTCACCTGGCTGAACCACGAGGAGGGTGAGGGTCTCGTCCAGACCTTCAAGAAAGCCAAGGCCAAGGGCGAGATCAACGCAAGGGAAGTTCATGAGCTTGTCGGCGTTGCCTTCCGTGACAGGATTGGGGAGGATGGCGCGCCCGCAGGGAAGTTTTCCATCAACGCGGTTCTCGAGCTAGAGGGTCAGGTCTTCGACAAATGGTTGGGCGGCGAGCAGCCGGCCTATACCAAGGTCGTGCGCGCCATCCGGAGCATTCGTCGCTCTGCGGAGAACCGCGGGGTGGTGAACTGGTTGGGGGTGGGCGCCATGATTGTGGCGACGAGCTGGCTCATCTGGCTGCCTATCTTTCTCTCAGTGATCCTTCTGGTGGTCGCTCTCAGGTGGTACCTGGCCGGGCTGACGGGGTCAGATGGAGGAATCCCTCTGGCCAAGCAAGACGCCATCTGGCTCACGATCAAGTCGGGCGTCATGGTCCTCACGGTCACCTGGGCCTTTCCCGTCTTCCAGACGGCAACGGGTTGGATCCGATCCTTCCTGTTCCCGACCGTGAAGGATGACTGGCTCGTTGACATGGGACGCAAGATCGCGGCTTTCGGGCTGGTGATCTGCACGGGCGTGACCACCTACGCGATCATGCTCAACGTCCCACCGTTCTATCGGGTGGCTGTTCCGGTCTCGGCGCTTTTGGGCGTCGGGGTCGGGATCGGACTGGTGGCGGCAGGCTACCGCGCACAGGCCGAGGAGATCATCTCCGCAAGCGCCAAGCCCACGCTGATCGTCTTTGGTGTGCTCCCTCTCGCGCTCGCGTTCCTCTGGGGTTCCTACGTGGGCAACCCGGTCGAGGGTCAGGCGGTCGTGGGAGGAATCACCGGCTACGTTGCTGGTTCCAAGTGGCTCCAGATCGTGCTCGTGTTGGTCGCGGCGTTGCTGGTGAGCGTGGCTCTCTCCTGGTTCAAGTATCGCAAGGTACCGGACGGGACGAAAGCCGGACTGCGGATCGCTGGAGCAGGACCTCTGTTGGTGTTCATTGTAGTGTGTGCAATCGCGGGGATCGTCTGCTCAGGGATTCCCGAGATGTCCTTCACACCAGCTCCCGTGACGCAAGCGGCCGAGGCTGCGACTCAAGCGACTGCGCCTGATCCGGTCGAGGCACCGCGCAGTGAGGACATGTGCGACGACATGGAGATCTCGCCCTACCAGCGTCAGCAGCTCGGTTGCGACAACTAGGGCGAGTAGATCTTCAATACGGCCAGTTCAACTGGCTCTGGGCGGTTCGTTTAACAACGAGCCGCTTTTTTAATTGGTTTTGGCGGGTTAGAGCCTGTTTGGTTGACAAAAAGCGATTTTTATGGTATTTTGTCTCGTTCAAACAATGTCGTTTGAGCAATCCTTTCCTTGGAGTCTCAGATGCGACCTCTCATTTTTCTGGCCCTCGTGGGCTGTGCTACCATCCACAAGCCGGTTGGCGAAGAAGCACCGGTCATTACCTACTGGGGAACGGCGCGTGGCGCCGCGACCATCGCCGATGCTGAGCGTTCCTACGACCTGGCGCAGTCCGCCATGGACAAGGGAGTGCCGACCTCGCTTCTCAAGAGCGATGACACCGTCATGTTCAGCGCCGGCAACGGGTACGGCTATGGGGTCTATCAAGGGCCGGGCGGCTACGCACCTCCCGACATCGTCTCAACGCCAGGCGGTTGGTACGCGCCCAGCGGGTTGAAAGGCTCGCTCCCGACGCTGGGAACGATGGTGGTCGTGAGCACGTCAGAGAGCCCTGCAAGCGTCCCCACGGACACCTCGGGCGGAATCGTTCCGTGCCCGAAGTACATTCGGCGCACGGTGGCCGAACAGGCTGCCTGTGCCGAACGTGATGCCAAGCACGCCTACGCGCTCCTGCAGGAGATGAAGAAGAAGTAGGTCAGTCGGGAATTCCCTCGTGCTGGCCACACAAGCAACCTTCTTGTGTGGTCGCGCAGGGCGTGACCAAAGGAGTTCCAATGACCCTCATCCTCATCTCGCTCTCACTGGCTGATGACTCAGCTGATCTCGCGAAGTCCTGCATGGATCGCTACCACTCCCAGGCCGCCATCGCGGCGTGCATGAGCGAGCCGCGGTTCCAGTCGATCGAGGCCGCGCAGGCCAAGATCAACGCGCGACTGGACGAAGTACAAGCAAGGGACCGCGAAATCCTCGAGAGCCTCGCGAAGTTGAGCGACTCGGTCGCCAAGCTCACGCGAGAGCAGACGGTGCCGTCTTCAACGCCATCAGCGGCACCGGTCCATTCCGCAGTCCAGGCTCCTGTGGCTCCTGCCCGCACCACCTTAGCGGTGGTCGGCGGCGCGTCCTATCAGGGCATCGCGAGGCCCAGCCTCGTGTCGATCTATCCCATTCCGGGAGAGGCTGACACGCTCCATGTGACAGCGCTTGGCGAACAGGCCGCCTATCGACGCTGCGGAGGAACTTCAAAGTCTCGAGTACTCGTGACCAATCACGGAATTCCAATAAGCATCTGGGCGCCACCAGGTGTTCCATCCGGTTTCATCGAGATCTATGCGGATCTTGACGGTGACGGAGCGTCAGACGCCACGGCCTACAAAGTGTTGGATCCCACTCAGCAGAGCGACTTCGTCGTGACCTATCGCGCTGGCGATGATCTGGGGGTCATCTTCCTGCGCGACTCGGGGAAGGTGCTCGAGATCCCCGGGTTCCCTCTGCAGACGCTCTGGCGCAAGCCCACCAAGCGTGACAACGCCTCTACCGGCGTCATCAACTGCAGCCTGGATCCACTGGAAGGATACGGCGGCAAAAGGACCATTGCCGCAAGGAGCCTCTCCCCCAGGATGCGATGACAATCACGATGCCTACACTCTTCATGTAGATTCGAGCAGTACTCGGGTTCACACGAAGGGTGTTTTCTTTTTCGGCCAAACCAAAAACTCGATCCGAACGGTCGAGTTTTCTATGAGATCTAGGAAGTTGTAGCTGCTGTTGACAGGGCATCGATCACGTAGGTCGCGATTGCGTAGGCGGCGATGATGATGACGAGCCCTATCACCGACTGCGTCAACAGGTGTTTTGCTTTTTTTACCTTTTCATCTTCTCCAGCGGCTGTGAGGTAGAGGAAGCCGGCATAGACGACCAAGACCACGAAGATGATACCCAAGACCGACAATAGGACGTTAATGAGGTTACCGATCAACGCGGGAAGATCGTTGGTGGTGGCATCAGTCCCGATGGCTGTGCCAACGCTTGTGAGTTCGCTCTGTGCTTCCGTGAGTTGGGCCATGGCCGTGGCGGGCAGAAGAAGGATCGGGAGCACCGAAGCCCAGGCGCTGAATTTTGTCCAAAGATGTTTCATAGATAAGGGTTAAGAATTTTTGAAATTAAGTCTAGCCGGTTGTGGCTGTGGAGGCTGTGGTGAGAGCATCAACGACATACTTGGTCAGGGCATAGGCGGCGATAATGATGACCAGGCCAATGAGTGAACTGACAAGCATCCCCTTGGCTTTTTTGATTTTGGTATCGTCCCCTGCGGCAGTCATGTAGATCACACCTGCCCAGACCGTGAGTACCAGGAACAAGATGCCCGTGGCCGTGAGAAGGACTTGGATGAGATTTCCAATGAACTCGGTGAGAGTGAGATCATTTGAGTAGGCTCCTTCGGCCGCGCTCTTAAGTCCTGTTGAAATCGTCGCGGTGGCGGTTTGGGTCGAATCATCTGCAGCCAGCGCGAGGTTTGTGAAGCCTGACAAGAGAACAAAGAGCGTGAATCCAAAGCTGAGGAGTCGTTTCCAGGTGTGGGTCATAGGAGAGTGGCTCACCCCGTGTCACAAGTGAATCGTGCAACGGGGCGAACCCCCATCGTGAGGATGGGGGAGGACATTTACGATGATGAGGAAGAACTGCTGTCGCTCGTCGCCGTGATGATCGAATCAATGACGAAGCTCGCGATGGCGTAAGCAGCGATGACAATCACCAGTCCGATGATACCAGAGAAGATAAGCTTTTTCGCGCTCTTTACTTTCTCGTCGTTCCCTCCGGCCGTCATCCACTTGAATCCACCGAGCAAGATGATCACCACCGCGATGACTCCCAAGAATCCAAGGGCGATACGGATGATGGAGGCAATGGAGTCAACTAAATTGGCGTTACCCAATCCCGAGGAGGCAGCGAATTCTTCTCCGGTCGATGATCCGCCAAAGAGTTCATCGGCGGTTAATGCTTGGGCTGAAACGTGTTGTACACCCATGAGGGCGATCGCACCAAATGAAAGAGCGAGAACAGCACCGAGGAAATATCCGACGTGTTTTTTGGAGACAATGTTGTACATAGGCTTCACCTCCTTAATTGAGGAAAGGCTTAAAAGTTAGAAACGAGGTTGCATTTATTCTAAAGCTTTTCGGGGATTTGAACGAATAAAGATATACACAGGGGAAGGGGAGTAGGTTGTAGGTAGTAGGGATTAGGCAACAGTCCCGGACTCGAGCGCTGAGACAACGGCGGAAACCAACATATAGGCGCCCACGATCACGGCCAAGCCAATGACGGCCCAAATAAGGGTTTCTTTCCCTTTCTTCACTTTTTCAGGTGAGCCGCCAGAGATAAGCCACTGGAATCCTCCCCAGATGAACATGAGAAGCGCAACGGCTCCCGTGATCCCAAGGATGGCTTGGATGAGACGTGCGATGATGACGGTGATATCGGTTGTCCCAAGTGGGTTGGTGAGCTCCGTGGCATAGGTAAAGCGAGGAATGGAACTCAAGATGATGATAAGCAGGCCAACGAGAAAATTTTGCATAGGATTATTCCGAACTTTGGACTCTATTTAATTGGCAGCACTGTGTGCTTGCGCCTCCTGGGCAGAGGTTGGTTTGGCATGTCCCTGTGTACCAGGTTCCGTCTGTACTTGTCGATTGTGATGTCGCCGTGTGGGTTTTATCTACACAGGCATAATAACTCGCTATTTGGGTTGATGAGTCATAGGTGTAGCTGTCTTTGTGATCCTGTTCGCACTGGCTCAGGCATAGCCCTTGCACGCACGTGCTGTTGAGGTCGCACGCGGCTCCTTCATTTGCGTCTGTTCCCGTGCAAGCGACGTACTCACCACTCACAGAGAAGGTTCCGCCCTGGAGCACTCCACGCAAGGCATAAATTCCCAGGTAGCTGAACATCACGATCAACAGTCCGATCGTAGAGATGCTGAGGTATTTTTTTCCTTTGGTCACTCGTTCTGTATTTCCGGCGGAGGTGAGGAAATAGACGCCGCCCACGATGTACATGAGCAGCACGATTCCACCGATGAGTCCTACAACGTAATTTCCCGTGTTCACGAACACGAGCATGATGTCGTTTAAGGTGCAGTCGCCGGTGTTGCCGCAGGCAAGAGAGATGCCTTGCATGAACACGCCAACTTCACTTGAGGCGCAGGTGCTCCCGGTTGTGCAGATGTTTGAGGAGTATGCAAAGACTGTCGTTGGAAAAAGTGTGATGAAGATGAGGAGGATCAACAAGAGCTTCATAGCGATTGGCTCACTTTGTTCTGGGCCTCTTTCAGAGCGTCCGCCTGCTCGTCGCCTGCAAGGACGGCATCGATGAGTCCCAAGAAAGCGTCTTCGGCGACCTGTGCGTCGCTTCCTTTGTACCACGAATCTGCGGTGAGAGCCTGGCCGGCAAACGCGGAAAGCACTTCGTCATCCAGCTGGGTTGAAAGAAGGGCGCGCAGGGCCGTCGGTTTGTTTGCCGCCTCCAGATAATCCCCCACGTGGTCTTCCTTTGCCGTAAACTGCACAAAGTCCCAGGCCCAGTCACCGGCGTCCGTCGATTTTGCCACGGTCTCCACCCAATAGTTGGCGTAGTTCACGGTTTTCCCTCCTTCGATTTGCGGAATCCTGGCAATCCCGAAATCGAGTTTACTGTTGGCGGCATGCAGGAGCGCGTCATGGTAGGAGTAGCCAAAGAAGAAGGCGGTGTTGCCGTTGACAAACGCGTCAAAAGAATCTGGCTGGTCTGCGTTCCAGGTGTAGACGGCTTTCAAGGGATTGGCAAAGTCGGTGTAAAAACGCACGGCTTCACCCGCCAACAATCCAGCGTCTGTTTCATTGGCAAACGTTGGACGGTTGCGCGAGTCGGTCATCGCTGTGCCGTTTTGCATCATCAGAAGCGACACCAGGTCAAACGCGCGTTCCACGTTTTGGGAAGTGCCCATGGCCGCGCCTGACTGGAGGATTTGATCGTTACTGCCGATTTTGGTGAGCTCCGTCACGTCATCTTGGAATTCAGTCCACGTGGAAGGAGGTTCTGCAATGCCCGCGGCGTCCAGAAGATCTTTGTTGTAATACAGAGCCAAGGTGTCCATGGACAGCGGGAGCGCAAAAATCCGATCTTCAGACTGGGCCTTTGCATTGGCTTTGTAGGGACGCAGCACGTCTTGAGTTACGACATCGACAAAATCGGCTTTCAGTGAACGCTCAGACAAGGTCGGTTCTTCTTCAATCGTGTAGACGGTTTCTTTTTTGATCGTGCCGCGGGTTTGTGAATAGGCAATCGTGAGGGACTTGGGCAGAGGTTCGATCAGGCTTTCGTATTCCCCGATCCAGGTATTGTGCAGGGAAAAAATGTCCGGGCCCTCGCCTTCGGCAAAGGCGCGGATGAGTTCGTCTTCGTATTCATCGTAACGAAGTTCCTTGTAAGAAAAAGAAACGTTTGGATGGATGGCCTGGTAGGCGCTCATCATGCTTTGAAATGTGGAGTCATCATCAAACACTCTCCAAATAGTGAGCGTGACAGGTTTGGTGGCAAGCGTCTGAGCCGCGCTTGAACCTCCACATCCGCTCAGGATAAGGATGGGAAGGAGCAGGACCATGAGTGACCTCCAAAAAGATTTCATAAAAGTTGTTTCAAGTAGCGTTTGAGCTCGCTTCCCACTTCTGGATGTTTGAGCCCGAGTTCGATTTGCGCTTTCAGGAACCCAAATTTGTTTCCGCAGTTGTACCAGATGCCGTCGAAGATGCATCCATAGAGCGCTTTTTTTTGTGCGAGCCGTTGTTCAAATGCTCCGGCCAAGCGAATTTCCCCGTCGTTCCCTGGTTTTGTTTTTTGCAAGAGTGCCATGATCTCTGGGGTGAGGATGTAGCGGCCGATGACGATGAGATCTGAGGGCGCTTGCGAGGGTTGAGGTTTTTCCACAAACCGATGGATCTCCCAGGTTTTTTTGTCGAGACGTGTTCCATCAACCACGCCGAAGTTCGAGACCATTTTTTTGGGGACCTTGTGCAGCGACACGACCGGGTCGCCGTATTTTTCATACACGTCCATGAGTTGTCGCAGGGCTGGAACTTTTCCGTCGATGATGTCGTCACCAAATAAGACAGCGACAGGTTCGTGGGCATCGATGAAGGGAAGCGCGGAGAGCACGGCATGTCCATCACCCAGAGGTTTGCTCTGGCGCACGAAGGCAAACTTCGCGAGCTTGCCAACAGCCTTCACCTGTTCGAGCTCTTTATTTTTTTTCTTTTGCTCCAGGCGGTACTCCAGTTCAAAGTTGCGGTCAAAATGGTCTTCGATGGCACGCTTGCCGATCGAAGTGACGAAGATGATTTCCTCGATGCCGCTTGCGACCGCTTCCTCAACGATGTATTGGATGATCGGTTTATCGACGACTGCGAGCATTTCTTTTGGTTGGGCTTTGGAGGCTGGGAGAAACCGCGTGCCCATTCCCGCCACCGGAATAATCGCTTTTCGAATCTTCATAGATGCGTTTATTCTACAACAAACTAGGCAACAGGCCTACTACTCTTTGGAGACAGAGACGGCTATGGAAAGAAGAAGGATGAAAAAGACGATGGCAAACACGATGAGCCGGACGCTCACAAAATCATGATGCTCAAGATGGCGCCGTAGATGAGGATGCTGATCGCGTCTTGGATGACCGTGGCAATGGGACCAGAACCCACGGCGGGGTCTTCGTGGAGGTCGTGTAAGAGTTTAGTGGTAAATAGAGCAACCAACGGAGCGATCGTACAGACCATCAAGACGGCGACACTGACACCAAGGGCGAGGAGAGAATCGCCGATCCAGAAGAGGATGAAGATGTACGAAGCTGTGGCGAATAGGAGGCCAAAAAGAAGACCGAGTAATGATTCTTTGAAAAGATAGACGGAGAATTTTGCCTTTCCACTTTTGAGATCTCGAGTGTAGATGGATTCTGTCTGAGTCCCAATCGCATCAGCGATGTAAACGACAAACGGAATAAAGAAGGCAACCTTTACATTTGCGGCAAGGACTTGTTCAAAACGTGAGGTGAGAAAGGAAGTGCTTATTCCAAGCACGAGACCTACAAGCAGTGCCGGAAGACGCAGGCGCAGCAGAAACTGCACGGATTCTTTGTCTTCGTCGGCGTAGATGATGCGGTGGTTCATAGAGTGCTTCTTGATGAGTCAGTATTCTCATGATACGCTCACCGCGCAAAAACGTGGAGAGGTGGCCGAGTGGTTGAAGGCGCAGGTCTCGAAAACCTGTATGCCCGCAAGGGCATCGAGGGTTCGAATCCCTCCCTCTCCGCCAGTTGGGAAAAAGCAAATTTGAAGAGGTCAGCTCGCGGCGCGTTCCGCGCCGCTCGCATAAGATTTGAAAGGGCTTTTTTGGCGAAAAGGAAAAGGATTTATCAATGAAGGGCAAAAGAAATTTTTTACTCACTTT
>JACRJW010000083.1 GCA_016235605.1 Candidatus Uhrbacteria bacterium | reverse complement strand
CCCCTTCAAAGATATCATTATTGATGTGATGCCGGTTCAGCTGGAACGCACGACGCCCGTTGAGGTTCCGCAGATGCAGCAGTAGTGTCATGGTGAGAGCGCCGTCCTTCGACGAGCTCAGGATGACATTTTTTTACATGAATCTTTTTAGCAGGTTGTCATGGTGAGTCCGCCGAACCACCCCCGTTCTTATCGTCTATAGAACGTCTTTTTAATCTTTCTGAAGCCAAAATTTGAAACCCAGGCGATTCTTTTTCTGCGCTGGATACTTTCATGGAGCAGAATGACAGGATGAGGCGCATATCCCGTTTTTCTCTTCCCCCATCTTTCATTCTCGCTGCCATCGGAGCGGGTCTCTTCCTGTGTGGCATCACACTCGGGATACTCGGAGGTTTGTCGATGATTCCTTCTCCTCCTCTGATGCTGCGCGATGACACCCGCCCGCACGTTGCCGTCGTCCGTCTCGGGGGCCTGCGCGACTCATCACTGCGCGGGACCTTAAGCGGTGAAGTGCGTCTCTTTGCCGGAGACACACTTATTCTTCCCGACGGCAGCGGTTCCTTCCGCATCACCGACAGAAATTTCCTCACGAATGTGATTACCATCAAAGCCCCCTCCGGCATGCAGTTCGTCGCTTCAAAACGCGGGCGCACGTACTACGCGATCGGTTCCAGCGGCGGGGAATCCATTGTTCCTGCGAACAGGATCTATTTCCCGGATAGCGCGAGTGCACAGAAAGCAGGATATAAACCTGCGAAGTGATTTTTTTGAAAAACATGGCAACCGGGAGCAGGTCTTCTGACCTGCGGTTTTTGTCGGGATGAAGCAAGATCATCTCTTGTGGTGCGCCCGCAGGCAGGAATGCCTGCTCCTCATCCTGTAATAAAGAAGCTTTCGGTTTCTCTCACAATCTCCTTAAGGTATGCTACCGATCCATGGCCTTCCCTCCCCGCCGCAATCAGGGCAACCGGCAGCAGTGGATCATCAGCCTCCTCCTCTTCGGGGGGCTCCTGTTCCTTTCTTTCTATTACCTCACGCTGCCCGGCCGGACGGAGGAGGAAAAGTTCAGCAATGCTCCGGAGGTGTCTTTAAGTGAAATCACGCGCGGATACAGCGGAGGGAAATTTACCAAAATTCTCATCCGCGATTCTAAGGTCTACGCGACGACGAAGACGGGCGCCATCATTCAGTCGTACAAGGAGCAGCTGGATACGGTGAGTCAGCTGGGATGGAATGATCCCAAGAATCCGACGATCGTCACCGTCGAAAATCGTGAGACGACGAACATCCTCCTCTCGGCGCTGCCCGATCTCATCTTCTTCCTCGTTATTCTCGGGGGCATCGTCTGGCTGTTCCGCGGCATCGCCCGCAGCCAGAGCACGGCGCTCAGCTTCGGCAAATCCAAAGCGCGGGTCGCCGACGCCAAGCAGGTGAAGACGCGGTTCAAAGACGTTGCGGGTTCCGATGAGGCGAAGGAGGAACTCGTCGAGGTCGTCGACTTCCTTAAAAATCCGCGCAAGTACATGGAGATCGGCGCCAAGATCCCCAAGGGCGTGCTCCTCGTCGGCCCGCCGGGAACAGGAAAAACACTCATGGCGCGCGCAGTTGCGGGGGAAGCGGGTGTGCCCTTCTTCTCCATCGCGGGTTCCGAATTCGTCGAAATGTTCGTGGGTGTCGGTGCCTCGCGCGTGCGCGACCTTTTCGTTCGCGCGAAGCGCAACGCTCCGTGCATCATCTTCATCGATGAAATCGATGCGGTCGGCCGCCAGCGGGGAGGTGCCGGCTTTGGCGGCGGACATGATGAGCGCGAGCAGACGCTCAACCAGATCCTCACCGAGATGGATGGCTTTGAGCAGGGCACAAACGTGATGGTGATGGCGGCGACCAACCGCCCCGATGTGCTGGATGTCGCGCTGCTCCGTCCGGGACGCTTCGACCGTCACGTCTTCCTCGACAAGCCCGACCTCGACGCGCGCGAGCAGATCCTCAAAGTCCACGCGCGCAACAAGCGCCTCGCGAAGGGGACGAATGTCCGTACCATCGCGAAGCAGAGTGTCGGCCTCACCGGCGCCGATCTCGAAAACATCATGAACGAAGCCGCGATCTTCGCCGCCAAGCGCGGCCACCAGTCGCTCACGCAGCGCGACCTCGTCGATGCACTCGAAAAAATCACCATCGGGCCCGAGAAGCACTCGCGCAAACTCATTCAGCATGAAAAGGAAATCACCGCATACCACGAACTCGGTCATGCGATCGTCGGGTACCTCTGCAAAGAAAGCGACAAGCTCCACAAAATCTCCATAGTCTCGCGCGGTTCGGCTCTCGGCATCACATGGTTCCTGCCGGAGGAGGACCGCTACACGACCAGCCGCGGAAAGTTCCTCGACGAAATCTGCGGACTCCTCGGCGGGCGCGCAGCCGAGCAACTCGTCTTTGGTGACATAACGACGGGGGCGAGTAACGACATCGAGCGTGCCTCGCATATCGCCCGCAACATGGCGATGCGGTACGGCATGGGGCTCGGTCTCGGGACCGTCAGTTACGGCGAGCGGCAGGGGAGCAGTTCGTTGGGCGTCGACCCGTACTCCGCCCGTAACTATTCCGAGGAGACGGCAAACAAGATCGACGAATTCGTCCGCACCGTCATCGAGGAACAGTACAAGCGCGCCGCCGGATTCCTCAAAGAGCATCACGAAAAATTAAAAGTTCTTGCGCTGGTGCTCCTTAAAAAAGAGACAATGAGTATTGAAGAATTCACCGACATCTTCGAGGGCCGGACGAAACCGGTCATCGAGGAGGAGCCGGAAGAAGTGATTTCTGACGACGATACCATCGATGATTCCGGCACGCAGCCTTCTGCGGAGAGTGTCGAGAGCAGGTCGTAAGAGTGCTTAGAATCGACTATAAGGGCAAATTTTGAAGGGCATGTCTAGGATGCTAGACTTTTCCAATGCCGCATCAATTAGTGACGGAAGTGGAGAGGGAGGCTGCCCGTATTGCCGATATTCAGGCGGTCATTCCGCAGGCGCTGTTGCCGCGCGGGTCCGTTCCGCTTTCACGCGACCAGGAACGGCTGCGCCGTAAGTATCTTCGCTATTTTTTGAATCCGACGGAAGATCCGCCCGGTCGCATGCGTGCAATCACCTGCGGAGAAATCGGCCGGTTCATTCATAGCATGGTCGTAGGTCTGCATCTCTATCAGGACATCGACAGTAAACATTTACTAAAACGTATTCCCCCGCGGCGTGCTATAAAAGGGGCCGAATCATTCATGCGTCTCATTGATGAAGATGAAAAAGTGATTCCCTTCGGACAATTCAAGAAGGCCGCGGAAGACAGAGAAATTCTTTCGTACTTTTCCCTGAACGCCATACGCACCCTGCGTCAGATCGGAACGCAGGTGAATGATGGCGGAGGGGCCGAGGCGATGTTTCTCTCTGCCAATGTGCCGCATGCACTTTGGGCAGACGAGAATCGTGCAGAGCCCATGCTGGATGCACTGGATACCCCGATGCCTGTGGGTGAAATGGGGCTGGAGGTGCTTGAGTACAATGTCATTCCTGATGACGCTGTGCAGTTTTTGCGCGGCGTGACACGTGAGAGAGGAATACAGGTACTCGTCGATGATTACCCGGAACAGCACGCGCTGGAAAATCTTGAAAAGTTACGGGAAGCCCGTGTTCCCGTGCGTGCCATCAAAATCAGCGGCAAAACAGTCAAAACTTTAAACAATGCTGCGTCGATCCGTGCTATGCAGGGCCACATTGAAATGGCTCAGCAGGATGAGCCGACGATTGTGATCGCTGAGGGATGCCCGGGAGGCATTCCTGCCACCAGTCTCAGCAATCTTCAGGATCTCTATCATACAATGTTGTGCGATTACCCGCATTTTCAGATGTGGTTTCAGGGCAACCCGATGCCGTATTAATCAACCTCAACAGCGCATAGATCAGGAAGCCAATTCCAATGCTTCACGCGGTCCGAAGGCGGCGGCGAGGTAGCCGAGTGTGTCATTTTCATTTTTGTGTGAAAGAATCCGTTCCTTCAGACGGGGGAGCAACGCCGAATGCATTTGCGATACCCGTGATTCAGACAGATCCAGTTCTTCTCCGATTACTTTCATGGTTTTTTTGTCAAAATAATAACTGATAATAATAGCTCTTTCGTTTTCCGTAAGTCCGGCCAACAATTCCCGGGACACTTCTTCACGATCCTCATCCAGCAAACGCGCGGTCGCTTCTTCGCTGGCGTTCGCTTCTACAACGGGCGGCTGTGATTCAAGACTATCCGCGTCCCAATCGGTATGTGTGTCGAGACTGATTTTCACTTTCGATCTGGTGTCGGCGAGCATCGCGCCCATTTTTTCAATGGTAATGCCGAGCAATACGGCAAGCTCCTGTTCTGTCGGCTCACGATCATGATTTTTGAAGAAGTCTTTTCTTGCCTCTTCCAGACGTTTTGCCTGTGAACGAACAAGTCGCGGAACCCAGTCGAGCTTGCGTAATCCGTCTTTCATTTCTCCGGTGATGCGCAGAGCAGAGAATGTAACGAACTTCGTATTGCGTGACAGGTCAAAGGCCCGGATGGCATCGAGGAGCCCCTTGGTCCCATCGGCAATCAGATCTTCTTCTCTCACATGGCCCGGCAGATGATCGCACATGTTTTTTGCATGCCATGTGACGACTGTTAGGTTGCAGCATTAACCTTACACAAGGGGTTTTGGAGATCAGGGCTTCATAGACCACACGGGCAGGGGTCTTTTTCTGCATGCCGAGCCCCAAATGAATCTTGTGGTAGTTGTACCAGATGAGCCACTGCCGCAGGT
>JACRJW010000007.1 GCA_016235605.1 Candidatus Uhrbacteria bacterium | reverse complement strand
CGACTGAGGTTTCTTGCTATAATTGAATCAATGATACGAACCCGTATGTACATTATGATGTATTGAGCATTCATTTCTTCCTTCCCCAAACCCCCTGTCCCCCTTTCCCAACGAGGAGGGAAAGGGGGGAAGAGGCAGAGAGCACAGTACGCGTTAGCATCCTTTCCATTGAACAAGCTATGAGGGAAAAAAATCAGAACAGCGGGCAGAACGTCCACGAACAGCTCAGGAACCTTCTCGACCCGCACAGGAAAAAGGAGAACTTCCGCAAACAGCTGTGGGAAGTGCTGCACCACGGACGGGGCCACACGGGTCACGCCTACAATTTTCTGCTGGTGCTCATGATCCTCCTTTCTCTGGCTATTCTGCCACTGGAGTTACTCAGCAGTTTTCAGCGTTTCCACTTCGCGCTGAATGTCATCGAAATCGCAACGACGTCCATCTTCACTGTCGAGTACCTGCTGCATATCTGGGCGGCACCGAAACGGCTGCGCTACATGTTCTCGCTCTTCGGCATCATCGACCTCCTCTCTATTCTACCCTTCTACGCCGGCCTCTTTGGCACGCAGTACATCAAGGCGCTGCGGCTGATCCGGCTCGTGCGTATCGGTGAAATCGACGCGGCTGCGGCCGAAGATGAAGAAGCAGTGATGGAGGAGGGGATCGGTATCACGGGAGAAGAAACCGTCGAGTACATCGTGACACATCATCCGATTTTCCTCTTCATCGGATGCCTCCCGCCCATTCTCGCGACGACCGTTGCACTCATGATTCTGCTGCTCTCGGCACCGGGCCCGATTCCGGTGACGGCAGGCTTGACGCTCTTCTTCTTTGCATTGCTCTTCCTCTGGAAGGCATGGCTCGATTTCAGCTACGATGTCATCTTCATCACATCGCAGAGACTGATCTGGCAGAACCAGCATATTCTGGGCCGCAGCATCAATCAGGTGAATTTTCACGCGATCACGAACGTCCGGCCGTATTACCCGAGTCTCGTCAGTTACATCATGCGGTACGGATCGCTGATTATTGAGACGGCGGCGGGGGACGAGCCGGGACGCATTGTGTTCCATGTCGTGCGCGATCACGAAAAAGCCGCGCATAAAATCATGCACAAATGTTTCGGGTCGCGAAAGAAAGATTGATTTTTGAACCTATTGCACACCCGGGACCGCGGGCAACGATTTCAGCGGATCGACCGGCTGTCCGTCCTCGAGTACCTGGAAGTGGAGGTGCGGACCGGTCGTGAGCCAGCCGGCCCCCGGCGTATTCTGCAGCCCGCCCGAGCGCGCGATGGGTTGCCCCGCCTGCACTGTCTCGCCTTCCTGAACAAGGAACGCACTGACATGGCCGTAGAGCGTCACGAAGCCATTCTTATGACGGATAGTGAGTGAATTGAAGCCCATGCCCTGATCGGTAACCGCGAGAACGACGCCGTCATCCGCCGCACCGATGACGGTACCCTGCGGCACGGGGATATCGATCGCGAAGTGCTCCATGTGGAAGCGTTTGCGATATCCGGCGTCACGGAATTTTGCAGAAATTCCTTCGTCGGGAGAAACAGGCCACTGCAGACGGATGGTGCCGGAGGCGCCGACGGATGCGATGGCGGCTCCTCCCTGCGCCTGCCACATCTGCTGCAGCGACGCGAGGAGTGTCTGCTCTGCTGCGCTCTTATCCTGAAGGAGTTCGATCAGTTTCTGTCGCGCCGCCCAGTACGCAGGCTCCAGAGGAGAGTCCGCATTCTCGGCATGTTGGCGTGTCAGTTGTTCCAGCTGTGAGCGCAAAATTTCTTCCTGATGCGCGAGGACTTCCTGCTGCTCGCGGATCTGCAGCGCCGTCTGCTCCGCTTCCTTCACCACCAACTGTGCTCGCATCCCGAGCCCGCCCATCGCTCCCTCGGTCGTTCCCATGCCGATGAAACCGACGACCCCCGCGATGCCCGCGCAGAGAAGCACTGTCTGGATCGGCCGCGGCACTTCTATTTCTATCTGGACCATTCGGATCAGTATAGCAGATTGTGGCCTCTCGATCCATGACCCAATGGCTGCAATTATTCCAGAATGCCCGTCTTCCTGTATTCCTCAAGACCTTGCCACATCGCATCAATATAGACAGGCCCGGCTGCGATGTATCTGGCTGCTGACCAGTTTCGGTTGCGTTCGCCTCTCTCCTCAGCTTTGCCATCGTCTTCCATCCCGAGAATAAATCTGAAGAATCTTCCACGATTCTTTTTTCGGACAGAAACAATAATTTTGATGATGGTGAATAGTTCCTGAGGATTGAGTCTGTTGAGAGTCCCGAGCAGATCCTCGCGTAATTGCACTGATATATCTGCAATTGCCGCTATCAACTTATCAGCTAATTTTCTTTCATTATCGGGAAGAACATCCGTTCGTCCCGACTGAACGACAGCGAGCAATTTTTTCCCTTCGGACTCAGGTACAATAAAATCAAAATCATTGTCGTCATCCATAGTTCTGCATACTAGCCCGATTCTTCGTAGTTTGTGAAGGTGAATGGCAGGCGCGGTAGGGATCGAACCTACGACCTCAGGTTTTGGAGACCTGCGCTCTACCATCTGAGCTACGCGCCTACGAGATAACCGGCAATGAATAGAGCAACCTACTGCTTGTCCGCCGTAGCTCCGCCTTGTCGGCCATAGCCCAGAGGCGACGGCTGAAGAGCGAAGGTGGAAGCTACGCGCCTATATCACTATTATTCTAGCGCAAACGGGGCTTGACGTGAATGAAAGACGATGAGAAAAGAAAATCATACCGTACTCACTTCCCCGGCAATCGCATTTTCCCTTTCTGGACGGCGTCGACATACGGTGCCCATTTGTCCTGCGCGTTGCGGTATGGCGTACCGTAGTCACCATTGAGTTGATCGGGGTGATCGAGAATCACGGTCCGGAAGCTCTGCGTCAGCCCGAGGAATGTACTGACAATGAGCACCAAAAAAAGTGTCGCAGATATATGAAGCTTTCCTGGCAGCATGGTCAGCGCAATGCTGCTGAGAACCGGAATGAGCGGCAGGAAAATCAGGTGATAGAACGGGAGCGCAGGTACGCCGAAGACGATGTAGATACCTAACGTGACGACTGCAATGCAGAGCAAGAGCAGTACGTACTGATCAAGAGCGGAGAGGTGATCGGGGAAGCGCATGTTTGAAGAACGTTCGGGGATGCGTTTCATGATGAGAACCAGACCGACGACGGCAGCGATGCCGAGAATCCACGTTCCTGCGTCCGCTGCTGCGACTATCCACGACAGTATCGCGGCAGGTTTCAGTGGCCCCCACACGTAGTCGAGTCCTATCGCGCCGTTGATGCCGACCATCCATCGCACCTGATCGAAGATGCTTCCGGCGTTGCTGGTTGTCGTCTGCATGAGATTCCGGAAGTCATCCTGCACATGGAAGCTGATGTACGGCGCATAGAGAAGCAGGAAAATAATCACCGCAATCGCAACGTCCCGCCACCGCGGACGGATACGAAGAATGGCTAGCCACAGGGCTGCAGCAACAGGCAACGGAAATGAACTCATGTGGAGCTGCGTCAGGAGAGCCATGCCTGCCGCCGCACTCCATAACTGCCACGGTCGCCGGTCACGGGCGTAGGAGATGAGCAGCCAGCCGGTGAGAATGAGAAACGGAAAGAGTGCGTCCTGTGCCCAGATTTTCCGCGAGAGTACGAAGAGCCACGGGGCCGTGGCGACGATAGCGGTCGCGGAGAGGGAGAAAAGAGTGCCACCGAGCCGGCGCAGGAACAGCAGGAGTCCGAGGATACCGGCCGCGTTCAGGAGCACGATCCACCCCGTGACAAACACGGGGTCGGTCCTGATGAGAAGCGCGGGCCAGAGCAACACCAGAAAAAACGGAGGGTTGAACAGCCCCGTGGAAGACTGCAGTCCCACCTGTGGTAGCGCGCCGTGCTGCAGATAGGCGGCGGCAAGAGCGAACGCCTTGAACTCATCCCCTTTAAATTCCATCGCATCCAGCGCAAGAAAGCGGACGACCACTCCGATGATGATCGCCAGACTCAGCAGCGCCGCAGGAATATTCTGACGAAAGAATGGAAGAGCACGCACCGGCGCATTGTACTCTGCCTGCGCACGCAAATCGGAGTCCGTCAGGTCGTCTAGTTCAGGTAATGTCTGAACTGCGGCAAATCTGTCTCATGCAGAAACTCGAGATGTCTGTTTTCAAAATCAGCGCGTAGATGATCAACGGAAGAGCCACTAAATGCTTCCTGAGGAATCGCGCCACCGCACAGGCCCCATGTATTAAACCGAATTGTCGCAACGATCCTTTGAAACTCTTCCTTCTCAGAGGCGTTTTCGATCTGTTCGGCATAGCGCTCGAATTGAGCTCTGCAGTACATACTTGTTCATTTTAATATTTTTGTTTCTTTTGTCAATATTTTTGAGTACGAAAGACAAGAAAAATGAACGAAAGATCGCGGGGAATCATTGAGAAATTCTTGCAAGTCCTCCGGAAGGACGAGGAACGACTTTTGTGCTATAATAAGAGGATTTCATGAATATACCTACCCCATCAAAAACAGGGAAAAAGGCGCGAATGATATGGTCATGGAGTCGTGCTGAAAAATCATGCGCAATCGTATGTCTCTGTGCGATGATTTTCTGGAACACCATGCCCGGGGTGTGGGCGGCGTCTTCGTGGAATCCGACACAACTTGTAAACACAGAATCCTTCCAGACAGTGGATGAGGGCAACTCAACGACAAATATTGAATTCCGCTTCGGACAGACCCTGAACGAGAAGCTCTACTTCGACCGTACATTCACCCGCTTCACCTTCACGAAAGGAATCTACGTCAACGGGAGCATCACGGGCAGCGGCCTCGTCATCCGCGGCAATATGTCGGGCCGCTCACTCAACGTCGACCGCAACGCGACCGTCGGGGGAACCTTTGCCGTCTCCGGCGCGACGCTCATCCGCGGAGCCACCAGCATCAGCGGCGCGGTGATGCTCGAGGGAAATTTAACAGGGAGTACGATTAATGGCTTCGGATTGCCATATTCAGGATGTACGGATTCCAACAAACTGCTGTGGAATAATGCGACGGGAAAATTCAGCTGTAGCGCGGACCTGACGGGCGGAGGCGGCGCGGTCTTCGGTTCGGGTCAGGTGATCACGATCGGGGACAACCGTTACGTGCGGACAGCGGGAGGGACGATGACGGGAAACATCATTGTGCGCGCGGCGATATCGGGTACGACGCTGCGCATCGGTGCGGGAGGTACTGATATTCACGGAGCGCTGACGGCATCAGGGAATGTCCGCACTGACGGCGATCTGACGCTGAACGATGACAGAAGTGCGGGAGATACCACACTTACCTTCGGGAATGTGACGGCGAATCAGACGCTGAAATTCATCAACAGCACGCAGCAAAAATTCCAGTTCTCTACGCGCCTCAGCGTGCTGGGAACGGTGTCCGGTTCATCTCTCAATGTCGACCGCAACGCGACCGTCGGAGGTACCTTCGCCGTCTCCGGGGTGACGCTCATCCGCGGAGCCACCAGCATCAGCGGCGCATTGATGCTCGAGGGAAATTTAACGGGAAGCACGATTAATGGCTTCGGCTTGCCATATTCAGGATGTACCGGCTCCAATAAATTACTCTGGAATAACGCGACCGGAAAATTCAGCTGCTCTGCGGACCTCACGGGTGGCGGGGGCACGGTCTTCGGTTCGGGTCAGGTGATCACGATCGGGGACAACCGCTACGTGCGGACAGCGGGGGGGACGATGACGGGAAATTTAATCGTACGGGCACTGGCATCCGGTTCCGTTGTCCATGCGAGCAGTCAACTGCGCTCTTCGGGGTCATTGATCGTTGAGGGAAATATGTCCGGCGCAACCATCGAAGGCGCAAATCTGAAAGACTGCGACACGGCGGCAACAAGCAAGCTTCTCTGGGACGTGACAACAAAAAAGTTCAGCTGCGGGACGGACCAGACCGGAGGAGGCTCCAATCCACCCTGGGCCGGCGTATTGCACGCCACCATGGGCGACGGAAACTCCATCTACGTTGCGCGCTCCATGGAAGTTCTGAACACCGTCGCCGGACCCACACCGACGGGTATCGGAACCACCGTCGCGCGCTGCGTCGGCTACCGTTCGGCGTATGCAATCACCGTCAATCGCGTGCGGTTGCTGGGAGTCGGCGCAACAACAAACCTCTACAAATTTGCCGTCTATCCGCGCGGGACGGGTGCTGCCCGTCTCTGGGAATCCGGAACCGTCACGA
This sequence comes from Candidatus Uhrbacteria bacterium, assembly GCA_016235605.1. Lineage (GTDB taxonomy): Bacteria > Patescibacteriota > Patescibacteriia > UBA9934 > GWF2-40-263 > JACRJW01. The sequence goes on along the minus strand of JACRJW010000007.1, from coordinate 2,668 downwards.
GCGCGGCGAATACGTGGCTCAGCATCAGCGCAGCAACTCCGTTCTCGCTGTCCGCGAACACCGATTACTGGTTCTGTGTCTCAGCCGTGACAACCGGAACGACCGCGGGCTTCCGGAGTATGCCCGCACCCATCAACACCATCCAATACAATGCCGACAATAGTCCGCTCGGCAACCGCTCTCTTGGCCTTCCCGTCTTCGTGCAGTTTGCCGTCACGGCCGGCGCATTCCCGGCTACCCTCCCGGCAGTCGTAGCAGCGGCATACGCGGGCGGCTCTACAGGATCGGTTCCCTTCGCGTTCTTCGACAACTCATCGGCGTAACGGCGATTGCACAGCAGGCCATGTTGTGCGGCAAGAGGAAACGCCGCATGAAATGAAAGACACCTTGTCTACGGAGCTCTGTCTCTCCCATGATGGGGCGCATGTTTCATGCTGCAAACGCGTTCCGGCAAAAGTCACACCTGACGCGCGGCTTCGTCGTGCTCATCACCGGCTGCCTCCTGCTTTCCACAGCATGGATCACCGTAGCCCGCCTGCGTCTTTCCCTCTGTCATAGCCGGTACACGCTGCTCAACCCGTTGCGCCGGTGCTCCGATGGCAATGAGATGAAGCGCGAGTACGAGGCCTTCCGTGACGAACTGCTGCTCTGGACAGAGCAGCAAAAAATGAACGGGGCCATCACCCACGCTTCCATTTACTTCCGGGATCTCGACGGGGGGCCGTGGTTCGGTATCAATGAAGAGGAAAAATTCTCCGCTGCCAGCCTTCTGAAAGTCCCCATCATGATGGCCGTGCTCCGGCAGGCGGAAACCCATCCCGAAATCCTGACGCAGGAACTGGGGTACAGCGGGACACTCGAGGGACAGCCCAACATCTTTGATCCTTCAAAAACAGTTCTCCCCGGAGAGTATCTCAGCGTGGAAGAACTGCTGCGCCGGATGATCGTCTACTCCGATAACAGTTCAAAGGAATTGCTGAAGGCACGCCTTCTCTCACTCAATGAGCAAAACGATCTCCTCGCTCAGACGTACCACGACCTCGGAATTTTCGCGCTTCCAAACAGCAGCATCGATAACTTCATCACGGTCAAAACGTATTCGTCGATCTTCCGTCTGCTCTTCAACGCATCGTATCTCAGTAAGGAGATGTCCCAAAAAGCACTGGAACTTCTGAGTGCTGCTGAGTTCCGGGATGGGCTGGTGGGGGGGCTTCCCACAGCCATCACCATCGCCCACAAATTCGGCGTCCGGGAACTGCCCGATCAGGAGCAGCTGCACGACTGCGGCATCGTCTTCCACCCGCAAACACCGTACCTGATCTGCGTCATGACGCGCGGGAAGGATTTAAACATGCTCGCGAATGTCATCCGGGATATTTCACGGAAGGTCTATCAGGAGGTTGATGTGAGAAATTAAAAGAGCAGCCCTGGGGCTGCTCTTCATTCAGATCTTCAGGATGTCCTTACGGTGCCGTCGTCAGCCAGCTGATATTGAGGTAGCCGGCCTCGGCAAACCAGTTGCCATTGGGGGTCGTTGAGGCTGCGAGTTTGACCCAGATATTGAAGTATCCGCCCTTCGTCCACGTGCCCGCGCCTTCAGGTCCCGTGATGGATGCAGTCGTGTAGGAAGTATTTGCAAGGTTGCTGCCGCCTGTCAGTGCAACCGCCGCACCCGCGGTATCGGTCATCTTGATGGTCACGTAGCTGCCCTGACTCTGTGCAACAGACTGGCCGGAGCCGGTGCGGTAGCGCAGTTCGATCGGCTTCCTCTGGGCCGTGTTAATCCAGGAGGAGAAGTTGTCCGGAACACGGACGCGCACACCGATCCAGTAATCGTTCTTCGCGGTCTTGCTCGACGTCCAGCGATACACGTTCTCGCGTCCGGCCGTGCCGCCCGTGGCGGTCAGCTGTCCGACGACCGTCGAGCCACTGGCGAAATACGCGGAGTTGGGATACTGCGGCTGGAACGAAAGACTATTGCCGCTGCCGGAACCGATCTGGTTCGCCGCCCAGATGAGGTTGCCCGCGCCGTCGGTCTTCAGGACGCCTCCGGCTGTCTGCGACGTGGGTCCGTTGTAGCTGATGCCGCGCCAGCTGAAGGCACCGGCGACGTTGAGCGTGTTCCCCGAGAGGTTGCCCTTCGTCGTGATCGCACCGGTCGCGGTCAGCGTACCGCCGACAGTGGCGTTACGGTCAACATTGAGAGATGAACCGGAGAGAGTGCCGAGCACACTTAAGCCTCTGCTAAACTGAAACTTTCCGGCTGCATTCAGGTATTTCAGCGTCTGGTTCGTCGTCGGCTGGCCAAAGGTGAGGATGGCGTCGGCCGCTGTCTGATCATCGTTGAGCGTCAGGTCCCCGTCCGTCCGTACCGAACCGCTCGCGGCGAGAGCGCCCTGAATATCGGCGCCGCCGGCGCTGACACGAAGCGTGTTGCCGGAGAGTGTCTGGAAATTCGCGAGCGAACCGGTGAGTGTTCCATTCGTTTTGAAGCTGCTGCCATTCAATGTGAGACCCTGTCCGGCGGTGTAACTGGATGCTGTGTTTTGGTCGGCGGCACAGACAAACTTTCCGGTGGCGCTGTCCCATGTCAGTTTGTTGGCAGTGCCCGTACATCCACCGGAGGGCAGCCCGAAGCCGCCAATCGTAGCTCCACTAAGGTTGCCTT
>JACRJW010000086.1 GCA_016235605.1 Candidatus Uhrbacteria bacterium | reverse complement strand
AGAATAGTTATCATTTAGGGTGTCATGGTGAGCCCGTCGAACCACCCATAAACCCTTGCAATTTGGCTTAAAAAGGCGGAAAATAGGGGGTAGTGGCAACAAACAAGTCACCAGAGAAGGCCCCCTCCCTCAATTCTCCCGAGACCGGGAAAGTTCTGCAGCCGATGAGTATCGGCAAGGTCCCCGGACTCGATGACTTTTTGAATGCGATGAATAGTCTGGAGATGGGACACATCAGCGAAGGAACCGGAGAAGATAAATCTGCTATGGGCGATGCAGGCGGCGGAGCTATTGTTGCGACTGGCGGGACCACGGCAGCCGTGTCGGCACGGGACCGCGCAATCGCGAATCTTCCTTCGCCAAAAGTCATGCAGAAGCAGCTCGAGATGCACATCCGCGAGGAAGTGAAGAAGCTCCGGAAGCAGGCACATCACATCGCGAAGCTGCGCGAGCCGGGCTCCGCCTACCACCTCAGCAAACTCTACGCCCGCATGCGGCAGTTCAATACGCTCCTCTCCGGACTCTTCGACGCCGGCGCCGACGTCATCAGGCGATTCTTCATCCGGGTGTTCATCGACAGGCAGCCGATTTTGTAGCTTTCAGCTGTTAGCTATTAGCTTTCAGCCTATTTCCTAAAAGCTGATAGCTGGAAACTAACACCTCATTTTTTGTGTCCATGCTTCCCGCCTCCCTCCAGATAATCAATCACCCACTGGAATCCCTTATCCGCGACGGAAAGCGGTTTCACGATCACCGATTCCAGATCATGCGTGATATTCTCGATGCGCCGGACGATCTTGCGCACATCGACCACGATGAAAAGCATGTGATAGAGCACAATCAGAAGAAATACCGCAACCGCGATGTACAACCCTGTCATGATATCGGTGCCCGACCACATAACTGGTACACTACAGTACTGTTCTCCTCTGCAATGCGCAATCTGCTCCGACATGTTTGGCACCTCCCGCGCAAGTTACTTGTGAATGCGATCAGCCTGTATCAATGCACACTCTCTCCTGATCACGGGCCGCTGCGTTCACTTTTTCCCTACGGTTACTGTCGCCACGAACCGACCTGCTCCGAATACGGAAAGCGTGTCCTCCCCGGATGCGGGGCCGTCATCGGATCAAGCCTGAGTGTGACGCGGCTGCTGTCGTGTCATCCGTGGGCAAAGGTTTCTGATGAAAAATGGAAAGCACTTGGAGCAACTGAGCGATGAGGACAAGCACTCCACAAACCCGCACCATTTTCCTTCGCCGTGCGCTCAAGTTCCGCATACGCATCCATCCGTGGATGCGGGAAGAAACTGTAATTGCGTGAGTATCCCTCCGCGATCATTGTCGCTCCCAGATCCCGGCCGTTGATGCTCACGTACCGGAGCAATCGCCCGTAGTCGTCGTGATCGTCGCCGGATCCCGTTTCAAGAACAATTCCCTTTCCGTCCGCAAGCGCATGCATCCGCGCGCTCGCTTCGGGTCCATAACATTGCACAGATTTCCGTGGATCTACCGTCTCAGGCGTATTGATGCCGATGATGCGGATCGTCTCCGTCTTTCCATCCGCCAGCTGCACTTTAAGCGTGTCGCCGTCGACTGCGCGCAGAACCTTCGTACCGGTAACGGGGCGGCACGCTCCCAGAATGAGAACGAAGAACAGAAGAGTCCCTGCCGATGATCGCAGCCGTATGAACATTGCACGACTATCGTAAGCGAGTAGAGCAACGCTCACCAGAAGTGACTTACACGATAAAAATGGTGGTACTTAAATAATGGCTTCGGATGGCGATCCTGACCGTTCTGGGTAGGGGCAGAACGGAAAAAGCTTAAGCATAAGCCAAAAAGTCATCGAACCCTATTTTTATTGTTCCACAGCCTCTGTTGCCATCGGTAGCCTCGGGAGACACTGAAGTCATGCCATTCTTCCCTACGGAATGCGGCCGGGAGTCGTGAATGGCAGGACCGGAGGTCGGCAGAACCTTCCGGCATCCTCCACTCCTTATCTCCCGGCCGATGGCATTTTGTTCCTCCATTGATTGCCACTTTTGTTTCCCTGCGTTAGCATGAATCTCCCATGAAGAAAAAAGTTATCGGCATCGGGCTCAAAGATCTGAGTAAAAGCAACAGACTGATGCTCAACATCCTGATGCAAGAGATTGCAGATGTCCGCCATGAATTGAAGGAGGAAATGGCGGAGATGCGGAAAGAATTAAAAGGAGATATCGCTAGTGTGGCTTCAGAACTGCATACTTTAAGGCTCGAAGTTCATACGAATCAGACAACTTTCATGAGAAATCACGCCGATCTGGAGAAGCGCGTCGTCATGCTGGAGACGGCATAACATCAGACAAAAAACCGTCAACCCCGGTATCCGTGTGCATACGCAGCTCTCCCCTGCTTCGCAGCTTTCTCTTTCGCATCCTTCCCGCGGTACTTCTTTCCGTGATTTCCCCACTGATAGTAGGAACCTTTACTGTCTTTTCCTTTATGGACAGGCATGGAAAAAAGAAGGAATGCATCCGGGACGGACAAGGAAAAAGAATATGACAGGAAAATCTATGCTATTCGTTTCACGACCGGCGGCTGCCATGTTCCATCCATCGCCTGTGCCTGCGGAAGAAAGAGACGAAGCACAAGACTGAATTCCCCCTGCGGAGCAGGCAGTACATGCGGTCCGGGGGCATCGCCCGGAGCAACATGGTGAATGAAAATTTGATACGGACCTTTCTCACCTTTGTGAAGCCCCGGGCTGCGATCGCCGACCGAATAGCGGTTCACCGGATTTTCCACGAGGAAATGGTCGGCATCGTACATGGTGACCGACCAAAATCCATCGGCGGGCGGGCGTTGTCCGTCGGGAAATATAAGAACATAGCGGCGATCGCCACGGAGCGCCTCGCCATTGTCATCCGTTGTGCGTTCGAAGTACATCGCTTCCTCACGCGGCAGAGCCGCCAGCATGTGCCGCGCCGTCTCGGCGCGCAGAAGATAATTACCACCGAAGGATGCGGCGTCCCCCGCGGGAGAGGACCAGCCGTTCACGGAATGCTTACGAAGCAGCGCGCCTTCGTCGATTGCTTTCATTGCCTCACGATATGCCCGCTCCAGCCCTCTCCTCGTGATGGGATCCACCATCGCCGGATCAAAGATCCTATCCGGTCCGATACCGATCTTTGCCAGCCGCTCCATGAGTTCTGCGTCAGCGTCCGGAGGAGGATTTTCTCGCAGAACTTTAGCGAGATCGACGAAGAAATTCAGCGGATCCTCGCCGGCGGCCGGCGCATCGTACTGTTTCCTTGTCACAGCCACCGGATTCAGCGGTGTCAGCGTACATTGATTCTGCACTGCATGCGCCGCAGGCAGATCAGCATCATCGGTGAAACCAAAACGTCCGAGCAGCCACGCAGCATTCGTCGGGCAATCAATCCGTTCCATTCCCACGGGCACCCCGCCTTTCCAATCCGGACCAACGATGACGCAGGAATACGCACTGCCCCCTTTTGTCTGTACCCCCGGGCACGCAACCGTATGGGAATGAAAATCCATGATCTGAAAATTCCAGTATCGGCCGCCGGTCTCCGGCACCGAGAGAACCACCGGCCCATCCGACAGATCCAGCCATGACCCTGAGTACAGCGTGTCGCAGTTCGGACGAACGACATCGCGGTGAGCGGGATTCCGCGGCTCGCGTGCATGCTCGAGCTGATTTGGCTGTTTACTGTCTGCGTTTTCCGTCCCGACGTTCCTCTTCCGGCGGGTCTTCATCATTTCGACGAGCGGAAACCCGTACGCGGCGGCCTGCTTTCCGATGGAGTGTGCTTCCATTTCCTGTTCAGCAGTTTCGAGATCCAGACTCCTGCGGGTTTTTTCCGGAAGTTTATCGAGCAACAGCGCCCGTGAAACACTTTGTTTATCGGCCGTCACTCTGAGTGTATTAGCGGCGGCACGACGTCTTGCGAAATCCAGATCTGCAAGGAAAGAAGCATCTGCTTGCAGAAGCAACGGCTGTGATTCATCGATGAGACGTTCGTGCACCGCAAGAAATGTATCGATATTCACCGGCGTGATCGGCATTCCCAGATCAACATCGACACCGTCGAATAACTGCTTCACAGCCGCCCCGAGTATCGCCGCCAGTCGCCCCCCTTTGCGGACGGCAAGCTGAAGACGTTTGACGAAGAGGAGCGTCACGAACTTAAAGGAACGCATCATGTGCGCATAAATGAGGCCCGTCGCCGCGCTGCGGACGCCGTACTTCTCATGTTGTCTGTTAACGAATTCCACATGTTCCGCCACTGTTTTTTGCGAAATAGTGGACTGTCCTTTCTTCCCGTTCTCTAACTGCTGCAGACGCTGTGAAATCATCGAGGGCAAGATCTCCATCGCTCTGCGTATAACGGCGAGGAAGTAGTCCCGCGTCAGAGCGATGCGCTGCTTCGGGTTTTCATGTTCACCCCTGCCAAGAGCGATGTAGGCAATGAGAGGATCGCGCACAGACTCCAGAAATGCCTGCCATAGCTCCTTCTCGATTTCTTTCGGATTGGCCAGCAATGCGGCAATGATCGTCCGCAGGGAAGCAATCCAGGGGTCACCCCATCCGTACGCACCACTCTCCCACGCAAGTCCATGCTGATCCCGGCCGTTTGCATCCAGCCTGATCGCGAATTTTTCAAGTACCGCAGGAGGAAACGCTTTCCGCGGATCAAACGCCGACTGTTCCGGCGGAAGCTCTGTTGCCACAGAAACATGGAGAGATGATGATGCTCTTCTGAAACGAACAGGAGCCGTACGCTCATCATCATGATCCAAACCCGGAAAAAACATTCTGTCCCTCGACATAAAGTGACTCTAGGACGTTTTTTCACTCTGTCCAGTGCGGAAAAACCGTCGATGTATTGACAGGCATCGGGAGCTGAACTATCATTCAACCAAATGGTTGAACTTACTCTCGATCTCGACCTCATCTTCGGCTCCCTCTCCCATCACATCCGCCGTGATCTTCTCCGGCGCGCAGTCTGCAGGGAAATGTCGATCAGTGACGCGGCGAAACCGTACGGCCTGTCGCTCAATGCCATTTCAAAACACCTGAAGGTCCTCGAAAAGGCCAAACTGATTATCAAGCGCCGACGTGGTAAGGAATTGATCATTCAGCCGTCAGAAGCTGCGTTCGCGGATGCCTCGAAATACCTCCGCACGTACGAAAAACTCTGGAATAACCGGCTCGATAATCTCGAACGCTATTTATCTTCTTCCCCCCAATAAGTATGGCTACAAAAACGATCACCATTGAGCGCATCTTTGATGCTCCCCGCGAGCGTGTGTGGAAGGCATGGACCGATCCCGCAGAGCTGAAGAAGTGGTGGGGACCCAAAGACTTCACGGCACCACACATAAAAACGGACCTGCGCGAGGGCGGGAAATTCCTGTACTGCATGCGCGGACCCAAAGGATCTGAATTCGATAAAGACATGTGGAGCGGCGGCATATTCAAAGAAATAATCCCGATGGAGAAGATCGTCGCTACCGATCATTTCGCCGATGCGGAAGGCAATGTGATGTCGCCTGCGGAATATGGCATGCCCGGAGACTGGGGCGACATGGTCGTGACGGCTACCTTCGAAGACGCCGGACCCGGCAAAACCAAACTGACGCTCGTGCATACGGGGCACCCAGCAGACTTCGCCGACCAGGCGAATCAGGGCTGGAACGAGTCGCTCGATAAGTTCGCTGCCATCCTCTAAATCTATGAATACTACCGATTCCTCCACCCGCGAAATCGTCATCACCCGCATGATCAACGCCCCGCGCACACGCGTGTGGGAAACATGGACAACAGCGGATCACCTCGCCAAGTGGTGGGGGCCGGATGGCTTTACCACCACCACGCATGAATTCAATTTCTCCGTGGGCGGCCGCTGGCGATTCATCATGCACGGGCCGGACGGCACAGATTACCCCAATCACATCGTCTTCACGCAGATCAAAGTGCCGGAACTGATCGCACACGATCACGGTGGGGATGACGGAAAGGTGCACTTCAGGGCTGTCGTCACATTCGAAGAAAAGGACAATGGGACGCTCGTGACACTCAGATCCGTTTTCCCGTCCGCACAGGACCGCGACAGAGTCGTGAAGGATCACGATGCCATCGAAGGCGGCAAGCAGACCCTCGGGCGCCTTGCGGAGTACGCCGAAACTAAGTAATTTTATTTCATTCCTAATTTTTTATGTCTTACGTTGATGGATTCGTCATTCCGATCAGGAAGAAAAACCTGAAGGTCTATCGTACCATGGCGCAGTGGGGCAAAAAAGCATGGATGAAGTACGGCGCACTCGATTACAAAGAATGCGTCGGCGATGATATGAAGAACTCTATGGGAGTGATGACGTTCCCCAAGCTGCTGAAGCTCAAATCCGGCGAAACGGCTGTCTTCGCGTACATCGTCTTCAGATCCCGCAAGCATCGCGACAGCGTCAATAAGAAAGTAATGAGCGATCCTGCCATGAATGATCCCGAGATGATGAAGAAGATGCCCTTCGACATGAAGCGGATGGTCTACGGAGGGTTCAACGTGATTGTGGAAGCGTGAGCATGGACGAATGTCAGGACCCGCCGCCGATGCCAAGATGCTTCAGATAGGACTGAACGAATGCCTTTCGTAGCGGTGCCGGATCCTGACTGTTCATCTGAGCGTTGCGGGTGATATCGAGAAGAAAGGTGACCATGTCCTCCGCCACTGGACCGATGTGACCGTTGTAATAGCCGGTCACTTTGATATTCTCCGGCGTACGATAGAAATTATCAAGACGGGCGTCACCGTGAACTGTACCGCCTCGCTGCAGAAGCATTCCGGCTTCCGTTTCAGTGAGCAGTCCTTCCCCTACGAGCGAGAGTGTCGCACGGCTGATAAAGTCATCGGCCTCTCCGGGCTGAACAGGATACGACTGCGTTGCATTGATACGTGCCAACGATTCGGCTGCCTGTCCGACGTTGTCCGGTATCAGAGGCGCCGCCGATGTACCCAGTTGTTTCCCGTTGGCGGCCACCGTGAGAATAGCAATATGTTCGTCTCCGTCTTTATGACGAATGAGACTGACGTCCATTGGCTCAACAATGATATCGCCGAGATTCGCTTCGCGCAGCTGTGTCGCTGTGCGAAGGTAGTTGAGAGGCTTGGCATGCTCGCGGTCGGGGTACACCGTGAAGGCCGCCAGAGGGGCGGCGTCACTCTCCCTGCGGATGAGGTAGTAGTACGCACTCGAACCCGGCTTGCGCTTCCCGTCATCCACGGTGATCGGCTCGTTACCGACACCTTCCTGCCTGCGATAGTAGGCAGCAATGCGTTCTTTGACTGTCTGCGAATTTTCCGGCGCTGCCGTCACCCGTCCGTCTTCATCTATCTTTCCAAGGAGCTTGCCCGGCATGCGCAGAGGATTGATGAGCTGAACGAAACGGTTCAGGTCCTTTGCGGGAATATCGCGCACGTTCTTTCCGGATGCAGCTACTTCGTGCTGCAGTTCCGCACTGATATGCGCGAGCGGCGACAGCATCTCGACACTGCTGCGGTCAATCGACCCGTCCGCCGTGAAGCTGAAACGCACGTCGAGCGTTCCGCCGTGGTTTGTCAGCACCGCGTCGAGTGCCGTGAGGGTATCGGGATCGGCGCCGAGAGCCGCAGTGACGGGGCCGGCATTGATACCGGAAACGGTGAATTGCAGTGCGCCATTGCCGTGCTGCATACGCACGCGGGCGATGGTGCCCGAGGCATCGGTTCCGGACGGCAGCGCAAGGTCTCCCAGTGCATGAACAATGCGCATTTTGCATCCCATCGCCCTCTCTCTCCAGTCCGTCGCGTCCGGTCCGGCCCCATCCGCAGATTCTTTGGCCCGTACAGGCAGTGCGATCTCCGCCTTCTCCTCTTCGCTACAGTAGCGCAGGACCCTTTTATGCCCTTTGCCGAGCGGCTGATCGATGAAGGACCGGCGCACGGGGTCGTCGACCTGCAGCACTCCCTGACGATAGAAATTCGCCTCCTCATCCTCTCCGTCATCGAGGGTACGGTGCATCATCTGGTCGAGGGAGTCCACGCTGCTGTTGTTGTACGGATTTTCAATGTCGTTCAGGACTTCATTCAGATTGGGACGCTCACCGGACGACTCATTCTGGCGATCGACCTGAAGCTGCTCCATGAGTGCCGGAGAGGGCACATGCCCTTCCGCAAGGAGCATCGCGATGCGGCCGAGTGAAAAGGGATAGCGTTCGCAGAGCGTATTAAAGTCCTGCCGGATTTTACTGGGGACAGTATTTTGATCCGTCTCTTCCAGCATCTTGCCGATCATCTGCGGCAATTGTTTGTGCATCTTTTTGAGGTCCCCGGGATGGGCAAGCGGCCCTTCGTATTTGTCAGAGACGGCATCCGCTATACGCGCGAACAATGCTGCGAGTACCGTGTCGCTGCTTCTCAGCGCTTCAAACTGCTCAAGAATCTCCGGCGGTTGCGGCTTACGACCAAGGGCATTCTCCACCATCTGCACAAGTAATCTCCTCCGTACGATATCGGAATCAAAAAGCATGGCATGCAGTTCGCTCCCTACAGGATCCTTTTCGTAGGCGCCTCCGTGTTTATCCATGAAAAGATCAAGAGCCTCCGAAGGAGAACAGACACGCTCTGCTCTGTTTTCGGAAGGGATCGCATTATTCGCAGGTCCGGCGACACGGTAAGCGCCGGGGGGCAGCGCCTCGCCGTTCGCTTCGGTCAGTTCGCTCGAAACTGCAATCTGAGTGTCCAGCCGGCCGTCAAACGCATACCCTGTCTGTAAACGCACCGACTCGGCCTGCTCACCAAATTTATCGGCCACCATGTTGTCGAAACCGGCAGCGACAATAACATGATCGAATACCTCCGTGCGCACCTGCCCTCCTTCCCTGAGCACGACCCTGCCGTTTCTGTATCCACCCTCGGCGTAGTGCACTTTGTAACGGGTGGTGCCGTTGTCATCGAACTGATCGATGCCGGTACAGGTGACGCCGCCGAGGACCCCCTGACCGAGCGGGCGCATGTTCACGCATCCCTTGGCCTCTACGACCGCGCTTGTCTTCGGATCGATGTTGTCACCGATCCATGTGACAGGTGCGTCACCGGGGTTGAGTCCGCGTTCTTCGAATTCATCTGCCAGCGCACCGGCACAGACGAGTGCGGTATAGCCGCCGCCGATGACTGCGATCTTACCGGGATTCTTTCCGAGGATGTCAGGTGCCCCACCCGGATTGTCCAGCTTATTCGTCCTGCGATCCGTCATGCCGGGGATAAAATGTAACGCGCCCACGATGCCGGGCAGCTCGTCATTCGTCACCATGTTCTTCTTGCCATCAAGCATTTCCGCAGCAATCATCTTTCGCATCCCGTAATGCGAAACGGATTCTTCCACTTGCGCAGGTACGATGAATCGCGTCGTGAAGTCGGTTGCTTTTTTTCCGTCGAGACCGATCTGCTGCGCAATGTCTGCAGCCGAAACGGAACGGTCCTGCTTCACCTGCCACGTGATCCAGCCGCGCAGCGCCTTCGCATCGATGTCTTCCTCTGCAGCCATCTGCGCATTCGTCAGCAGCTCCTCAATCTTTACCGGTTTGTCATCGAACAGCACTTCATCGAGCGCGACCGGAATGCGCGTTTCCCCGAGACCCATGGCGTCTGTGATCTGATCCGTGTAGCAGTACAGGGTCTGGCGGTGCGTCTTTCTGTCTGTTTTCTCACCAGTGTAGGTCGTGACAGTCATCTTCACACGGAAGAGCGCGTCGACGTCCCAATCGTCGTCCTCGCGATGCACCTCCACGCCATCGATGAATGTCTCGTTGATAATGGGCGAATCCAGAAGCACCGCCGCGCGAATGAGTAGTTCACCGACATTGCCCGTGCTCGGCTTCTCACTGCCGCCGACCGCGGTGGATGTGAGTTCCAGAATGCCGCGCAGCGGATCGACGTCGGGGTTCGCTTTCGGGAGGGTTGCGGGGTTAAAGAAATTCGTATCTTCCTTGCCCGGAAAAACCGGCGACAGCTGCTTGCCTCCGTTAAGAATCAGCCGGCGCGCGGAGGCACCGAATTTCTTCTCAGCGGCGAACGCATTCGCGATGCCATGAGGACCGCTGCCGAATTGCAGCGACGGCTGGTAGAAATATTTCATCGGCATGCCATTGACGGACTCTTTACTCAGACGCAGCTGTGCGAAGATCTCCTCTTTTACAGCTCCTGAACGCTCGTCGAGAAATTCCCGCGCGGCCTTCGTCGTTTTTTGCTTTTCGAGCATCTGCACCTTCGACGGCTGTTTTTGTGCATTGTGTTCAACACGATTTGCGTACGTGTCCTCTCCATGAAGCAGCGCATCTGTCCAATTCCGAATGCCGGCACCTATGCCATCGAGCCTCACTCCGACCCACGGCTTTTCGGCATCCAGCCGCTGTTCCGGCTGTTCCGTAGAGCCTCCAGTAAGAATGTAGGGCATAACCGTCCATTATACCATATTTTCGGCTCTTTGAGAAACACCAAAACGGGCAATAGACCATTGATTAAAATGCTATTGGCAAAAGTAAGAATCAAAACTCGGGTCAATTATTTCATAATATTTTCACCGATCGATACCATTCTCCATATCCTTTCGCAGAAAGATGAAGCAGGTCAGGGGCATAGAATTCATGTTTCCCCTGAAACGGATCATCGACTGCTTCGTGGTACAGATCGACGTAGGTGACGCCGTTTGCTTCTGCAATCCGCCGGTACTCGCTGCGATATCTAAGCGTTCTTAAGCGCATCAGCACGCTGAGCGGCCACGGAAAAAATGGCGCAAGGCCGATGTTGCCGGAGTGGAGCGCAAAGACGCGCTTCCCGGCCGCTGTAGATTTTTTGAAAAGGGAATCTAGTGCTGCAGAGAACCCCGGGAGGGGTGTCCCGCGCATGATGTCATTCGCGCCGATCTGTAAAAGAATAATGTCGAAGCTTTTTGCCGGAACATCCGGGAGATTACGAAGCGCGTCTGCCACTTTCCATCCGTTCACACTTTCGTTTTGAATAGATGCGTCCGGAAAATCAGAAGCCAGCCTCCCCGCGATCGAAAACTGCGGCTCCGACCCTGTTCCGACACCGGTGCTGTCGCCGATGACAAGTATCCGCAGTTTGGCATCCGGAATGTCCCGCTCAAATCTCCTGCTCACCCCGACAAGCTTCAGGCTTTTGCGCACGAGGAGAAAGGACCGGATGCTCTGGAAAAGAACGTAGAGAAGAATCGCGGCAGCGGCTGCAGAAACGACAAAATACATGCGATGAGTGTACTCCGGAAAGCTCCTGAAAGGCCTACCATGGGAACAAATTTCTGGCTACACTGGCGCGACTCACCCCTTTCTTTTCCCTATGGACCACGGAGATGTCATCGTGCGGTTTCAGGACGTGTCGTTTCACTACGATCACAAAAAACCGATCCTCGAAGAGGCAAGTTTTTCCGTCCGCGAGAACGCGAAACTCACGATCGTCGGCCAGAATGGTGCCGGGAAAAGCACGATCTTCAAATTGATCATGCGGGAGATTAAACCGACAGAGGGAGAGATTCATCTCAAGCGCGGCAGCACCATCGGCATCGCGAAGCAGGTCGTGGCACACAGCGATCTTGAAAAAACCGTCCTCGCATTTTT
>JACRJW010000082.1 GCA_016235605.1 Candidatus Uhrbacteria bacterium | reverse complement strand
TTTTGTTGTCTGTGAATTGTCTTTCGGGATTGAGGGAGGGACGATGGAAGTGTCAGGTTCTCACTCAAGCGCCATGAAGCTTGATGTGTGCGCTGTGTACGATGGCAAGACGATTGGCCTCGGGTTCTCGTCAGCCTTTTCGCTTCCAGAGGATCTTCATCAGCTCGTCGCAGAGCAGGGACTGGATCTCTCGCAGGCAGCTCGCGTGGCTGGCTACACCGACCATCCAAAAATTGGCACGGCAGGTGGTGTTGTCGGAATTTTAACCGATGGTCGCATCACGCGATCCGATTTTTGTCGGCAGGCCCTCATTATGGCCCTCATTCATTTTCGATCATGACTATGGAAAAAAAGTTTGTGGCCAATAAGGCCGTGCTCGTAAATCAGCAGGGGAAGATTCTTCTCGTGCGGGACACAGGGAAACTCGACCACGAAGGCGCTGATGGAAAGTGGGATTTTCCCGGCGGTCGTATGGATGTGGGGGAGACTCCTCAGGAGGGATTAGTGCGAGAGTTGCAAGAAGAAATTGGGGTCACTGTGCAAGACATCCAGATTGGCGTGCCGATCCATGTCGGTCTCTGGAGTTGTGGCGGAGATGTGCATAATAATCCAATCGTTGGTATTTTTTATATCGTACATCTGATAGGCAATCCGGAGATCAGGCTTTCAGATGAGCACAACGAATTGCGCTGGATTGATCCAAGATTGGCTCCTCCAAATTGTGATCCCTTGCCGGGGAATGGTGTTCTAGAGGCTTATCGTCTCCACGAGGGGATTATCGCGGCCACGGGGAAGGAGATCAAAGGCCATGAAGGTTTAGGTCTCATCCAACTTTTTACCGGCAACGGAAAAGGGAAAACGACGGCGGCGATCGGCGAGATCGTCCGCATGGTTGGCGCCGGAAAAAAAGCCGCGATCATTTTTTTCGACAAAGGCGGTACACACTATATGGAACGTAAGGTGTTCGATGCACTTACGGTCGAAGACCATGAGCGAGGCCTTGGCCGAGTCGAATGGTTCGCCTATGGACGCGATCGGATTGATCCTGTGTCAGGTTGTTTTGATTTTTCTGTGACGGAACAGGACAGAGAGCTTGGGACTCAAGGTCTTGCGAAGGCTCTTGAGTTATTTCAATCCGACCAATACGACCTAGTGGTCCTCGACGAGATGAACTCAACAACAGATCTTGGAATGGTTTCTGTGGACGCCGTGCTCTGTGTCCTTGACGCAAAACCTGATCGCATGGAACTCATCTTAACCGGCCGCAACGCACCACAAGCCTTCCTTGATCGTGCACACTTGGTTACCGAGATGCGTTTGCGAAAGCACTATTTTTACTCCGGTGTGAAAGCTAGAGAGGGGATCGACTATTGATCTGGTAACCGAAAAGTTTTACTATCATCCCGCATCGGGCTATAGCGCAGCTTGGTAGCGCGCTTGCATGGGGTGCAAGAGGTCGCCGGTTCAAATCCGACTAGCCCGACCACTATTTTCAATCTTCTCCGGGTCATAGCGCAGCTTGGTAGCGCGCTTCGCGAGGGAGTCGAGGCGCAGTGAGAAATGACCTGCGTCATTTCGAACCGCCGAGACGGGCATGTCGATGCTCAACCAACGTGTCGGGCTGTAGCGCAGTTGGTAGCGCGCTTCGTTCGGGACGAAGAGGTCGTGGGTTCAAATCCCGCCAGCCCGACACGTTGGTTGAACCGACAGCCCCAATAGGTCGTGGGTTCAAATCCCACTGGCCCGACAGAGGATTGAACAAACATGAGACCACGTGGTCTCATTTTGGTATACTGCTTGAGATATGATTCAAAATGTTTTTCTAGCTCTTGGTCTCATCCTGCTCGCCTCAGCCGCCTATGCTGGAATCCAAGGCGCACCGTGGATGCCGACATGGAAAAAAGATTTGAAACGGATTGGACGGCTAGTGGCGCTTCAGAGAGGTGAAAAGTTTGTTGAGCTGGGCTGTGGAAATGGTCGCGTGTGTCGACACTTGGCGGCAACGACGCAGGCGGGGAAGATCGTGGGGGTGGAGTTGTCGTTATTGCAGTGGATGGTCGCAAATGTTCAAGTGGCTTTTTTGCGATCGCAAATAATGATACGATCCGTTTGCGATCGCAAACGAAATTCCCCACCGTTTTCGATCGTCACTTGGCCGACGTTTGTGCTGGGAAACGCTTTTACGCACCCCCTGTCAGACTACGATGTCGTTTATCTTTTCCTCACGCCAAAGGCCTATAAAAAAATCCGTCCAAAGCTGGAAGCGGAATTGAAACCCGGCGCGCGGGTGGTCACCTACGTCTGGCCGATCGACGGCTGGGAAGAAGACGTGCTCGACATGGCAGAAGGCCAACCGAATTTATTTCTCTATCGACGATAATATGCATCAAGCCCCTGATCAAAATGCCTGGGAACGCGAACAGCAGGTGGTAAACGCGGCACGTACTGCAGAACCTGAGAAGTTTGTGGGTTCAGAGAAACCTCCTCACGCCCTTTTTGAATTTATTGGAATCCACAATCCTCCGAAGGATCTTCCAAAAGGCTATTTCAAATATCGCCCTGAATTTTATCGTTGAGGAAGTTCGTCCAGACGGCAGCGTTATCACTGTCGATGGTCAACCAGCAAAAGCGGACATGGAAGGCGGTGAGGGTACGGTTTATTTTGATCTCACCAAGGTTGGTGTTTCAACGCTCGACGCAGGCAACAGGATCGCAGAGCTTACGGGTTATGAAGGCAAGAGCATCGGCTACGCTGGAATCAAAGACGCGGTCGCGCTCACGGCTCAGCGCATGAGTATTCGTGGCGCGATCTTAAACGAAGTTCTCATGATGAATCTGCCAGGTATGATTATTCGAAACGTTCATGAAGCAAAAGGGGTGATTCAGATTGGTCAGCTTCAAGGGAATCGATTTACGCTCATGCTGCGCACTGAACATCCTTTGCCTGAGGCATGGGTGGAAGAGCGAATGCAATACGTGAAGACGCGCGGCATCATGAATTACTTTGGTGTCCAACGGTTTGGCACACCACGTTTTCTTGCGCACGAGGTAGGGAAGGCTATGCTCACTCACGGTGCACAAGCAGGAATCAAGACGTACATGACCATGCCAAGTCCCTTTGAGCTTCCGTTTTTTGTCGCTCGCCGCGCACGGCTGCTAGAGTTATGGGGAGACTGGAAGGCTATGCAAGATACGATTAAGGATCTTCCCTACACGTTCCGTCACGAACACGACATGCTTGCAAGCCTCATGAAAACTGGTGGAGAGTTTCGATCGGCCATGGAAGTGGTTCAGCAACAGGCCGGGATGTGGGTTCGTGCGTATGCGAGTTATGCAGCCAATGAGCTGCTCTCTGACGCAGAGGCACAGCAGACAGAACTTCCAGATCACCTTCCTCAACTTTTGAGTCCAGATCCAAAAGCTCTCTCCGTGTACAAAGCAACGCTCGATCGTGATGGTCTCCGTAATCCCATGCAGGCACTGAAGTCCTATCCATACATTCGTGTTGGTCGTAACCCTACATTCATTCCAAGAATCCATCCCGATATCCATGCGTACAAATGTCTCCCCGAAGGCTTGGCGATCACCTTTAGTCTTCCCAAGGGTGCCTACGCAACGACGATGCTCATATATCTCATCGATTCTGTCACAGGATATCCAGTCCCAGAGTGGTTGGACACAAAATTTATCGATACAAAAGAAGCGCTCGGAACGGGTTCTCTCAAGGAAGTGAAGGAGCGTTTGGGTGTGGATATTGAGGGGATGATGACAAGAAAAAATGAGGACGCTGAAGGGGGAGACGAATAAATGTAAAAATGATTTCTATGACCGACACCACTCATAAAAAGATTCAAGAGCTCGTTGTGTGCGCAAATATGTTTGTTGTGAAAGACGGTAAGGTGCTTATGCTCAAACGTTCACCGAACAGGAAATTTGCTCCTAACTTTGTCCATCCACCTGGGGGAAAGCTAGAAAAAGATGAAGACGCATTCTCCGGTGCACAGCGCGAGCTTATGGAGGAAGCTGGACTTACCGTAAGCAATATCCGTCACGCTGCGACCATTCTTGAGATTGTTCCTCACAAAGAGCTCCCGGTGAATTGGCTCATTTATCATTTCGTCGGTGATTATGCCTCGGGTGAGTTGATCACCACGGACGAAGGTGAGTTCGTGTGGCTCAGCCCTGAGGAAATTCCTGATCAACTCTTGTATCCGTCGGTGAGGGAAACAATCGAGGAAATTCTGAATCCCAACAGCGGACCTATTTTTGCCAAATTTGAATACGACGATCAAGGAAATTTGGTTCAGGAAACCAAGCAGATTCACCTCTGCGCCAAGTAGGGTGGGTTGACCTAAAAAGCCGTTTGTTCTAGCGTTGAGGTGGCTTTATGGAGGAACAATGCTCGCTACACTTACAGGACCTTCCGGGATCGGAAAGGGGTTTGTTACAGAGTACCTTCTTGCGCGCTTCCCTCAGATCCAGGAGCTGATCTGGACGACGACACGGCTCTTGCGTCCGACAGAGAAGGGTAAAACCAATCGCTTACGGGTGGAGGCAGAGGAATTTCTTGCTCGACGTGAACGTGAAAGGGATGACATCCGGTGTACCCATCAAGTTCACGGTCACTGGTATGGGCTCTCAAGTGAGCAGATCAACCGGTTGAACCATGCGGTTTTCCTGACAGAGGCTCACGTCGACAATCTGGGTGACGTTCGTCGTGTAGTTCGTTCCGCGCCTATCTGCGCGATTGCTTTGGTCACGGATGACCTTCAGTTGCTCGAGACACGGTTGCGTGTGCATCGAAAGACCAAAAGCGACGAAGAAGTTGGTCAAAGACTGGCCGCCGCAACCAGAGAGCTTCTTTACCTCTGTGATCATCGTGAGGCGTTTGATCTCGTTGTCGGAGTCTCAAGCGCAAACGAATCACAGATTGCAACAAACATCGGGGACTTTCTCGCACATCGCATCGGAGGACATCATGCTTAAGACGCATGTGGGTGATGTCGAGTTCGACTCTCCACTCTTGCTGGGATCTGGCTATATCACCGAGACGCCGAAGTTTTTCATGCGCGCGCGCCGCAATGGCTGTGCTGGCATGGTCACTCGATCGCTCAAGGAAAGGGTTCCAGAAGAACGTCAGCGTGTGCCGGCTCCCCGGTATGCTGTTCCATCTCCACAGTTGATGCTCAACTGCGAGTGGGGCAACGAACATCCTTGGGAGAGCTGGCGCGATGGTTGGCTTCAGGAGGCTCGTTCAACCGGCGGGAAAGCCATTGTTTCTTTGAGTGGCCGAGACATTGAAGGTTGTGGACACTTGATCCAAGCGTTCAACCCGTTGAACCCTTCGGCCTATGAGATCAACGTGTCTTGTTCCCACTCGGGAGCCTTGCACGGAAATCTCAATGTCGACTTCGTCCATCTCAAGACGTTGCTTGGACACGTTCGTCCCCTGACGAGGCTCCCAATCTGGATCAAGCTGTCCTACTCCTCGTTCCTGTACGACATGGCGATTGAAGCACAACGTCTTGGTGCCGACGCAATCGTCTGTACCAACAGTATTGGTCCAGGGCTTCTTTTGGATCCAGAAACCGGTTTGCCTCGTCTGGGAATTCAGGGTGGCCAAGGAGGCGTGACGGGCAATGCGATTTTTCCGATCGCTCTGCGCTGCGTCTACGAGCTCGCAAGGATTTTGCGTATTCCTGTTGTCGGAGTCGGCGGAATCGAAACTGCAGAGGACACGATTCAAATGCTCATGGCTGGCGCAAGCGCCGTGCAGCTCTACACAGCTCCGGCTCTCAGCGGTCCACAAGTCTTTCGAACCATCACTCGCGGACTTGAAGGGTATCTCGCACGTCATCACGAGTACACGCAGATCAGTGACCTTGTTGGTCGCTCGCAATCGTTTGCTCAACAGCATCGTTTTGAGGCGCCGACCCCAGTGGTCATTGCTGAGCGATGCACTGGTTGTGCAAAGTGTTACCAAGCCTGCGCGTTTGAGGCGATTCGCTTCGTATCGCGCGGCCGTGGTGAATCGCCACTGGCAGTCATCACGGACCAGTGCAATGGATGCAATGCCTGCGTGGGCGTGTGTCCATCAGAGTTCAACGCCATTCAAGAGGTCAGCTATGGGAAAACATAAGCATGGCAAGAAGGTTTACAACATTGAACTGCTCTGTGTCAACTGTGGTGCTGTGCTGTTTACCTACGGCAAGGAAGGTCCTGGGCACCTGGTGAAATGCTATCAAGACGGGATTACAAATGATCGGACGGCTGGGGAGCTCTACTGTCCTGAATGTAAGGAGCCGTACGCACGTGAGGCCATGATGCACGGTCGACCCGTGTGCAAGATCATCCAAGGCAAGGTTCGCATCAAGGGCCATGTCAAAACGTGAGGCGATCCAATGGGACCGCCTTTTCTTATCCAAAAAGAAGAGCCCCGCGCGAAGTCGAGTCTCTGTCCGGTGACGTTGACGTCACGCGGGGACTCTTCTTCGCACGGGGCGCCGTACGTCGTTGCCTGGCCGCGAGGGCTAGGCGGATGCGGACTGCTGAGCCCGCTCGAGACCCGACTCGTTGATCCACTTGGGCTTGCCATTTTCGACGGCGAACCGCAGCAGTCGCGGGTCGGTGAGGAGCCGCTCGTCCTTGTCTTCCACCACGTGGGAGGGGTTCACGCAGGCGGAGCCGTCAGCTTCCCGGTTGTCCCAGATGTGGACGAAGGAGAAGAAGCGATCCAGCTCGTTGCCGATGAGCTGGAGCTGCTCGCGCGTGAGGACGACCTGCTTGACCTCGACTTCGTCCTCGGGGACGGCCTCGTAGGTGAGGACCAGTGCGCCCATGCGCGGCTTGTCCGGATCTTCGTCGGTACGGGGCTTCAGAAGCACGTGTACTCCGGTCAAGGTGTACCCGGCATTCTGGAGGTCATTGTGGACGTTCACGAGGTTGATGGCCTCGTGCTTGATGCCTTTTCGATCGAAGCCGAACACCGGAGTGCCCGAGTGGCCGCGAAGGTTGCCCTCCGCGTCCTCACGCAGGCCGAAGCGCAGGTAGTGCTCCTCGCCCTGTTGCGCCGCGTGCTTGGCACGGATCGCCTCGTCGCGCTCGGCACTGCGTTCCACGGTCCGGATTCCCGCACGCTTCATGCGCGCGATCTTCCGGGGGTTGATCCGCGGCATGATGTGGATGCGGTTGAAAGGAAGAGACAAGGCTCACCTCACTGGTAGGAATTGCTGCAGAAGCAGCGGGTTGTCTCGATGGCTGTGAAGGCCACCAGGATCACCCGCCACATTCTGAGGCGAGAAGGATACCATATTTTGGCCGTTTTGTCAATAGACATAGCACAAAAATGGGCTAAAATACGGAAGTCAAGCTCCCGTAGACATTGGGGAAAACGTTCCTGTTTACAGATACTCCGTTGTATGTTTTAATCCGCCTAGAATTTTTAAGGAGGAATTTTTGCAACCCGTGTATGACCATCAAAGAACTTTTCAAGCTCAAACTGGGCGAATCTGTGCGCGTTGCCAACAAGTCTTTCACCTACGTCGGCCATGCCAAAATTGAGTTGGATAGTGATCGCACGATCCGTTGGCTCTACAACGACGAGAACGGCATGCTCTCGATCTCCCCCGAGGACGAAGAAATTATGCTCCTGCAAGAAGTGGAAACCGACCTGGAACCTGATGGCGACACGATTACCTTCAAAGAAAAAGAATACGAATTCCTCTCTGAAGAATCCGGAGCCGTGGTCGATACGCATGGTGAATCCGTGGCAGAGCCCGACGAGACATTTCTCATCAGCGATTATCAGACGACGGACGGCGAGATCCTGCGCATCGTGAACAACGAAGCGTCAGGAGAAAATCTGGTGTATGAGGGGAAGTATGTCTCCGAAGACGATATCGTCGAACTTTGATAGAATGGGGACAGCAAAGGCTGTCTCTTTTGTTTATGAAAAAAATTCTGGCACTCATCGGCCTTGGAGTCATCGTCGTGATGGCTTTGACGTTTGCCTCCTACATCGTGCTGACAAAATTTCGTCCCGAGGTCGAGATGCGTCGCATGGCGATCGCGATGTCTGGTCTGACAAGTTTTTCTCATGATGATGGTTTTAGTTGGAACCAGGATGGCGTGACAACAACGCTCTACGCCTCAGGATCACTTCAGACGGACGAGGACAACGTCCTTGTGCACGAAACATCTTTTCGTGTCGTTGCGATCGGACAGGGCGACGGTTATACCGATCTCTCAGGTGAGATCAAAACGATCGATGGAAAAACGTATCTCACCTACAGCGCGGGAGGACCAACAGTGCCTGGCGTTTCGTTTGATGATGGGACGTGGGTTGAGTTTGAGGAAAGGGAGATTGAGTCCTGGGGTGAGATTTTGCCAGGACTCGACTCGCCGCTCACGCTCATCACGCCGCTCTCTGGATGGAATTCTGAGGCCATTGGTCGTCTGCGGTATCTTCTTTCTCTCACCGACGTCGTCTTGGTTGAATACAACGGACTCTCCGAGTTGATCGATAGTGTGAACACGCGAATGATTGACGGACGGTTTGATCAGGATGCTACCGAGGCCTCCTTGCTTGATTTTGTTCGAGCAAAAACGGGCCAGGAACCCCAAGACGCTGATCGGATTCTTGCGCACGAACAGGCACAGCAGCTCGCGGATCTCACACTACGATTTTGGATTGGCACGAAAGATCACCTGCTCTATCGGGTGCAGGCCGCAGACGAGCTTTTGGATGCGCGGATCGAATTTTCTGCGTTCAACGAGCCGTTCGATCAAGATGTTCCTGCACGCGTGATCACGTTTCAAGAAATTTTAAGCGCCACGCTGCCAGAGTCACACGGCTTAGCTCGGCTTTCCGGTGGAGCGCAGCTTGTGAGTGAATCGAACGCGCGCCTTCCTGTGACCGCCATTCAAGAATCCAACGATCAAGATGGCGACGGGTTGGATGATATCCTGGAAGCGTTTTATGGGACGGATCGTTCACGAGCAGACACAGACGGCGACGGCGTGAGCGACGGCGACGAGGTGCACGCAGGAGATAATCCGCGGGGGAGGGGATCCTTGTTTAGCTTCGGACTATGAGAAAAAGCTGGAGGCCGATACGCACAGGAGAGATCGATCTGCGTCTGGAAGTATTCCGATACGCCCTTCTTGCGTTTGCTGGCGTGATTGTGTTGAAGCTCGTCGTTTTACAAATTTTTGAACACGATTATTACGAGGCGCTGGCGAGCGGCCAGCATGAACTGTTCCAAGAGTTGATTCCCGAGCGCGGAGATATTTATCTGCATGACTATAAAGACGAGACGATCGTCCCGGTTGCGACAAACGAAGAGCTCGCGTTTATTTGGGCGGATCCCAGACTCGTGAAAGAGCCGGATGATACGGCAAAAGCTCTTGGTGAGATTTTTGGCTACGATGAGGAGGCGGTGAGCGCACTCACCGTGCGACTTGATCAGCCGCAAGACCCGTATGAACCGATAGAGCGCAAAGTAGACGACGCGACTTTGCAGAAGATCCTCGGTCTCAATCTGCCGGGTATTTCGTATGTGCGTGAATCCTCTCGGCTGTATCCTGAACCTGAAATGAGCGGCCACGTGCTTGGGTTTGTTGGTGCCAATGAAGACGGCAGTGTGTCAGGCAAGTACGGCATCGAAGGGTACTTCGATGATGTATTGACGGGCACGGCAGGATCTCTCCGCTCGGAGCGTGATCTTGCTGGACGTCTCATTGCCGTGGCAGACCAGGACCTTGAACCGGCGGTTGACGGCTCGGATGTTGTGCTCACGATCGACCGCACGATTCAATATAAAGCCTGCTCCACGCTCAAGACCGCGGTCCTCAAACATGGCGCAGAAGGAGGGAGCATCATCATTGTCGCGCCTGACACGGGAAAGATTTTAGCCATGTGCGGCGCGCCGGATTTTGATCCAAACCATTATGGTGAGGTTGATTCGATCGATGTGTTTAATAACCCGGCGATTTTTGAATCCTATGAGCCTGGCTCCGTGTTCAAGCCCATCACCATGGCCGCCGCTGTTGATGTTGGCGCGGTCACGCCGACCACGACATTCACGGATACCGGTTCTGTGATGGTGGACGGCTGGCCTAAGCCAATCGGGAACGCAGAGGGAAAAGTCTACGGCACCGTCGGGATGACGCAGGTGCTTGAGGACTCGATCAACACAGGCATGATTTTTGCCATGCGCGCCATGGGGATGGATGTGTTTAAACAGTACGTCCATACGTTCGGGTTCGGTGTGTCAACGGGAATCGAACTTGAAACGGAATCTTCTGGCGACCTTTCATCTCTGGACAACGAATCAGAGATTTATTCCGCGACCGCGACGTTCGGTCAGGGGATCACGGTGACGCCTCTGCAGATCGTGATGGCGTACGCCGCGATTGCCAACGGTGGGATTTTGAAGGCACCGCTCATCGTTGACGAGATCCGCCACCCAGACGGCACGGTCGAAAAGCGTACACCAACGGACGTGTCGCACGTCATTGATTCTAAAACCGCCAGGACGCTCTCGGCGATGTTGGTTTCCGTGGTCGAGTATGGACACGGCAAGCGCGCCGGCGTTCCAGGCTATTACATCGGCGGGAAAACCGGGACCGCGCAGGTCGCAAAGACGAACGGCATCGGATACGCCTCTGACAATACGATCGGATCGTTCGCCGGATTTGGTCCGGTCGAGGATCCGAAGTTCGCCATGATCGTCCGCATCGACAACCCAAAGGATGTCGTCTGGGCCGAGTCCACGGCCGCGCCGCTGTTTGGAGAAATGGCCGAGTTTTTGCTACAGTACTTTGAAGTGCCACCGGTAAGATCCATTGAGTAAGTTTATGAAAAAACTCATCCAATCCCTCATCACCAAAAAAGCCCAGAAGCTGATCGCCCAGCATAAGCCTCTTATCGTTGCCGTGACAGGCTCCGTCGGGAAGACCAGTGTCAGGAACGCCATCGCCACGATCCTCTCGGCGAAGTTTCGTGTCGGTGAGACGATCAAAAATTACAACAACGAGTTCGGTGTTCCGCTCTCGATCCTTGGGTTTGCCTCGCCCGGGAAATCTATTTTTGGATGGTTGAAAATCTTGATGAGCAAACCGCGCGAAGTCCCTCAGGTTTTCGTGCTCGAGTATGGCATCGACCATCCAGACGACATGAGCCATCTGTGTGACATCGCGACGCCGAAGATTTCCGTTCTCACGCGCCTCTCGCCGGTGCATGCAGAGTTTTTTCCCTCTGTGGCCGCGCTGGCTGAAGAGAAAGCTGTTTTGCTTGCGCGCACGGCTCCAGACGGATTGTGCGTGTTGAACGCCGATGATGCCCTTGTGATGGGGACCTCGCACCATGCGGCGGCTCCCGTTGTCACGTATGGGTTCTCGGACACCGCACAGATGCGAGCGAGCAACTATTCCCTCACGACGCGCGACGATTTTTCTTTTGAACCTGGCGAGACGTTTTCCACGGTGAAGGTCGATGTGACCGCGCCAGACCACGATGCGTTGAACCTTGAGCTCGTGAACATCCTGGGAAAAGCCAACGTGAGCGTCTTCCTTCCCGCGATCGCAATTGCCAAACACCTCGGCCTCTCGCACGAAGAGATCCTTTCAAAAATTCCAGAGGTCGTCCTTGAGCCTGGACGCATGAATCCGATTCCCGGGATCAAAGGCTCCCTGATCCTCGACGCGAGCTACAACGCGGCTCCTGCTTCCATGGCCGCGGCGCTTGAAGTTCTTTCGTCTTTTACACATCACGAAGGCACTCGACGCATTGCTGTGTTGGGTCACATGGCAGAGCTGGGGCCTTTGAGTGAGAGTGAACATCGGATGCTTGGGATGCGTGCGGCCGAAGCGGGTGTGGACGTACTCGTCACCGTTGGTGAGCTGTCGCTCCATACGCAGCGCGGCGCGATGGAAGCCGGCATCCCGCAGGATCACACACAACATTTTTCACAGGCAAAAGACGCTGGCCGCTGGCTCGATTCCCAAATCAAAAAAGGCGACATCGTCCTTGTGAAAGGCTCCCAGTCTGCCCGCATGGAACGCGTGGTGAAGGACGTGATGGCCGAACCTCTGCGCGCCACTGAACTTCTGGTGCGCCAAGAAGCCCCGTGGCAAGAGTGAGTCTTGATATTTTTTGCATCAAAAGAAAACAGCCGAGCGTTCGGCTGTGCGTTTTTGTGGACTAACCCAGGTCGATTTTCCGTCCGCGCCACAACCTCTGGTAGAGGGAGAGCACGTGTGCGCGGTCGAGGGTGCGGTCAACAAACAGATCGTGGGCAAGCTGCCTCATGAGCGTCTCTTCACGAGCGATGACTCGGCTCTTGAACGCTTTCCCCTCGTCGATGAATGTGACCAGATCGTCTTCATCTTCTGGGTCGACGCCGCGCGCTTTGCTCGTTACAAGGACGAGCCGCGTCACTTCCATCATATCCTGTGCGACCTCGTGTTCTACCACGTCATCCCCGCAGAATGCCTGACCGAGGTAGCCGGAGACTGCGACAGCTACATGCATTTTTACGTAGGCGGTGAGGTGCTGTGGCTTCCACGTCTCACAGATTCGGGTGAGGCCCTCATCCGTGAGGCCGCCATCATACAGCGTCCGTCCACCTGCGTGTTCATCAAGCTCGATGGAGACCGAGTGGAACCATTGTGGGAACTGTTCCAGGACGGCGAGCGTGTGACCGGCCTCATGGTAAGCGGCCCTTCGATCGCGTGTGAGGGCGGCGTCATCCATGTTGAGAGCAACCGCGTGTGGCATGACCATCTCCCGTGGTGAGATCAAGACGAATCCTGAATCAGGAGTATGACAGAGATGAGGGCCTCTGTCAACAGGTCAGCACGTTTCTGATTTTTGGGTCAAAAAAAGTAGCCAAGTCGGTTGGCTACTGCGGGGAGAGTGGCGGAGACGGTGGACGAGCGCTAGATCTGGACCTGTCCAACCGGACAGATGTCTTCGCCCGGCGGGATCATGGCGCCACACGCGCACAGCGTCGGGCCGATGAACCCGTGTTGCCGTCCGTCGGTGTTGTGCACGAAGACGCCACGGTTGTTGATGGCGACCTCCACGCAGTTGTCGTGGGCTTGCTGCCCATGACCGCGAGAGACCGTTGGAGTACGGAACTCGTCGTCATGCACGTCCGTTGAGCATTGCCGTTTGGACACGGTTTCCTTTCCTTTGCCGGACTTCATTCCAGCACAGTGACTCTATCAGGAATGGGTCAGTTTGTAAAGAAGAGAGGTGTGACCATTGAAAAACTACACCAATAAAAATAGCCGTTGGTCGGCTCCTCGATCACAGCGCAAAATCGCAAAAAAAATTAGCCGCCAGGGAAAATCCGTGGCGGCCATACTCGGAAGTAGAAATTCAGTGAAGGTGCGTCCGGCTATCCCGAACAGTCGTAGGTGTAGGTCTCGCGATAGTCCACCACCCCGTCGGCATCGCCGTCTTCCTCGTACGTCAGCACATTGCCGTTGGCATCGTAGGTGTAGGTTTCGCGATAGTCCACCACCCCGTCGGCACTGTCACAGCTTTCATAACATCCTTCGGTCTCGCCGTCTTCCTCGTACGTCAGCACATTGCCGTTGGCATCGTAGGTGTAGGTTTCGCGATAGTCCACCGTCCCATCAGCGTCATCATCGCGTGCGCCGTCTTCCTCGTACGTCAGCACGTTGCCGTCGGCGTCGTAGGTGTAGGTGTAGCGGGCCCCCACGATTCCGTCGGCGTCACCAAACTCCTCCATCAGCAAGTTCCCGTCAGCGTCGTAGGTGTAGGTCTCGCGATAGTCCACCACCCCGTCGGCATCGCCGTCTTCCTCGTACGTCAGCACATTGCCGTTG
>JACRJW010000081.1 GCA_016235605.1 Candidatus Uhrbacteria bacterium | reverse complement strand
CCTTCATGGATTCAAGTCCTGGCCGCAACAACAAGTGATAGGTGTTGCTGAGTAAAATCTGCGCTCCGAGATTTTTCATGTCCAGGCTCGACATGGTCTTCACCGCGCCTTTGGTCGCTAGGGCCATAAAAAACGGCGTCTCGATAGTGCCGTGTGGAGTGTGAAGTTGCCCGCGCCGCGCGACTCCTTTTGTCTTTTTGAGCGTGAACATAGTTGAGTAAAACTTGAGTGGCACGGTGTCTGACCCTGATCGGCAGCGCACCCCGAGCTTGCCGAGGGGGAGCACCGGCAGGGTCTGCGCCGTGACGAGGCTCAAGTTTTACGATCGCAGATCTAGTTGCTCTAGTAATTTTTTTTGTTCTCGCGAAAGTCTCTCTGGTGTTCTCACCTCAACCGTCACAATCTGATCCCCACGGCCACGGTTGCTCGGAACGCCTTTTCCACGCAGACGAAACTGGGAACCTGATTGCGTCCCGGCGGGAATTTTCAAATCGCCTTTTCCGTCTACGGTTTCAATTTCGATCGTATCTCCCAGTGCGGCTTGGGTGAATCCAATCGTGGCGCTTGAGTGGATATGAATCCCGTCGCGTTCAAACCGACGGTCAGGCTTCACATGCAGTCTCACAAACAAATCGCCCGTACGACCACCGCGCACCGCCTCACCTTTCCCTGCAACACGAAGCACGGCCCCATCATCAACTCCCGCCGGGATCCCCACGCTCAGCCGTTCGCGTTTACGCTCAACGCCTTCACCGTGACAAGTCGTACAAATCTTGTTTGGAATCTCCCCTGTCCCCTGACACGCGCTGCACGTCCGTTTGCTCTGAATCGCTCCCAACACCGTCCGCTGCACCGTCACTTGCACGCCACTTCCTTTACACGCATCGCATGTCTTCATGCCAGCTCCTGGCTCTCCTCCTGTTCCCGCACATCTCTCACACGCCGCGTTCTTGGTCACCTCGATATCTTTATCCACGCCAAACACAGACTCGTAAAACGTCAGGTCTGCGTCCACTTGAATATCACTGCCGCGCGTCTGTCCTGCGCGCCCGCCTCCTCGACCACCGAACATGTCACCAAACAAATCTCCCAAGTCCTCGAAGCCGCCAGCATTCTGGAAACCAGAGAAATCAAAACCACCGAAACCCTGTCCACCACCAAAACCCGCTGACCCGTCAAACGCCGCCGACCCAAACTGATCATACTTCGCGCGCTTGTCAGGATCGCCCAAAACCTGGTACGCCTCGTTCGCTTCCTTGAATTTTTTGTCATCTCCGCCCGTTTTGTCAGGATGGTGCTGGTGCGCGAGTCTCCGAAACGCAGCCTTAACCTCGTCCTGCGATGCGGACTTCGAAATCCCCAGAATATGATAGTAATCTTTGGACATAACTTAAAATGGACTTTTGATATTTCTCATACTTGGATTGGTCACGTGGGTATAGATTTGAGTAGTCCGAATATTCTGATGTCCAAGCAATTCCTGAACATAACGCACGTCCACACCATTCTCCAGTAAATGAGTCGCGAAACTGTGGCGAAGACTGTGAAACGTGGCATGCTTTTTGATGCCAGACTGCTTTAAGGATCTCTCAAACATTTTCTGCACACTGCGTGTGGTAAGTTTGCCGCCGCGAGAACTCGTGAAAAGATACTCCTGCGGCTGCTTGCCGGCAATAACATGTTGAATGTCTGTGACTAGACGTTCTGGAAAAACAGTAAGGCGATCTTTCTGTCCCTTTGACTGTCTCACAAGAATTGTGAGTTCTTCCAAGCGGACGTCTGCAACACGCACATTGATAACCTCACTCACACGCAAGCCTGCTCCATAGGAGAGAGCAAGAAGGATTCTATGCTTCTCATTCTCTGTCGCGTCAAGTATGGACTGCACCTCAACACGACTCAAGACCTCCGGAAGACGCTTTTGCCGCTTGGCAGAGCGAATGTGTGAAACTGATTTGTCCCCAATCACCTCACGATAATAAAACTTGATCGCGTGCAAAAACGAATTTCTTGATTGTGGAGAGATCTTATGTTTCTCACAGTCAGCGAGGAAATCCTTGATGCTGTCCGAATGAACCTGATCAAACTCAGTGCCCTTAAACGTGAAATACTTTTTCAATCCATAAAGATAGCAGTCTATCGTCTTTCGGCTGTAGTTTCTGATCCGCATCTCTCGCTGTGCCGTCTCTAATTGCTTTTGCATAGGAGTAGAAGATGTTATGATTTGGCTGTTCTCTTGATAGAGACTCATTTCATGAAGTTCGTATACTATACCAACTAGTGTGACAAAAGACAATAAAGTTCGTATAAGAACTAGTTATATGAAATATGCTTTTCTTTTTACGGCTAACGCCTAACACTTTTCTATAAGGCGGTCTCAAACTTTTAACGCAACGAGTTTGTTATATACCAGGAAACCTCGGGCGGAGGCGTCGTCTAAATAGTAGGAACGTATTAAATACGATAAGCCGAAGCCCGGGGATGAATGGTGCCCGGACATAAAGCCAGTCCTGCGAGGGACTGGCTTTATGGTAGGCTCTCCTCATG
>JACRJW010000080.1 GCA_016235605.1 Candidatus Uhrbacteria bacterium | reverse complement strand
TTCTTTTCCTTGAAGGGCGAAAACGCCGTGGCCAAGAAATTCGCCAAAGACGGCAAGGCGCAGGGTCCATTGAATCGCATTGGTATTCATAGTATATAAAAAAAGAATGAATAAGATTTAATTGGGCACTGAACGGTTCAGCTTGTCGGCTTCTTTTTGCTTGAGTGACTCGTCGTAGAGTTGGTCGACAAGCGACTGCATGGCCAGGAGATCGTCCTGGAGTTCTTCCAAATGGGTGAGAGCATCTTGGGTGGACGTGAGTAAATCAATTGAATGTCGGACGTGTTCTGGCAGGGAGAGGATATAAGCGTCTTGCCGATCTTGATCTTCGATCGCGTCCATCGTGTCAAGGTAAGGTTGGATTTCATCCTCGAGCGCCGCTTCCACCTCTTCGAGTTTTTTATGTTGAAACGGAATGCCACCGAGTTCAATCGTCAACGCCTTATAGCGTTCTAATAAATCGTCTGATGATTTTCCCTTCAATTCCTGTGCCCTGGCGTAACGGATGAGCTCTGTTTCATTGGGTGTTTCGTGTGGCATAGTAGTAAAAGGGTAACAGATTTTGTAGATCTAGCCAATAGAATGTATGAGATTGACGCTCCGGCACGTCAGATGTAGGTTATTTCACGTAGCATGAGCCGATCGGTGATTTCACCTGTGGTTTTTGCTGCACGGCCACTCGTGCGTGTGACGAGGGACTCTTCCACGGAGAATGCACATGGACAAGCTTGTTCCTTTTGTCTTCCTGCTTCTGTGCGCCTGCAACCAGGACTACGGCAGCCTCGTGAAACGCGCACCGCCGTCTGTGGCGGTCACGGTCGCTGAAGAGGGTTCGCACTACGCCAACGCCGACGTCATCGTGGAAGGCACGGTTGACGTGGCGTCCGGGGCGACGCTTGCGGATTGCACGTGGAACTGGACGCTGGGCGAGGAGAGCGACGCCTTTGACTGTGGAACTGCTGACGACGACGGGGTGATCCTGTGGACGTGGAGGCCTGGCGAAGCCGCGGAGGCGAGCGTCACCCTCACCGCGACCGATGACAGCAACCAGTCTGGCACGGCAACGATGACCTTCAACGTGCTGCCCGACGACTTGCCGTTTGCGACCGTCTACCTCCCACGGGGGGACGAGGACGACCTCACCGACGAGGTGGACGTGAACCTCGTGGGCGGCGTTTTCGACGAGAAGGACGAACCCGCGCAGCTGTCCGCCGACTGGTTGGTCGACGGAGCGACCAGCGCGACGGGAGTGATCGACGATGCCGGCACTGTCACGGGTTCCGTGAGGTTGGACGCAGGCACCCGCAAAATTGCGCTCCACGTCGTCGACTCTGGCGGGAACGAGGTGATCACGGATTCTGTCACCGTCTCGGTCCACTCCTGCGACCTGACGGAGGGCGATGCGGATCACGACGGCTACCTGCCGACGTGGTGTACGGGCGGCTCCGACTGCGATGACAGCAAGAGCGACGTCTACCCGAAGCTGTGGTGTATCGACGTGGACGGAGATACGTACGGCGACGCGACCTTCTGTCAGGTCGAGTGCGGCCAGCCGTCCGGCTATGTGGCGGACGACCGTATCGACTGCAACGACACGGACGCGGCTGTCTCACCAGTGGGCGTGGAGGTCTGCAACGGCCTGGACGACGATTGCGACGGTGTCGTGGACGAGAGTGACGACGTATCGGATGCGGGGACTTGGTATACCGATGCTGATGGCGACGGATACGGCGACGATGGCAGCATGTTCGTCTCCTGTGACGGCGCCGGCGCTGCAGCAGTGGCAGGCGACTGCGACGACAGCGACGCCAGCTACTACCCAGGGGCGAGTGAGATCGACTGCACCGACCCCAACGACTACTACTGTGACGGTTCCGTGGGATATGCCGACCTCGACGCAGACGGCTATCCTGCCTGCGAGGACTGCGACGACACGGATGCGGCTGTCTCACCAGTGGGTGTGGAGGTCTGCAACGGCGTGGACGACGACTGCGACGGAACGATCGACGAGGACGACGCGGCAGACGCTTCGACCTGGTACCTCGATGCCGATGGGGACGGATACGGAGACGACATGAAAGCCGTGGTGGCCTGCTCTGCTCCGACTTCGGCATACGTCGCAACCCCAGGCGACTGCGACGACAGCGACACCAGCTACTACCCAGGGGCGAGTGAGATCGACTGCACCGACCCCAACGACTACAACTGTGACGGTTCCACCGGGTATTCGGATGCCGACCTCGATGGTCTCGCCGCATGTGAGGACTGTGACGACACGCGACCCCTGGCCACCGAAACCTGCAACGGCGTGGACGACGACTGCGACGGAACGATCGACGAGGACGACGCGGCAGACGCTTCGACCTGGTACCTCGACGGCGACGGCGACGGATACGGTTCCAGCACCTCCTCCATGGTCGCCTGCGACGCACCTGCCGGGTTCGTGGCTGACTCCAATGACTGTGATGACAGTGACAGCCTTGTGAGTCCGGGAGCCGTCGAAGCGTGCAACGACGTCGACGACGACTGCGACGGCTTGATCGACGAGGACTTCGCCGACACCGATGGCGATCTCACCGCAGACTGCATGGACACCGAGATGTGTGATGGCTTCGACAACGACGGCGATGGCGAAGTGGACGAGTCAAGCGCGGTAGACGCGACTGACTGGTATGCGGACACCGACGACGACGGCTACGGGGTTGGCACCGCGTTCACCGCGTGCAAGGCCCCCGAGGGCTACGTCGGGGACGATACCGACTGCGACGACAGTGATGAGACCACCTACCCAGGTGCCACTGAACTGTGTGACGGGCTCGACAACGACTGTGATGGTATCGTACCGGCCATGGAACTCGATGCCGACAGCGATGGCTCCTTTGCCTGCGGCGATCCGAGTTGCGACAGCGGCGAGGACTGTGACGACGCCGACCCCACGATGTATCCGGATGCGCCGGAGTTGTGCGATGGGCTCGACAACAACTGCAACTGTGAGTTTCCCCAGGGAGACGGCGTGGACGAAGACGGGGACGGGGCCTTTGCCTGCACCGCCTCTGAAGTCGCCGATCCCGAGACGGTCGATTGCGACGATGCCAACCCGGCAAAATTCCCTGACAATCCGGAACTGTGCGACGAGTTGGACAACGATTGCAACGGCACCGTCGACGACGGCTATTCGGATACCGACCTTGACGGGTTTGTGTGCACGGACTGTGACGACACGGATCCGACTATCAATCCGGACGGAACCGAGGACTGGAACGGCCTTGACGACGACTGCGACGGCGCGGTGGATGAGCAGATCGCCTACGACGCAGGGGATTTCTGCGTAACCGGGACGACGGCGAGCGGTTTCTTCGCTGCAGCATTTTTTGCAGACCTCGACGGGGACACCTACTCGGACCTCGTGGTCAGGGAACCCGGGTACAATCCCGAGGGTGACGACTACGCCGGACTCGTTGGCGTGTTCCTTGGGGGCGCGAGCGGCTTCGCCTCGGGCGCGACTGACGCGGTGATCACCGATGCCGACGTCGTCATCACCAACGCTGTGGACACCAACGGAGGATACTCGGCCATTCCATGGCGTGTAGGTGATCTGGACGGTGACGGCGCTGAGGATCTAGCGCTCACCCAATCCACGGTGAACGAAATGACAATCTTCACAAACCTCGGTGGGACACCATCGCTCACCACCGATGACGCCGTGGACACGTTGGCGGAGGCCGATCCGTACGATGGCGCCTATGGCGCCGGGGGCGACTGGGACGGCGATGGACTGGCCGACCTCGTGGCTCCTCATCTCCTTTCGGAATGGGCTCACTACTACGTCGTGGACGGTTCGCGGGTCGGGTCGCTTGGTGGGCAAGATGCATCCCTGATCGCCGACACGAGTATCGATGTCTACGTCCCGTACGGGACGCTCGCAGTCACCCTCGAGTCCGACCTCGACGGCGATGGATACGCCGATCTCGCAGCCGGCTGCTGGAGTTGCGACGAGAGTGCCACACAGACGTATACCTACTCCGGCGCTGTCTACGTCTTCTTCGGAGGCGCGTGGGGCGGATCGGAGACTCAGGACACGGCTGATGTCGTCCTGACCGGCTTGGCGGCTAATGATGGCACTGGAAAGAAGGTATTCAGCGGAGGCGATGTCAATGGAGACGGTCACGATGAACTCGCGGCGTACTCCTCCATTGAGTCACTCTACCTCGTGCCTGGTCCGCTCACGACGGGGACGTGGGACATTGAGGCGTCCTCCCTCACGCTCGCGGCGACCAGCGGGCTCGGGTACTATGGTGGAAACACGACGATCATTGACATCGACAACGACGGGTATGCGGACGTGTTGACCGCCGGAGAAAACGGCGGTGATGGAGCCTGGCTCCTCTCTGGATCGGATCTCACCCTGACGCCGGGCACTTCCGCCGACCCCGACGCCATCTTCGCCGCAACGTTCCCGTTGGACACGGGACCACTCGCGGCAGGCGCCGTGATCGGTGCTGACGCGGACGGCGACAAAACCGGCGAGCTCGTTCTCTCCGGCTACCACGGTCGTAGCTACTTGATCGATGAGGGCGAGGCCTGCGTCTTCTACGGGAAGTACGGCCCGTAAGCCTTCTTTCCCACACTTCATGGGTAAGACCTGAAACGACGACAGTCCCTGGTGCCGTTCATGCGCCAGGGATTTTTTCATCGGTGGCTTGCTTGCGAGCCAACAAAAAACCAGCTCGCGCTGATTTTTTGTTGGCTCGGGGGGTGGGATTCGAACCCACGACCAATTGGTTACACTTGATCTCTCGGTTTCCCGAAAGTGTGGACTATATCTTCGTCCTTCGATCTCTCGTGAGGATGCGAGGCGCTTCGACCGAGCTTATCTCGGCCTACTCCTTGCGGATAGTCTCTGAACCTTTCCGGCTTGAAGACCGGACTTGGCTGCTGATTACCATATCCTTTCGGATGAAGGCTTCCAGCAATTCACCTCGTCTCATCCCAGTGTCTCCACTGGGAGCTGCTATTTGGACCGTCCAGTCCTGGTCACAGCCAACTGCTCTGCCACTGAGCTACCCCCGAATGTTCTTTTTTCAAAGAGCGACGAGATTATAACAAGTGAGCTTTTTTGGCGCAACCCGAGGGAATGATGATACACTGTCGTTGTAAATTTCATTCCATTTTCGGCAGCGCGCTTTTATTGTGGAGCGCAATGGTGACTCTCCCTGACGATCTTGTCGGGTTGGGAATTCGGTGTGTGTTTTTTCTCGTTGCGGTTGTGGTCGCTGTGGCAGGCATTACATACAAGTCCTAGACGATTATGACTTATCTGGTCGTGTTCGGAATTTTGTCTGGCATGTTGAGCGCTCTTTCATACCCGCCGTACATCAAGGCGATTTTTCTTGCGGAATGGCGCAACGAGAGAATAAAACAGGCGAGTCCTTGATTCCTTTGATTTTTTTGTTATGATGATCTTGTATGGATCTACAAGATCAAATACTAAGTGTCGTTTTAGATACTCAAAGGGAAGTGAAGGATCTTGGGGTACGAATGGAGCGTGTTGAGACTGTTCAAGAAAAAGTCTACAACAAGCTGGATGGGTTTATGTTGCTCGTGAATCGACATGAAGCTGAGATTGCGGCAGTTCGATCAAGTCTGCGTCGTCTTGAGGAACGGATACAGCAACTTGAAACGAGTCGTGCCTAAATTACGAGTAGACACCCAGCAAGGGTGTTTTTGGTTACCGTTCACGACCCCTCGGCCGTAGCACGGAGACAACGGCCACGGGCAAGACTGACCCCATTTCCGTTTCTATGAATCAAGCGATTTTTGCCGGAGGGTGTTTTTGGGGGATGGAGGAATTGTTTCGTGCTCTGCCTGGCGTCGTCGATACACAAGTCGGTTACACAGGTGGAAGAAACGACGCTCCTACCTACCAGAACCATCCTGGTCATGCCGAGGCGCTTAAAATTACTTTTGATCCATCGATGACGACGTATCGCGAACTGCTCGATTATTTTTTTCGCTTTCATGATCCGACCACGAAGAATCGACAGGGGAATGATGTCGGCGACTCGTATCGGTCGGCAATTTTCTACGTGGCCGAGCAACAAAAAAATGAGGCAGAATCTTTTGTCGACCTCGTAAATACGTCCGGCCGTTGGCCCCGGAGAGTGGTGACAACCCTGGAGCCGTTCACAAAATTTTTTCTGGCTGAGGATTATCACCAGGATTATCTTCAAAAAAATCCTGATGGCTACACGTGTCATTATTCGCGAGGAGGCAGTTACTTAACATAGCGAGCCCCCTGTGTCATTATTCCATATCTATGGAATACGAACCTATCGAACCCACAACAGACAACGCCATGGCAGAGCTGGCGATCATGGAGAGCGCTCTTTATGCCACTGGAGCCGTTGACGTTGAAATTTCTGCCCTGGCTCGAATCCGTCATGACCTTCAAACTGGTCGGTTGAGTTCTCAGGAAGCCATCACGAAAGCTCGCGCTATGATGGAAGCACGATCTGATTATCACTAGAGACCTTTAAGATACTCGCATGAGATTTCACGATCGCACACAAGCCGCAAAGGAATTAGCGAAAGTCCTTCGCAAGTATCGGGGCGAGGAGGTTGTTGTGTATGCGCTCCCAAGAGGAGGCGTGATTCTTGGCCAGATCGTCGCAACCTATCTGCATGCCCCCCTGGATCTTCTTGTTCCACGCAAAATCGGGCATCCTTCCATGCCAGAGTTTGCCATTGCGGCGGTTACGGAGCTGGGAGAGGTTGTCCAGAATAAAGAAGAAGTCGCGCGTGTCGATCCCGCATGGTTTGCGCAAGCAGTCGAACAGGAACGCAAAGAAGCGAAGCGTAGGCGCGAGGTCTATCTTCAAGGTCGTGCACGGGCAGATGTCGCCGGAAAAACGGCCATCATCGTCGACGATGGGATCGCAACAGGTCTTACTGTGAGGGCAGCCATCGCCGATGTGCGGCGTTCAAAACCTGCACGGGTTATTCTTGCTGTTCCCGTTGCACCACGGGACACGGTCCAAGCGCTTGAGGGGCTCGTCGATCAAGTGATCGTCCTTGAAATGCCACAGTTTTTTCAGGGCTCCATTGGGGCTTATTACGATTCATTTGATCAAGTCAGCGACGAGGAGGTCGTACATCTCCTGTCGAAAAATAGTGTATGAAAACAAGCCTACAGGCCGTGCAAAAAAGGATCGACCAGTTCCTGCACCATCAGCGCAGGGAGTTAGAAAAAATAGATTTCGTCGTTGGCGTGAGCCGTGGCGGACTCATCCCTGCTACCCTTATTGCCACGGCGATTGATAAACCGCTTCTGGCTGTGTACATCGATCGCCAGGACCGTGTGTACATTGATCGCCCTGAGTGGATTTCGGGCAAGCGCCTTTTGCTTGTAGACGACATTGTACGCACAGGGTCCACTCTCAAAAAGATGCTCGCCCTGCTTGAGCAGTGCAAACCCACATCGATCCTATCGTTCACCCTGTGCTGTCTCAAGGACGCATCCGTGCGGCCGACGTGGACAAAAATGATTTTGAAAGATCGTTCCATGCCTTGGGACCATCCCAGACGATCGTAGGAACCATGTCCCCCAGCAATGAAGGAAAAAATCAGCTACAGAGCTGGTTTTTTTATTTGGGTGAAGTGGTAGAATAAAAAGCGTTAATTTGTAGGATCCTTTTATTTATGAAATATGATTTTCTTGTCCTGGGTGCCGATGGGATGCAGGGCGTCATCGTGGTCCGGGATTTGTTGGAGCGGGGCTATTCCGTTTACGCGACGGATATCAGCCGTTCACGGATCGAAACGATCTTGAAAAAATATGTGGATATCGTGTTTCGGTTCCTTGATGTCCGGGACCGTGAAGCCACGACGAATGCGATCCTGAAATCAGGCGCCGACGTGGTCGTCAACTGTGCTGAAGGGGACTGGAACCTTGACGTGTACCAGGCGTGTTTGGAGACGCAGGTCCATTGCATCGATTTAGGGTCCAGGTTGAACGTCACGAAAGACCAGCTGAAACTGGATGCAAAATTCAGGAAGATTCGCCGGACAGCGATCACGGGATGTGGTTCGGTCCCAGGGATCGGGAACGTGATGCTCCGGTACGCCGTAAAGAAATTCGATACCCTGGAAAGCGTTGACGTCGGGTTCGCGTGGAATTCTAATATCAAAAAATTTGTCGTGCCGTTTTCGATCGAGAGTGTGCTTGAGGAATACACCCTGCCCGCTCCCTATGTCATCAACGGGCATTGGAGGAGACGCATGCCGATCGAAGCGGCGGCGACGCGGTCGCACCGGACCATCGGGGAACAGCGCGCCATCCTTGTCGACCATCCGGAGACCTATACGTTCTTGAAATATTTTAAGCCGAAGGGGCTAAAGAACATCCGTTTCTATGCCGGATTCCCTCCGCATTCGGAACAGACCATCAAGATGCTTATTGGGTTGGGATTCTCCAGTAGCGAGCCCGTAAAAATCGGTTCCGTCGAAGTGAAACCGAGTGAGTTTTTGACGCAGTTCCTCAAGCGGCACAAGTCGCCGCGCGGATATCGCGAATGGGAGAATCTCTGGGTCGAAGTCACAGGACGGAAAGATCGCAAGCGCAAAAAAATCCAGATGGAATGCCTCGTCAATACGATGAAGGGATGGGAGAGTGCAGGATGCAATATCGATACCGGCCTTCCGGCCTCCATCATCGCGCAAATGGTGAAGAAGCACATCATCAAGAAATACGGAAGCTTCGCCCCTGAAGCCATTATTCCGGAACAGCGGTTTTTTCGTGCGCTCCAACGTCGCAAGATGGTGTTTTACGAAAACGGAAAGCGCGTGCATTTTTAGAGGTCGTCGTCGATATCCTCAACCTCCGCTTTCGCTTCATCCGGGTCAAAGTCGCTTGTGGAGTCGACATCTTCGCCGAATTCATAGTTGCCCCAAAATGCGTCAGAGATGTCGTCGAGCGGCTTCGTCGACTTCTTCGGAACTCTCGTCCGTGACATCTGCTTCAACAGTATAAAAATTGCTTGGGGCCGTTAGGGTTGAGAGGTCGAGCGCGAAAAGGTCTGTGGGACCAGAAACATGCGAGAGGTAGGTTCCATATTGCACGTCATACATGATCGTGCCGAAGTCTGCCGGGACGGTTTGGGCATCCCAACTGTCGCCGCCGTCATCGCTCAGGTAGATCGCTCCTCCGATCGTGACGATCACGTGGTCGCCCGAGGCATCCAGGTCATAGCAGGTCGCGGTGGAACTGACGCCAGGTAGGTATAGGTGCTGTAGTACGTTATGTCGTTGAGCGTCGCCGTCGTGCCCGTGGCCACGGTGCTCCATCCGAAGGTCGTGGAATAGTTTCGCAGGAGCCCTGAAGCGCCCGTGGCAAGCATGGCCGCGCCATAGGCTGTGACGCTGTAGTAGGCGGAAGTCCCATCTGAAATGTCCGTCCAGGTTTTTCCGTAGTCAGTGGTCTTGGCGGTGAATCCATTGCGACCGACCACCCAGCCGCTGGCGCCATTAAACGAAACGCCGTAGACGGTGTTGAGGGACGTGCCGACGTCATCTTCAAATCACGTGGCGGCATGGGCGATGGCAGGGGAGAAGATGAAGAGCGCGAACACTATGAGCGTTTGCGCAAACCGATAAAAAAAGGTGTGCATAAATACCAATAAAAAATGATTCAATATGATGGTATAATACCTTCAACAAACCCTATGTCAAAATCATTACGCACACTTCTCATCTTTGTCGTCATCGTGATCGTCCTGGGACTCTCTGCTCTGGCATGGTTCGCTTTTTATCCACAGGCATCTCAAGATGAGACCCAGCAGGTCCAAGAAGAAGCGCCAACGGAAACAATTGAGGTCGTTCCGGAAACGAGTCCAACCAAGAACACCAACCCGTTTAGCGGTACGTATTCTAACCCCTTTAAATAAACAGTATGACGATGACTCGTCCACGACTCGCCCTGTTGTGTGCCGCTCTTGGACTTCTGTTTGCCTTTCAAGCCTCTGCCAGTGTTGAGGATGTGAGCTTTCCGATTGCCGAGCTTGGCAACTGTGCCTCACAGGATGAGTGTTTTGCGTATTGCGATGTGGCGGAGAATTACGACGCATGCATAAGTTATGCGCAGGCGAATGATTTGCTTCCGGAGGAAGACATTCAGAAGTATAAAGACATGCAGGCATCAGTTGAAAATGGCGGCCCGGGCGGATGCACAGATGAAACATCCTGTGAGTCCTACTGTAGTGATGTGGAGCATTTAGAAGAGTGTCTGACGTTCGCAAGCGAGAACGGCCTCATGAGCGAGGACGAACTGGCTGAGGCGCAGAAAGTATTGACCGCATTGCAGTCGGGTGTCTCACTTCCTGGCGGTTGCACAAGCGAGGAGGCCTGTGATGCCTATTGTCAGGAGCTTGAGAACATGCAGGAGTGCATGGATTTTGCAACGGCCGCAGGACTCATGAGTGAGCAAGAGGCGGCTGATGCGCAGAAGGTGCTCACAATTATACAATCAGGTGAGTCACCCGGGGGTTGTGTAACCAAAAATGAAT
The DNA here is from genome assembly GCA_016235605.1 of Candidatus Uhrbacteria bacterium. Classification (GTDB taxonomy): domain Bacteria; phylum Patescibacteriota; class Patescibacteriia; order UBA9934; family GWF2-40-263; genus JACRJW01. The sequence continues at coordinate 10,636 of JACRJW010000080.1, read as the reverse complement.
GTGATGCCTACTGTTCAGATCCAACGCACATGGAGGAGTGTATCGATTTTGCGGTTGAGACAGGATTCATGACCGCTGAGGAAGCTGAAAAAATAAAAGAGGAAGGAAGCCTGGGACTGAAAAAAGACGATGGGGAGGATCTGGATAATGAGAAAGACGAATTTGAGTCCCAAGATTCTTTCACAGGTCCAGGAGGATGCACAAGTGAGGAGGAATGCATGAGCTACTGTTCAGATCCAACGCACATGGAGGAGTGTGCGGCTTTTGGCGGGAGAGATGATATTGACGTCCAGGAGTTTGATGAGAATAATTTTGAGGACGACCAAACAAGGGAGTTCGACCAAGAGGACCGTGTCCTTGGACAAGACGATGTCCCGAAAGATGAGTGGACGCCACCGTCTGATTTCGAAAACCAGAATCAAATCGATGAGGGGTTTGATTATCGTGAACCGCAAAACGAGAGCGAGAGATATGAATATGAAGGGGACGACTATCAAGAGAATGACATCCAGTATAACGACGAGGGTCCGGGAGGATTTGAAGAGTTTAACACAGAAGATATCCCGCTCGATTTAGGTGGAAGTGGAGATGGCGATGAGCCAGGCACGATCAATGTGAATCCAGATTCCGGAAACAGCGGGCCAAGCGGAAATGAATTTAACGGTGGTGAACAAGGTGGTGGAGCCGATGCAGGTTTGATGAAATCCGTAAAGCAATTTTTCTCCCGCGCTGTTGCCCTCTTGATGCTTTAGGTATGGTCGAAGGATATCCTTTTGTTCCTGAAGCGGCTTCCACATCCCAACGGGAATCTCCAGAGACGAAAGTCGAGAGAGATTTTTTTCGGGGCTTGCTCATCGACACGGCTGGTTTTGAACGAGCCCATCCGTTCGGCCTTGATGTTGCCCCAGCGGCCGTCAAAGAAAAACGGCGCCAACAAGCCAGATCTATTTTTCAGAAAATCCGTGAGAGCAAATGGGGCAAACCTTTTATGGGGCTCATGGGGGTTTTCGCTGGCATGGGTCCGCTTGTTTTTGATCGGATGGAGAAACACGAAGCCGCACCCAGGGAGGAAACCGTTGAAGTTGCGCTGGATGATCCAGGCGTGCAATACGAAATGAAACGCCTTGTCATTGAGGAGTTCATGAAAAACGGTGAGATGACCGTTGAGCAAGAAGGACGGTTCGGCCGCCAAGATTGGGATCAGTTAACCCAGCTTGCGTACCAAGGTTTCCCTTCGCTTGAATCCAAGTTTGCCTATCTCCACAAGGACAATCCCGACATCATTGCCGCCTTTAAAGATCCCCGAGGTCGGCTCGATAATTATCGGCAACTTTTTGAGATGATGTCGCTTGAGTTCAGGCATTCCTCCCTTCCATTCCAGTTCTCTGAAAAATGCATCGAGGATGCCACAAACGTGATTCCGTCCCTTCCCGCCACTGAGAGCCTCAAGGTGTATGACGATTTTAGCCAAAACCTGTACCGTTCGGTAGGGTTTCGAGCCGTGCGTGAGATGGCGTCAAAGCTTTCAGAGAAACTTCCGCCAGGACATCCGGTCATGCAGGAGATCCAGAAACAAATTTTGCTGAGCGAAGAATCGGCAGGCTGGCTCAAATCCCAAAAGGCGAACAGTTCATCCTTCGACCAGGTGACCGGTCGCGTCAGGGTCTACCACCATGTCAAAGCGCAGATGATCCTGCTTGATACGTTCCCCGCAAACGGCGGTCCTGCAAACGGTGTGGCCTGGGAGCGCGGGCTTCCAGCGCAGGTCGCGGTCCGTACGCCTGACGGGGAGTTCCGTTTCTCGCGATCCTTTGAAAAAAAATCTGCATCTTGGCAGTACTCGTGGGTCACAGACACGGCTGCTCTGCGTTGGACAGCCGATCACAAAGATGTCGAGTACCAAGATGAAGATGGGGCGTGGCGGCGCCTCACAGGAAACGACGCCGAGTTCACCGTGCTGGGTGCGCCAGAAAAACCGTTCAAATTGAAAAAGAAGTCTGCCTTATTTAACAGCGCCACGGATCGCACCGGTGAGGAGGCATCCTATCCGATGCCGTTTGCTCCTTCGGACGTCTTGGATGAAAAAGGAGAGTTGCGTGCGACGTGGGACCTGAACGATTTTGGTCCGCGCTCAATCCAGATGAAAGACAAGACGGGGCAGGCCATGCCGATCTTTTTTCACTCGAGTCCCCACGATGAACAGCCGCAGGAATTTCTGGACAACTCCCATGGTTGCATCCACATGAAGCCGATGGACATCGATATGCTCTCTGGATACTTGGCAAAAGATTCTTCCATCCGTATTTCTTCAGGTGAGGTTCAAAAAATTTCACAACAAGAAAACCCACCGTCGTCAGGTGACGATGGTGGGCAAGGCTCAGGCAATGCTTCGGCGAGAGTGGAGTCGGGCCCATCTACGGCAGGATGAGGATCCAAGTGCGCATCCCATCGGGAAGGGCGCTTCGCAGTTCATCGATGTCGGCGTTGTTGAGGGCGATGCATCCGAATGTCCAGTCGTAGGATGAGCCAGGACCATCCGCGTGGAGCAGGATGTCGCCTCCAAGGCTTGTGTCCTGCGGAGGGACCGTTCCGCGCTTTTCTGCAAGCGCGATGGCGTCGTACTGTAAGCGTGTGATCGAGCCGCGTGCGAGCGCGGTTTTTGCGTGCCGCTCTCCCGGGTAATGGACCTGGATCGCTCCGTGGTAGGAGGACCAGGGTTTGTCGCTGGTTTGAAACCAGCCTTCTGGCGTCCGACGATCCCCTTGCATCACTTTGTCGAACACGCCGGCGTCCTGGCCGTCGTCACGATAGCCAAGCGCGACCTTCCAACAATCGGGCGCGCCGTTGTGACGGTCACGGCGGATGGTCCCTTGCGAGAAGAGCATGATGCGCCGTTCGTCCTTGGATACCACGATCACACGGTCATCTCGCAATCGTGTGTCGCCCTCATCAAAGTGCAATGGATCGGGAGCAAGCTGATCCACTCTCGCCACACATCCCGGGTAGCCGGGAAGCGGAAGCGGTTTTTCGATCAAGACGATCTTCTCCCCCGTGGAGGATGAGAGACGTGGTTGGGACGCCAGGACATTCGCTACGGCGATCACAAAGATCAGCAATAGCAGCGAGAGACCGGCAAGTAGGGAGCGCATCGAACCTCCTCTGGATGGAACGACTCGCTATCATAGATGAAAATGTCTCGTTCGTCAAGGGGCGGTGTAAAATGGGGTCAGGTCGGGCTACGGGCTTTTTCATCCTTGGTAGTCCTCAGTTTGTCTCCTGGATCTGGGAGAAGACCAACGGCTCAGAAGAACTCAAAGAGCATCCCCGAGAGGAGCGGATTGTTGGAAGGCCGACGCTTGAAGAGATTTTCTCGGATGTAAAGACGAAGGAAGAACGGGATGATGCCATTGTGCTGGCTCGGGTATGGTGTGGGTATCTAGTCACGGAAATTGGAAGACATCTTGGTTTGGATCCGTCAACCGTGGGCAAACTCTGTAGGTCTGTATATGAAAATTCCTGATTCCGGACCTGACCCCATTCCCATTTTAAGTCTTCTTTTGGCTATGCTATACTCGTCCTCGATATGAAAAAGATGCTTGGCATTACCCTCATAGGTCTTGTCCTGATTGGAGGCGGCTGTTTTGCAAAGAAAACTGAAGAAACCAGCCAAACCGGATCGGTGGAAATCGATCGTAACGCCATCTTGTTTGAGGCACGTGAAAATGGACTTATCCTGTCAGACGACGAGATCGAGACCATGTCGCGTCTGGAACCCGTGGGCGTTCAAGGCGCACAAAACCTCACGGACGTGGCGACGTTTTTGAAAGCAGACATGAAAAATTGGACATCCGCCGCCCTGGCAGACGTCACGGGCGGGGAGTCTTATGGTCTGGCCCACGCGACGTTTAAAAATGGGACCTACACCCTGGTGGTTGATTTGGGAAATTTGACAGAACCGTCTGAAGGCCATTCGTATCAAGGCTGGCTTGTGAAACGTGGAGAGGGAATGGCCGTGGTGAACGCAGGGACGGCTGTGAAAACAGAAACCGGGTACGCTCTTGTGTTCACCTCCTGGCAAGATCTCTCCGATGACGATTTTTTCGTGCTCACCCTGGAGACAACCGACGGTCCATCAACACCAGAAGAACATATTCTCGAAGGGAGCTTCCGCTAATCGATGATGTCTGTCACGTAGATCATCAACCGACTTCCGTCCTTGAGTTCAACGATCGTTGGATCTTTCACGAGCGTATGTCCATCCTGTGGGGAAAGACGTACACCATCATCCGGGTACCAATCATACCCGTTTTTTGTTGACCAAGATTTGATTGTTCCTGACGAGGTGGAAACGAAAAGATGGAACGTGTCATCGACCCAGGTTCCGTTTGCCGGAAGCACAGATTCTCCGTCCATAGGGAAACTTGTTTTTGCGTACACCTCAAACGCGACACCGTCGCTACTTGTCAGATGCCAGAGGGCTTGAGGTCCTTCTTCCGAGACGGCGTACAGGTGCCAGGTGTCACCGATTTTGAACGTGGTGGAATTTTTCGCTTCGTATCCCGTTGGAACAAACACCGTGCCTTTGTACACAAAGTTCAGACCGTCCTGGCTCTCGGCATAGTGGAGTCCTCCGATGAAATCGATCGCATGCGCAGTGTAATAAAGACGGAAAGTTCCCTCTGGGAGGTACACGACGTCGACGGCTTGGGGGAGAGAATACGCTTCGCCTCCTGTGATGGTCAGCTTTTTATAGACCCACGTCTTGCCGTTGTCCTGCGAGATGGCCACCGCCGTCCGATCCAGATCGTTTCCCACGATCCAGCCCGAGTAATAAAGAAAGATGTGACCCTTTTTGTCGATGACCGCGTCAGGCAAATGGGCTTGGTCGGTGATCCAGTTGTCTGTGGGGGCAAACGTCAGTTCGTCTGATGAGATGGCTGTCGCAAGAGTGGAATTGAGTGGACGCTCATCACCATCTTCAACCACGCTTCCCTGTGCCTGAATCGGCTGGAAGTCACTTTTGGCGTACGGGTCGTCTGTCCTTTCGAAAAAGGAACAACCCGACAAGAGGAGGCTTGCTCCCACAAGCAAAAAAGAGATGAACTTCATAGAGGTTTCTGATAGACTAGCATGGTATGCATCGGCTGTGGATATCTTTGGTCCTGATCATTTTTTTGTTTCCGTTTCCTGCGATGGCACAGACGGCGGATTTTTTGGATCCAGTGGTGGACTCGTTTGATTCCTCACTCATCTGCACCGGTTGGAGCGATGGGGGCTGCCGTTCAATGTTTTTGATTGCGGGAAAAAATTTTTTGAACGTGAACGGCAGTCCTGGCGTGAAGGTTGGGAATGAGTGGGCACAAGTGCTCAGAGCCACGAGCTCGCTCATCGTCGCTGTTGCCTCACAGGGCGCTCTTGAAAAAGCGCCCATCGTTTCTGTCGACACGACGCTCCACACTCCCACCCTTGTGACGACCGACGAGACGCTCAATGGCCTCTTTGCCGATTCAGTCCAGGTCGCTCTTGACGCCATCGTGCAGACGAACGACGGCACGCGCTACATTTCCGCCGGTCCAAAATATGACGACGTGCCCCGCGTGTACTATCGTGATTCCTACTGGACCTCTGGCATGGTTCTTATGATTGAACCCTACGTGGTGCGCGACCAGATTTTGCTTCTTGCCGCCGGAATCGAAACGGACGGCTCTGTCCCAAGCGCGACGCCCGTTGATCCAGATGGCTATCGTCTGCCTCTGTGGGAGGACCACTTGGACTCTGGCCCGTATTTTGACATGCTCGTCTACGATTACGTCCGCTGGACCGGCGACACGTCTATTTTGAGTGAACGCGTAAACGGAAAAACTGTTTTTGCCGCGATGGAGGATGTGCTGAGCTATCTTTCCACACAAGATTCAGACGGCGACTATCTGCCGGAGAAGCCGGAACATTCCCTGCAAGATTGGCTGGACAGCATTCCGCGCAGTGGGGAAGTGCTGTCCAATCAAGTGCTCTACTATCGAGCCCTCCGCAATTTGGTTGACCTTTCAGAGCTTCTGAATAAACCTAGCCATGCACAGGCGTTTCACCGCCAATCTTTGCTTGTGCGCTATCAAATCAACCGTCTCTTTTGGAATGAAGACGACGGGACGTACTACGAGAGTTGTGACGACGACGTTTGTGTGGAGCGTGTGACCAACGAGTCCGCTCTCGCCATTTTATACGAAGTGGTCTGGCCGCAAAATCGGAACCGGCTTTTTGACAGTCTCCTGACGCTCCACTCAAATTTGAACGACGCCATCCCATTTGAGGATTGGGGTGTGTTGAATGCGTGGCCTCTGTATGACGGCTTCACACCGTATGATTATCAAAACGGGACCGACTGGCCGTACTTGGACGGGATCAATGCAGGCGCGCGACTCAAGTACAACAACGTTGACTGGTACTATCCGCTGACGCGTTGGTGGACGTTTAACGAGGAGCAGGGGACCGGTCGCACGCTCCCTGAGTACGTCTCACCGGTGGATGAAGACGGTGGCGACGAGCAGGCGTGGAGCGTGAATCCGGCGGTGAGTTTTGTCCGCTATGGCATGGGCGTGGATCCAGATCTCGAGGGCGCTTATACGACCAAACACTCTCCCAACGGTGAAAGTACTCTTCGCGATGCGTTTGTCCGCGGCCACCGCATCTCGGTACATGCGAAATAAAAAACCCGTGGCTTATACCATCTCCAACGAACCATCCGACACTATCCCGTCCAAAATCGGGCACGGATATGTTTCAGATTTTTCTCTTCGTCTCGCCACGATTGTGAACGGGCTATGCCGGAGCGTTCGTTGGAGATGGTATTAGGCCGCGGATTTTTTTGCTTTGGAGAGGCGAATCGCTTTTTGTCTTCGATTGCCAGCAAGTTGGACTTTGCGTTCCAGCTTCCAAGCCGTGCGAACTTGTTTTCGTTTTCCAGGCATAGTGGGCTGAGGATAACGCCTTGCCGTGATTTCGTCAAACGCGCTAAAATGGATCCTGATTATGGACTCGATCCTTGCGCAAAGTGTACCACTGCTCCAGTTCATCTCTCCTGGGATGATTTTGTTTACCGCGACGCTCATCCTCTTTGCTTCGGCGATCACGCTGTGTTTTCTCATTGGATCCAAACCGTCGGTCGTAAAGCCGCTCACAGGCGTGTTGCTGATTATTTTGTTCCTCTTGTTGGGGACCGTGGCGCTTGAGTTTTCGGCTGCTGCCACGCCGTCCTATACGTTTGGCGAATTTGCTTCGCTCTCCGAGGCGCTTTCCACGCATCGATGGCTCCTATTCCAGTTGCCGATTCTGCTCACGATCGTAAGTCTGATGATTCTGAACGTCTACGGTGAGTGCATCGCCGATCGCCACGCCGTCCCGTACCGCGCAGCCCTCACGATCTCAACGGCTCTGAGTTTTGCCGCGCTGATCGCTATTGCCTTTGAAAGCATGATTTAATATGTTCCATTTTTTCCGCAACCGTATCCATGAGTCTCTCGCCCTTGCGGCGCTCTTTGCCGGCAGTGTCGCGCTTCACGTTGCTTGGATCGACAATCTTCTCATCACCCGCAGTCCGTTCATGCGCGAGGCCATCACGCTCAACTCCGACATCGGTCCTATCAGCGGGCTGTACGTTGACACACTTGGCGCCTTCTTTGTCGCGTTCCTTTTGGCCGCCTTTGTCTGGCACGGGAAAGATGTCTCCCACTGGCGCGATCGTGTGTTCTGGTTTTTCGTGACGTCCATCGTGGTTTTCTTACTGATGACCTTGCCGTTTGTCTACGGCTTCGCGATCGGTTGAAGGCCTTTCACAAACGTTTCTCAAAAATGTTTTGAAAAATGAGGAAACCTGATTTCATAAAGATGAACTACTCTTGATATGCAAAATAGATCCATCTTGTCTCAAGAGCTGACAACGTATCAGAGTGAGAAGGCGCGTTTGTTAGCTGAATCAAATGGGAAATTCGTCCTCGTGAAAGGGACTGACATTATTGGTGTTTACGTCAGTCAGGATGATGCGTTGCAAGAAGGGTATCGTCGATTTGGTAACACCGAATTTCTTGTCAAACAGATTACCGCTCTCGAGGAGTTCAGTAATTTTTCACGGGCGATTGCCTGATATGCCATGCAGTACGACCATGAAACCAGATTTGAGACAATCGGGGCCGACGATCGAGGTGTACGTCTCACCTTCACTGGCACTACGCACGGAGTTGGAAAAGAATGCAGAAACATTCACAAAACGAGTCAAGAAAATTTTCCTGATCGATACAGGTGCAAGCTCAACACTAATGAAAACTGGAGTCGCTGAGGAACTTGGACTTATACCAAAAGGACAGATTGGCGTTCATACACCAACGTCACAGAATTTTAGCTGTTATACATACGACATCGATTTGATTTTGCCAAATCATATCGTATTCCAAAATTTATTCGTTTGTGAGGCGCCACTCAGTGGTCAAAATATCGATGGGTTACTGGGACGTGACATCCTCGAGCGTGGAATTTTTATTTACACAGGTTACGCAAATCAATTCACATTAGCGACGTGAAGTTGAGCAAAATCTTGTTCCGTCGTAGACTGGCTTCTGCTAAGTCTTTTTTTGTTTTCACTATGGAAATGAGGGTTTATAAGGGGGATCTCACGCAAGAAAAAGCAGATCTGCTGGTCGTAGGGCATTTTTCAGATGCCAAAGTTTTGTCGGGCGCTCTCTCAATCCTGGACAAGGCGATGGCAGGCAGGCTCGCAAAACTCATGAACGAAGACGGGTTCAAGGCAAAACTTGCCACGACATTTTTTACACACGTGAACGGGGAAATTGCCGCCAAACGTGTTCTTGTGGTTGGACTCGGTAAGAAAGAAGAAGTGGATCTTGAAGCCGTGCGCCAGGCCGCGGCTGTTGCGGTGAATGTGGCTAAGGAGTGTGGAGCCAAAACGGTCGTCTCGGAGCTTCACCTGCATGGCGGGCTCAAGGCGTCTGACTGTGCGCAAGCAATGGTGGAAGGTGCGCGACTTGCAGATTACAGTTTTAACAAATACAAAAAGCCATCGCACAAATCTCCAAAACTTTTTGCGATCGTCGCAAACGACGGCCGCGACGTTCGATCGGCTGAAAAAGGGTTGGCGCTTGGCGAGCTTGCCGCACAGGGAACGATCTTTGCTCGGGATCTCGTCAACACTCCAGCCCACGACGTGCATCCTGAGACGCTTGTCGACGTGGCCAAGGCGATCGCCAAGGGGAAGTCGTCGATTCGTGTGCGTGTGTTTGATCGAGAGGCCTTGAAACGCATGGGAGCTGGTGGAATTTTGGGTGTTGCTCAAGGATCCGATCATCCGCCGTACCTCGTCCACATGACGTACAAGCCAGCGAAGCCCTCTAAAAAGTCTATTGCGCTTGTGGGAAAGGCGGTCACCTTTGATTCAGGTGGACTTTCTTTGAAGCCCGCAGATTTCATGATGACGATGAAGTGCGATATGGCTGGCGCGGCCGCAGTCCTTGGTGCGTTTAGCGTGATCGCACGGCTTGCTCCTGCGGTTGAAGTCCACGGGATTTTTGGCGCGGTCGAGAATATGCCCTCTGGCGGCGCGATCCGTCCGGGTGATGTCCTCACGGCCATGAATAAAAAAACCATGGAAGTTTTGAACACGGACGCAGAGGGACGACTCACGCTCGCCGACACACTCTCCTACGCCGTGAAGCTTAAACCTTCCTTCATTGTGGACTTGGCGACCTTGACCGGAGCCTGCGTGGTGGCGCTCGGGGAGGAGATCACGGGGCTCATGTCCAATGATGATAAGGTCGCAGCTCATGTGCTTTCTGCCGCCGCCCTCGCTGGAGAAAAAATGTGGCGCTTGCCGCTTGAAAAAAATTACAAAAAAGTTATCAAGTCCCAAGTCGCCGATCTACAGAACATCGGCAACAAATGGGGTGGCGCTCTTACGGCTGGATTATTTCTTGAGGAGTTTGTGGACAAGACGCCGTGGGTGCACTTGGATATTGCTGGCCCTGCATTCGCCGAGCGCGACATCGACGCTTACACGCACAAAGGCGCAACAGGACATGGGGTGAGGACTCTGTCGGCGCTGTTGCGATCGCTCTAATATGCATCGAGTCGATCATCCATTTCGCAAGATTGTTTTGGTATGCGTGAATGAGCGCACCGATGGCCGAGAATGTTGCGCGCAAAAAGGTGCTCTCGATCTTCATCACAAACTGAAAATGGCCGTCGCCGCTGTCGATCCGTCGGTTCGTGTTTCAAAATCAGGCTGTCTTGATCATTGTTCGACAGGAATCACGGTGGTGATACAGCCGGACAATATCTGGCTCGCCCGAGTCAGTGAGCAGGATATCCCGGAGCTTGTGAAAATAATCACCAATTAATAATGGGGATCCTCGCGTAGGATCCCCATTGTGTTGTCTACGCGCTCGCCGAACTACGCACGACGCTCCCGTCGAGCCATCTTCTCGTCGCTCCACGCCAGCATGTTCCCCGGCCGGGTCACATGGACGTGCAGGAGAAGGCCGATCCAGTTGTGTGCCGCGAAAAGACCCTCATCAGGGAAGACGGCCCACATCCACACCGCGATGATACGCGCATCAGAATCACGCTGCACGTC
>JACRJW010000085.1 GCA_016235605.1 Candidatus Uhrbacteria bacterium | reverse complement strand
TTCGTCGAGGACTGTTTGTTTAAGACGCACAAGCTCAGAGTCCGCTCGACGTGTTTGCATAGATAAAAGGCTTATTGCCTTTCACTAGCGTACGCTTCGACGGAGGCTATGCGGTAACCCTAATTGCTGCAATTGTAACATTGACAGACAAGGCCAGATTAGGTATAGAATCGGCGAGGGAAATGACCATGAATGTTCTTGATCCTGAATTCCTTGGCGAGCTGAGCGCGTTTCTCAAGAAAGCCATGCGTGCGACGTACGCGGGGAATGGAGCGCCTGTGTCTGATCCTGACGTACAGCGACCAGGCTTCAAGGAATTCGTCTATGGAGATGGGGAATGGCGCTACCGAGATTCCTACACGGGATTTCTGACCTCCGCCGGACAGGAAGTCGTCTGGTACAACGACATCCCGGTATGGACACAGTCCTACGCTGGCGGGATGCTTCCTGACTACCGAAAGAGTGAGCTCGCAAAAAGGTGCTTTGCCTTCCTCAAGGACGCGCTGGTGCACGGTGACAAAACCATCAGGTTCCAGGCACGCGGTCCCAGAGTCTTCCAGCACGACGAGTGGAGATACCAATGCAAGTATGGCGAAAGCGGCCTCGTAGACTTCCATGGGCGTGAGGAAGTAAGCCACGACGGTAGGCCGGTTTTCTTCCATCACTTTTTCGGAGGAGTGATCATTCACCAAGAACAATCCTGAAGTCATGCCACGCGCCGAGCTCAAGAAAGCTCGGTTTTCTATTTTTTCTGCGCGAGACTCACGATGGCCTCAAGCGCAACGGGAAGCTCAAACACCTTGTCGCGGCTGCCGCTGAAATGTCCCATGTGGTGCTCGACGACAATCTTTGAGTGAAGCTGATCGCGATAGGCATCTTGATTCTCAAGCGGCACAAACGGGTCGTTGTCGGAGAAAATCGCAACACTTTTTCGCAGGTGCGAAAAAACGTCCGCAAGGTTGAGTGGTGTGGTGAGCCACTCATTGGCGATCTCGCGCACTTCCTCATCGTCTTCTAAATTTGTGAGGCTCTTAAAAAATCCTGCGATGAACACGACGCCGCCAACCTGCACACTTTCCGGCAACGTCGCGAGATACCGCGCGATCGTCTGGCAACCCATCGAGTGTCCAACAAAAAATGTCTGTTCGTCCGCTGTCCCGACAGCCTGTGCAAGCGCCGGCACCCAATTTTTTATGAGTATCAATAATCATCTACAGACCTCTGAAAAACGCGATCTGCTCGCGTTTTTCAGAGGTCTCCTACCAACTCTCACACACAGCCTTTCCTTCTTGATACCCAGCCTGCGTCTGGACTCCCACGACCGCTCGGTCGTAAAACTCTGCCAAATTCCGAGCGCCGGCATAGGTGCAGGCACTGCGAATGCCAGCCGTGATTTGGTCCAAAATATCTTCCACACTCTCCTCGCCAGGTTTGAGATACAACCGTGAATGACTCGTCCCTTCGTCAAAAAATTGTTTCATCGTCTGATTGAACGGCTCCAACCGTCGTGTCCGATCGGTCACGGCCCGCATGGAAGCCATGCCAAAATTTTCTTTGAAGAGCCGTCCATGTTCATCGATGCGGACGTCGGCCGCGCTTTCATACGTTCCAGCAAACCAGGTGCCGACCATCGCGGCCTGGGCGCCGGCGGCAAGGCACAGGGCGACGTCACGTGGATATTTTATCCCACCATCGGCCCAGACGTGAACTCCCTGAGATCGAGCGAGCCGCGCAATGCGCCACACGGCAGAAAACTGCGGCCGCCCCACGCCGGTCATCATGCGCGTCTTGCACATGGCCCCTGGCCCAACCCCAACTTTCAAAATCGTCGCTCCCGCTTCCATAAAACGTAAAGCCGCTTCTTCTGTCACAATGTTTCCGGCCGCGAGCGGACGATCCGGACCAACCATGGCGCGCACCAGACGAATGGCCTCGATCATACGAGAGGTATCACCATGCGCGGCATCCAGTACTAAAATATCCACTCCCACGCGCATCAGAAGTTCGACGGTTTCTTTCAGTTTCATGCCGATGCCAACCGCTGCGGCACTGAGCAACTCACCCTGGACGTTCACGGCTGGACGATACAACGTGGCGCGAAGTGCACCGCGCTTGGTCATGACCCCGACGAGCTTGCCGTGTTCTTGAACTACAGGCGCCAAAGACACGCGGCGCTCGTGAAGGGTCAAAAAAATTTCCTCAGGACTCTGCATGCTTGTAACGGTGATGAGGTCGGTGGTCATGACGTCGGCCAGACGTGAAAACCGATCTCGATCGACCGCATCTTTTTCCGTAAAAATGCCAACAGGCTTTCCGTCATCGTCGATAATCATCACTGCACCGTGGGAGCGTTTTGAAATGAGGTTGAGCGCGGTCTGGACAGACTCTTCTTTTTTGAGGACCACCGGCGTTTCAAAAACATGATGCCGTGCTTTCACAAAGCGAACCATTGCCTCCATGCGTTCAAACGATAAATCCTGAGGAAGCACGACGAGTCCGCCTCGACGCGTGACGGTCTCAGCCATGCGCCGCCCAGCCACCGCGTTCATGTTGGCGACAACGACCGGAATCGTCATACCAAAATGGCCGGCGGGAGTCAGGTCAACATCCATGCGCGAATGGACGATCGAGTGTTGTGGAAGCAAAAAAACATCCTCATACGTCAGCTCCTGCTGTTCATCCTGCGCGCGCACAAAACGCATACCAAAATGCTTTACCTTTTCCTGTCTGGTGCAGAAATATTAACCTTTGCGCGAACCTTTTTCCAATCGCGAAGCGACTGACCTTTCCACGCGCCGAGCGCGTGGTGGCTTGAAACCCAATCGTACGCGCGGAGTATCTGCCAACGCCAACCCTGCGCGCCTCGCACGCTCCCTGCGGTCGCGTGTACAAAACCAAAAATTTCCTTACCAATCCATTTTCGGCG
>JACRJW010000078.1 GCA_016235605.1 Candidatus Uhrbacteria bacterium | reverse complement strand
TTCGTCGAGGACTGTTTGTTTAAGACGCACAAGCTCAGAGTCCGCTCGACGTGTTTGCATAGATAAAAGGCTTATTGCCTTTCACTAGCGTACGCTTCGACGGAGGCTATGCGGTAACCCTAATTGCTGCAATTGTAACATCACAGGACAAGTCTACTGTGTCAAGACGGCTGTGTGTTCGGACACAGGAACAAACCGCACGGCCCTCTGTGGCACAAGCGTCTCGATATCCGCTAGCTGAACTCTCGGTCCAGACGAACTTGAAAGAAAGGCATTAAGCGTCGGCTTAGGTCCACTCTCTCTCTGGCCCACAAAGGTATTGGAGGAGATCAAGCTGGGAGCCCCGATAGATTCAGAGGTCGATACCGCAAACAAACTGAACACACCCACCATCATCCCGCCAGCAAGCAAGGGAGCTGTATAGGTGAGCAACCGATTCCAACGACGGTGAGGTACACGATCCGTCTCAAAAAACCGCGAGCACAAAAGACGGCGACGAAGCTCGTAGCGATGAGTCGTATCCTCAGGGACATCAACACGTTCCATCAACTGGAGGATCTCTTCAATTTTGAGCGGTTCTCGGTTCATATTCTTTTTTTGATTGCGGTTGCGCCTCCTGCATGGCTCCCTCTCTCTCAGAGAGCATAAGCACCTGTAATTTTTTCAGTGCCCGATGGATATGTGATTTAATCGTCCCTTCTTTCATGGAGAGCGTACCGGCAATGTCGGGGACGCTCATGTGTGAAAAAAATCGTAAGGTCAAAATATCCTGCTGTCGTTGGTTCAACTTCGCCATCATGCGCCGGAGCAGTTCGATCTTTCCCTCGAGCTCTGTCGCGTCTTCGCCCATGCGGTAGGCAACATCTGGCCGAAAGTCTTCGCGACCGATGATCTCTGGCGCTTCGTCTGTGGTGACTTCGAGGTACCGAGAGCGGCTACGATAGTAGTTGCCTATTTGCGCCACCGCGATCGCGAACAGCCAGGATTTGAAACTGGCGCCCTTGCGCGGTTTGTAACGATGCAGATTCTTCAGAGCTTGAAAAAACGTCTCACTCACCAAATCCTTCGCCACCTCGGCGTTGCCCGTGCGACTATACAGAAAGCCAAAGGTCGGCTGGTAGTACGTATCGTACAACCGGCCGAACGCCTCTGGATCACGTTGTGCATGGGCTATCACCTCCGTTTCGTTTTCCATAATTTTTAATCGTTCGACCTTGCATCAGGTATATCGTAGCACACCTGAAATCGTTGCAGGAGCTTGGAAGCGCCAACTTCAGCTGATGCGGGGTCAGATCCGGAATCGGGAATTTCTTGAACTCCATTTGTCTTCATGCTAGTCTCCCTCCTCGTCCTGGAGCATCCATGTCCTCTGAACGTTATCGTGGTCATGTCAGTGTCACCCCAACGGGGAGGCAACAACAAGAAGCGATCATCGAGATCGAAAAACTCGGCAACGGCCGCACGCGTTTCCGCATCGGCGACTACGGCGAAGGAGAGGCTCAAGCCGACGCACATGGACAATTCTCCGACGCACCATTCGCGAGCGGTTCCAGACAGCACCGCGTCCGCGGAGTGATCGAGCAGGGCGATGATGGTATCCAAGGCGGCTTCACGGTCGAACGCGACGGCCGCGAACTGGCCAAGGGTCGCTTCCGCGCCACCAGGATCAACTGATGCACCTCCATCTTTTCCTTGACCTTGACCTCACGCTCGTAAACGTCTTTCCACTGTGGCAGACGCTCTGGATCAACCAGCTCGCCGAGCGGCTGAATCTGAAAGCGGATCACGTGTACGCACAAGGAGTGATGATCTGGGAACGCGGTGACCTCTACACGCTCGAGGGACATCTGCGTGCCATGGACGTCGATCCAGACTTGAAGTGGGCAAAGGAACTACGTGCACGTTTCCAGGCAAGGGTGCGTTCGGGTGCTATCAACTACAGCGACACAACAGCCTTTTTGGAGGCTCTCAAACAGCACGGACTCACTCGATCGATCCTCACCTTCGGCGATCGTGCGTACCAGCAGTTGAAGATCGACGGCCTGGATCGTCCTGCTGGATTCTTCCGTGAGATGCACTTCACAACGGCGGGCGAAAAGGCTGTCATCCTCCGTGGTGCATCGGTATCGGGACATGTGGTCTTCTTGGACGACAGCGCGCGGGAGCATGAGCAAGTGGCCACGATCGCGCCAGACGTCCATCGTATCCAAATTCGCCGGAGCGACGACATCCGCCGATCTGACGACGCACATCATGTCGTGAACGATCTACCACAAGCCCTCGATGTGATTCTCTCCATCAACCAGAAGTGTGCCAAATGATCACGTACTCGCGTCTCATCAATCCGACGATCAAGGATCACGCGCAACTCGTGCGGCTGATCCGACAGCTCTCTTCTGCTCCTCGTGAACTCACGCTCACTGATCTCCACACGACGGCTCTGACCCACGAGCTCGTCGTCGCTCGCGATGACGAGCTTGAGGGAGATATCGTCGGCACGGCTCTGTTGGTCGCGATGTTCTCGATCAGCCACGTGAGCGGCCACATCGAGGACGTCGTCGTTGACAGGATGTATCGCGGTCGCGGCATCGGCAGAGAGTTGACGCTCCAGCTCATCGCCCACGCGCGCGAGATCGGCATCGAACGCATCGACTTGTGCAGTGAGCCAGAACGCGAGGCTGCGAACCGTCTCTACCGCTCTCTTGGATTCGCCGTTCGCGACACCAACCTCTACCGTCTGAAGCTGTAAAAGCGACAGGCGGTTTTCTATTTTGGCTCAGCTCAGCCAAAACGACGTTACCGGGTAATGTTTTGTGTCCAACGAATTCCCGATTCCGGACCTGACCCCATTTAGTAATCCCTCAACTTCTCGATCAAAGGATTGGCTTGGATCTTTTCAAGCGCCTTGGCTTCGATTTGGCGGATACGTTCGCGGGTGACGTCGAATTCGCGGCCGACTTCTTCCAAGGTGTGACTCACGCCGTCGGTGAGGCCGAAGCGCATTTCAAGAATCTTCTGCTCACGCGGAGTGAGACCTTCCATCGCTTTGTTCACGTAGTCTTTGAGAAGCTCACGCGCGGCGGTACGGTCTGGCGAGATTGTTTTCACGTCCTCGATAAAGTCTTCGAGCTTGGAATCTTCGTCATCGTCTCCCACGGACGTTTCAAGCGAGACCGTTTCTTGTGAAATTTTTCGGATGTGGCGAACTTTCTCGATCGGTTGTCCCATTTCGGCGGCGATTTCCTCGGCGAGCGGTTCGCGTCCCAAGTCTTGGATGAGCTGACGCTCAATTTGTTGAAACTTGTTAATCGTCTCCACCATGTGCACTGGAATACGGATCGTGCGAGACTGGTCGGCAAGCGCGCGTGTGATCGCTTGGCGAATCCACCAAGTCGCATAGGTAGAAAATTTGTAGCCTTTACGATATTCAAATTTTTTCACGGCGCGGAACAAACCGATGTTGCCTTCCTGAATCAAATCCAAGAGCGACATGGACTTGCCGACGAATTTTTTCGCGATTGAAACGACGAGGCGCAAGTTCGCCTCAATGAGCCGACGCTCGGCTTCTTTTTCGTTGCGTTCCTTACGCTTGGCCAGCGCAACTTCCATTTCTCCTGTGAGCAACGGGATCTTGCCGATCTCGCGCAAGTACATTTGGATGGAGTCCTGCGTGATGTCTGGCAACACGGTGCGACGTGCGTCTTCACTGACGCGAATCTTGTCGTACACATCGCCTCGTTCTTTCTCGCGACCAAGGATGCCTTCCTTCACTTCGACAAAGTGCACACCCACGCGCTCGAGCTCATCCAAAAAATCCTCAAAGACATCAAGATAGTCCTCGAGATCCGTAAACGTAAAAAGAATCTCGTTCTCGGTGATGTACCCGCGGCGCATGCCCTTGTCGACGAGTTTCTCAAGCACGATCTCCGATGGCGGCTCCGCGCGCTTGTAACGGATCTTTGGCTCAGCAACGTGAACATATTTTTTGACCGCAGGAAATTTCTTCGCCTGCATTTTCTTCTTCTGCTGTGGCTTTACCACTTTCTTTTTTTGCGAGTGATAACGATTTTTTTTCTTGTGCGGCTTCTTCATAATCGAGGCATGGTACTTAAAAGACGCTTGACTTCTTCTTCATCTCCCGCAAGCTCCGCTTGACGCAACGCTCGCGCCAACGCCTCACGATCACGACTGGTACTCAGCGTGTTCAAGAGAGAGAAAAGATGTTCAATTTGCTGCAGCATCTGTGATTCAGGGATGTCTCCAAACGTTTCTTCGGCCATCAAAAGTGATGTATCAAGAAGTGCCTCGAGGGCTTCTTGGTGGGGATGACCGGACGTGAGAGTACGAATCCTTGAAAAATGCGATGTTTTAGCTGCTTGACTGCTTGGATCATACGCGCTGCGGGAGAGCTTGTAAAGGGTTATCCACAGGGAAAGGTCGTAGGTCGTAGGTTGTAGGTTGTAGGAAGTTAGAAAAGGTTCTAAACGCGAAAGGATGGTTTGAAACTGTGATGAAGTCTGAATCGCGTAGCCGAAAAGAAGCCGGCGGGCTTGTTCGTCTTTTGGGAGGGGCTTCAAGGGCGTCGAAGGCTGCGAGGGCTTCAAGGGCTCCGAGGGTTTGGGCTGCAAGGAAGAACGCAACTGATCAGACGAGATACTCAAAAGGTCCGCAACGATCTGCAGCCAATGCTCACGCTCAACCACGGACGACATTTCAGAAATGGCTGGCAAGAGTTCCTTGGCCACGACACGCTTGTCATCAACCTGTCGCAAATCTTTTCCCTTGGTGACGTGCGCGATCAAAAATTCCATGATCGGCACAGACTTCTCAACAAGATTTTTCCATGCGGTCGGATCTTTCTGCACCAGCTCGTCTGGATCCTTCACACCGTCTGGAAGAATCGCCGCACGCACATCAAACCCAAGCCCACGGGCCAGACTGATCCCCTTTTTTGCTGCGGCAAATCCCGCCGCGTCCGCATCAAATGCAAATACGGCTGTCTCGGTGTAGCGCTTGAGAAGAATCAGTTGGTCTTGTGTCAGAGCGGTGCCGGAGCTCGCAATGATATTTTCCACATAAGCTTTGTGCGAGGCAACCACGTCGAGATTCCCTTCCACGATCACGACAAAACCTTTCTCTCGAATGCAGCGTTTGGCCAAATCAAGACCAAAAACGAGCGAACCTTTATGATACACCGGCGTCTCGGGTGAGTTCATGTATTTAGGCGAATCGAAGGTTGTAGGTTGTAGGTTGTAGGTCGGAAGCGAGCGCCCTGTAAACCCAACCGTATTCCCATGATGATCACGCAGTGGAATCATCAGCCGATTTCGAAATCGATCGATCACGCCTACACCGCTTTTTTTCTTCAGGGAGACTCCTGCCTCGATGAGCTCCACCTCGGAGAATCCGCGCTTGCGGAGAAATTGAGACAGTGCGTCCCATTCGTCCGGCGCAAAACCGATTCCAAAGAGCTCCGCGAGTTCCAGAGGAATAGCCCGTGACTCCACATACGCTCGAGCCGATGCCGCGCTCCCAGAATCCAAAAGCACTTTTCGAAAAAATTTTTGCGCCAGTTCATTCACCTGATACATTCTTGACTTTGCATTCGTCTCCACCGTCGGAAGGCGTCGGACTTCCACGCCGGTCTTTTTTCCCAGATGCATAAGCGCCTCGGGAAACGACATCCCGTCCATCTTCATCGTGAAGGCAAAACAGTCGCCTCCCTCGCCGCATCCAAAGCAATGCCAAATCTGCCGATCGCGCGAGACATGGAAGCTCGGCGTCTTCTCGCCATGAAACGGGCACAGCCCTTTCAGTCCCGAAGACCCAGCCACCTTGAGCTGGACGTACTCACCCACAAGCTCGACGATGTCAATTTTTTGTTTAATCTCATCCTTGGGGTCCATACTGTCCCCTAGCCTACCATAACCGAGGCTCATAAATCGATCTGGTATAATCACTGTATTGAAAAACATTATCCGCTCAATCCTATGGGCAGACGCGCAGAAATGGGACGAGGAGCCCAGCCAAAAAAAGATCAACTGGACACTTGGGTCGCCCCAACAAAAAAAGAACGCCTGGCGGCCAAAAAAGGTGAAAACCAGCCGGACGAGGAGATGACTTTGGACCAGCAGCTTAACATCGCCATGATGGACAAACTCTTACCCAACGTCGATTTTCACGGCATGCATCGTGAGGACGTGGCGTTTGGCATCGACAAATTGCTCAGTGAGAATCCTGGAAAGATGGTCCGCGTGATCTACGGCCACGGCACCGGCGCCATCGCTGGCGAGGTGATGAATGTCTTGCGCGATTTAAGCAGAGGGAGGGGAGCAAAAATCGAAGGCTTCAAACCCGATGTCATTCTGGCAAGTTGCGTGGTGAAGGTGAAGTGACTTTGTGTCGAAAAAAAATCCGCTGCACAAAGCAGTGGATTTTTTATGGCGGAGAGGCAGGGATTCGAACCCTGGATACCTTTCGGCATACTCGCTTTCCAAGCGAGCGCACTAGGCCACTATGCGACCTCTCCACAAGACGGTCGAAACTATAACAAAGTCTTCTGGAAAAGAAAATCCCCAGGTGTGTCCTAGGGAAACGCGGGTGGACAAGATCAGTCTGCATTTCGCTCCTCGCTCACGCAGTTGTGGTTCTCCAGAGCCATCTCGGCGCGCAGGAGCGTGAGCTGATCCTGGCTCGTGAATTTCGCTTCGATCTGGATGACCTTCTGGTTCATGTCGGGCTGATAGCGCAGGTCGAAGTGGAGGAAGGAGACGCGAGTTTCGCCCTTGGGGAAGAAAAAACCGTGACGGGCATAGACCGCGTTGACCACGCGATCAAGTTCCTCGCACGTGAACGGAACGAGCCACGTCGATTCGATCATCTCGGCATCGAAGGCGCGATGTGTCACACGCTCTGGAGTCATGACGCCAGCGACGACCTTCACGGCGTCTTGTCCTGCGACGGATGCGGGATCGAGCGGCACGACAACGAACTGGCGCGCGGCGGGAATCTCGGGCTGTTCGATCGCGGTGATGGTCACCGTCTGTTCAGCCACAGGTTCCTCTGCCGTCGGACATTCACATGGACACGCTGAGGCGGAACTGGGAAAGCTGACCGCGGAGAGAATCGAAAGCGCGCCCAGAAAAAAATAATGTCGCATGACGAGAACCTCCTGCTCACATGAGCAATAAAAGTAAACCAAATTTTTGGCTTAATTGTCAAGAGCATGTACAGTGTTTGTGGGATATGCGTCGATTCATACCCAACCCAGAAAAACAGACCTCAGACGCACTTATGGCTCGTGCGAGCTATGTTCGGCATTGTGTCGATGTTGGGAGATCATGCTATCACCGAAGTCTCAATGACCCGCCGTTTCCGCGGTTCCATGCGCTGGTATCCGTTCGCGAAAATGGCATCGAGATCGACCTCCATCTTGATGCACTCGACAGCATTACCCACAGAGGGAACCACGATCAACCGTGGGCGTACGAGGGTGGGCGCGTTGATGAGGAGATGCATCGAGTCGTGCAGGCGGTCAGTGGGAAACAGACGATCGGGGAAATCAATCGCCCCAACCATTCGAACATGAAGGCAACGGCTCCAGAAAAAGTGAAGCGTTCCCTTTTTGAAATCTTGTTTACCTTCAGATCCAAACTATGAAACAGTTTTTTCCTGGCCCCCTGAGTGAGAACGCGCGCGGTTTCGTACGACGACTGGGCTACGGCGAACATCGCGGACATGAAGGACAGTTGAGCTACACCCTGCGCGTCACCGGTGAACTGTTTCCGCGCTACCACGCCTACATCGAAGATCACGGCGGTGGCATACAAGTGAACCTGCATGTGGACCAGAAGGCGGCGAGCTACCACGGGACCTCAGCCCACGCCGGGGAATACGAAGGGCCGCTGGTGGAAGCTGAAATGAACAGAATCGCGCAGTTCGTCCAAAATCTCAAATCAGAACACAAGCCTGTCTCTCCCCCACCCTCAACAAAAAGTCCAAAAGGTTTTTGGGGGTAAATGAATGGGGGTCAGGTCGGGCTACGGGCTATTTTATGAAAAAAGCCCATAGCCCGACCTGACCCCAAAACAAAATCACATCATCTTCCACAAGGCATCGAAAATCATCTCCTGTGTGGCCGAAACGGCTTCATCGTCGATGATCACACCGAATAGCTGACGACGATCGTCAAGTGAGACAAACGCGGTCTTGCCTGGATAGATGAAAATGTACGACGGCGCCGAGTCGGACTGCGACAGCCATTTACGTTCATCGAGTCCGTGCGTACGACCGCCTTTGCCGATCGCAATCGCTCTGACGCGAACATGTTTGGCAATACGATGCTTGATGAAACCTGGCCAGGCATGCGCAATCAGGTCACGAATGCCTTCGGAGGAATACACACGAAACAATTTCGAATCTGCGCGCTCCGTTACCTTGAGAAGATCCTCAAGAATATCCCGCACACCTTGTTCACCCTCGTAGTACCACACGGTTGGACGATGGGCGCTTCTCCCAAGAAGTTCCTGCAACTGCGGCACGACGTCTGCAAGGTTCAGTTGCACTTCTTGAATGGCGACTTCGCGGCGTGTCGCGAGGCCTCGCAGCTTGTGCGGATCCTCGGCCGTGAAATATCGATGGGTCTTGGCGTCCACGTGGGACACCAGTCCCAAATCAAGGAGATGCTTAAGCGCGTCATACACTGTGCCTCGATTATGGCCAGACTCCTCTGCAATCCGTCGCAGTGGAGCTGTACCGAGTTTGAGCAGTGCCGTGTAGACGGTCATATCCTTCGCGGTCAGTCCAAGGAGTTCCAGGCTGTCCTCAGAAAGTTTCGGTGTACGCGCCATAGGTGAGAATGAAAATGACTTTTAATAAATCAAAATAGCCTTGTCTCTAGGCTATTTTTTGTTGAGCTTTTTGTCAAACTTCCGTCGGCAATTTCCTTCTCCACATCCACACTCCCCCGACCACCATCACCACGGCCAGATACTGCGCTGGCGTCAGATTGAAATATCGAGTGTCCACAATCGGGCCGTTGGTGGCGCGAAGAAAGTCAGAAAAAAATCTCACGACGCCGTACCAAAGAAGGAACACGACAACGAACGTTCCTGTCTTCATCTTGCGATGAGCGAGCCAGAGGAATAGCAGGAACAAAATCAATCCATTGATCGAATCGTAGAGACCTAGGTCATGACGAACGCCGTCGGGATACTTTACGCCCAGAGCAAAATCGGTAAGCGTGCCTGGATGGTCGTGGATGAGGAAGCAACCGATGCGACCGATGAAAATTCCTAGCGGGAGGCCGAACACGGCGGTGTCTGCGTAGGCATAAACATCGACGTATTTTTTGCGCAGGAACCAGATGCCAGCCGGAAGCGCTCCGAGGAATCCTCCCATGATCGAGAAGCCGCCATGCCAAATACGAAAAAATTCGAGAGGATCTTGAAGGTACGTTGCTGGCTCGTAAACCGCGTGAATGAGTCTGGCGCCGATAAATGCGGCGATGATCACCCTAGCGGACAGATCCCAAATAACCTGTGGATCCTGTCCGCGCGTTTTCGCCATCTTCGCAGCTACCCACGTTGCCGCCAAAATTCCCAAGGCGACCATAAGTCCCCACACCTGGATAGGAATGGGACCAAGATCAAACGACAATAATTGGAAATAAGGGATCATGAAGGAGTTCGAAGATGCCAATCCGTCAGTGACTGATACGTCGCACCAATCTTAAATAGCGTGTACTCATCAAACGGCTTGCCCATAATCTGTAAACCGACTGGGAGGTCATCCACAAATCCACACGGGATCGACATGGCGGGAATGGTCGCGAGGTTGGCGGTGATGGTGTAGATGTCGGAGAGATACATCGTGAGAGGATCGTTGAATTTTTCGCCGAGTCCCCAGGCGACGGATGGACTGGTCGGTGTCACGATCGCGTCGACGATTTTCAGTGCGTCATCGAAATCTTTTTTGATGAGCGACCGCACTTTAAGCGCCTTGCGATAATACGCATCGTAGTAGCCGGCCGAGAGCGTGTAGGAGCCAAGCATGATGCGGCGCTTCACTTCCCTACCAAACCCTTCGCCGCGCGTCCGCTCGTAGGTCTCTTTCAAATTCTGGCCGCTTGAGTGATACCCGTAGCGCAAACCGTCAAAGCGTCCAAGGTTTGATGATGCCTCAGCAGGCTGGATGATATAGTACGTTGCGAGCGCGTACTCAGCATGCGGCAACGAGATCTCTTCGATCTTTGCGCCCGCTTTTTCTAGACGCTCGACAGCCTCAAGCACCGTTTTTTTGACTTGAGGATCCATGCCTTCGAGGAAGTACTCTTTTGGAAGACCAAGTCTCAATCCACTGACGTCCTTCTCGATCAACTCTGGAACCGTTGTCTGTGTAAGATCAACCGACGTTGCATCATGCGGATCTTTTCCTTCGATGACTTGCAACATGAGGCTAGCGTCTTCCACGGTGTGCGCAAACAGACCAATCTGATCGAGGCTTGACGAGAGCGCGATCAAACCATAACGAGACACGCGGCCATAGGTTGGTTTAAGCCCAACGACTCCGCAGAGTGACGCCGGCTGGCGAATCGATCCACCGGTATCAGATCCAAAGGCCACTGGAACAAATCCAGCCGCCACAGCCGCTGCTGAACCTCCGCTTGAGCCTCCTGGAACTTTTGTGGTGTCCCATGGATTTTTTGTTGGCCCCCAATGTGAAGTCTCGGTTGAGGATCCCATCGCCGCGTCGTCCATGTTTGTGCGACCAATCAAAATCGCGCCAGCATCTTTCAATCGTTGTGTGACCGTCGCGTTGTACGCTCCCTTGTGGCCCTCCAAAATGAGCGCGCCTGCTGTGGACTCCCAGCCCTGCACGAGCATGTTGTCCTTCATGGCGACCGGGATGCCAGCAAGTGGACCGAGCTCATCACCCGCTTTGCGACGCACGTCAATAGCACGCGCTTCCTCAATGGCCGTTTGCGACAAACCCAAAAATGCATGCGTCTTTTCATCCTGAGCCTTGATGCGTTCAAGGCACATACTCACGAGCGTCTCTGAACTTATCGTTCCCTTCTCGAGTAGTTTTTTTGCGACCGTGACCGTCAACAAGTCATCCATATTATTCTGTGCGTCCCTCAAACACCGCTTGGACTTTTAGAAGATCCCCTTCCTTGTTTGTAAAATTCTCAATCGCGCGACGTCGAACATCGGCATCACATCCTTCCACCACATCTTCTCGAAAGACGTTCTCCATTTTCGCCGCGTGCTGTAATTCTGGCACGTCATCGGTATTCAACTCCTGAAGCTTCGCCACGTAATCCAAAATCGAGCCGAGGGACTCACGGTATTCTTCAACCTCTTCTTCTTCCAAATGAAGACGCGAGAGCTTGGCGATCTGGAGAATTTCTTCACGAGTAAATTTCATAAGTAACGGCGAACAAAAAACTTGAGTGGCACGGCGTCTGACCCTGATCGGCAGCGCAGCGTCAGCGAGCACCGGCAGGGTCTGCGCCGTGACGAGGCTCAAGGTTGTATATCACCCGCCAATCATAACCAGAAACTCTTTCTCCGACAAGACGCGCACGCCCAGCCGCTTGGCCTCGTCGAGTTTGGACCCTGGGCTCTCTCCGGCGACGACAAAATCCGTCTTCTTGCTCACAGAGCCAGAAGCTTTTCCACCAGCGACGCGGATAAGCTCCTTGGCTTCGTCCCTTCCGACGGTTTGAAGCGTCCCTGTAATCACAAACGTCTTATCGGCCACGCCCGCTTTCTTTTTGACTCCCCTAAACGGATGGACACGGACGCCATGCTCACGATAGCTCTCAACCAGTTTCACATGATGCTCCTCATCAAAATACTCACGCACGGACTTCGCGACAATCTCACCGATCCCTTCCACTTCCATAAGATCTTCAAGCGTCGCGGACATGAGCTTGTCGATCGTCAAAAAATACTGAGCCAAATCAATCGCCGTCTGCTCACCGACGTTGCGAATACCCAGCGCCAGAATAAATTTTGAGAGCGTGATCTGTTTGCGAGACTGAATTTCGTCCACGAGTTTCTGCGATGAGAGATCTGCGAAGCCTTCCAGATCTTGCAACTCGTCAGGTTTCAAGATGAATAAATCCGCCGCACCTGTAATGCGTCCGTTCTCAAGCAATGACGCAACCGTCTGCGGCCCAAGGCCATCGATCTCAAAAGCCCGCGCCGCATGCAACACGTTCTCGCGGTCTTGCACAAAACATTTTGGATTTGTGCAGTAAATCGCCACCTCTCCCTCACGGCGCTCAACCTTCGATCCGCACACAGGACACGAGCTGGGCGCCTTCGTCCCTTTCGCCCCTTTGACCCGAAGCGTCGTGATGACCTCCTTGATCTTTGGAATGATATCGCCCGCCTTGTACAGAATCACCGTGTCACCGATGCGGACATCCAACCGTTCTATCTCGTCCAGATTGTGAAGCGATGCGTGAGACACGGTTGTCCCGCCGATCCACGTTGGTTCGACAACCGCGACCGGTGTGAGCGCGCCCGTGCGCCCAACCGTCCACTGAATTTCCTTCACCCGCGTCGTGGCTTCCTCGGCCGGAAACTTCCACGCGACAAGTCCGCGTGGCGTCTTGCCAACGACCCCAAGTTTTTCAAACGTGGCGTTGTCATTCACTCGCACGACCATGCCATCCACCCAGTACTCAAGCTTCTCTCGTTTATCTTGTAACCACTTCCAGTGCTTTCCAATCTCTGCGATCGTTTTGTACAACCGCGAGTCCGGTGCCGGTTTGAATCCCATTCTTCGCAGAAGCTCCCATTCTTCCTCGATCGACGTTTGACCAAGATCCGCATCTAAATCCCACGCCACGAACGCGAGATGCCGCGAGGCCGTGACAGACGGATCCAGCTGACGAATCGACCCAGCCGCGGTGTTGCGAGGATTGGCAAATGTTTCCTCGCCAGCTTTTTCAAGCTCACGGTTCATCTTCTCAAATGCCTTCACCGGAAAATAAATCTCCCCCCGCACTTCGATTCGATTGGGCATTCCCCTCCTTTTCAAGGAGGGATAAGGAGTGGTTATTGCCCGAAGCTTCAGCGGCACCGACTCAATCGTCCTCACGTTCTGCGTGACATCCTCGCCGATCTTCCCGTCCCCGCGCGTGGCCGCGGACTTCAACAAGCCGTCCTTGTAGATGAGTGACACGGCCAACCCATCAATTTTAGGCATGCAAAAAAAGGTGGAAGAGGTGGACAGCTTCTGCACACGGGCGACCCACGCCTCAAACTCCTCACGCGTGAACACGTCTTCCATCGACAACATCGGCCGTGCATGCGTGAGCTTCTTAAACTTCGAAAGTGGTGCGCCACCGACTCGTTGGGTTGGTGAGTCTGGCGCGATGAGATCGGGATGTGCTTGCTCGAGCGTGTAGAGCTCGTGCTTGAGCGAATCAAGCGCCGCGTCTGAAATCTCAAGTTTATCCAAGACGTGATACTGGTAGCGGTATTCGTCGATGGTTTGCCGGAGTTTGTTGATTCTCTCACTCGCCTGAGCCTTTGTCATACAAATAATCCAAGATACCAACGGACGATCGGCTCACCGACAAACAACACGACCACGCTTGCCGTTGCTAGAAATGTCCCAAACGGGATCGGTGTTTTTCGGTTCGCTTTGCCGCTTACGAGCAGTCCTACACCCACGATCGCACCCAACAGATAGGCGATGAACAGGGCGACGAGTCCTTGCTCAAGTCCGAGCATAAATCCCATGAGCGCTCCCATGCGGATGTCCCCGCCGCCGACCCAGGTTCCACGCGAGACCAAAAACTGAATCCAGAAAAATGCCGCGAGCACGAGCCCACCGACGAGGATGGACCACGCAGGGACAATCCCAAGCCACAGGTTCACGATGATCGCAAAAATCATCGCCGGAATCGTGAACCGATCGATGATGAGCATGTGACGCAGGTCGTAGACGAAAATGATGATGAGGTAGCTCAAGAAGACGCAATCCCGGACGAACGTAAGACTCAAACCGTCCCGCTGGAATGCAAGCAAAAATAAACCTCCCGTGACCAGCTCTACGATGGGATACTGCCACGAGAGGACGGACTGACATTTTCGACACCGACCTTTCAGGATCAAGAAGCTCAAGACAGGGACGAGATCACGCGCAGAAATCGGTTCCTCACACGTTTGACATTTCGACCGTCCTCGGACGACCGATCCGCCTTCGTGGATCCGGAAAATCGCGACATTCAAAAAACTTCCGACACACAGTCCAAGCAAAAAGATCACGAACGGAATCATACCTAATCACTGCACGTTCCTGCTTCTATGCCATCCGGCGTGGCACAATTCACGCCCGCTTGTAGGCCAACGGGAGAAAAAGCATTCTCGAGTTCAAAATAAATCACATAGGCATCGCCGTCGTCACGCACCGAATAACAGAACGCTCTGCGGGCCGGTTCACCACAGGTCACGATGCCGTCCAGTCCGTCCTCGTAGGTCTCAGGCACCACGCGCAAAAAGACAGAATCCTCGCTTGAGCAGTCCGAAGAAAATCCGCTCGATCCAAGACAGACGCTCTGCGTGGCATCCCCCAACGGAAGAAGGGTACCGTCTGGATACGTGTTCGTTTCGTTAAACGAGTCCTCAAGCGCGGACTGGATCTGGCGCACATTGGAAAGCCGTGTGGCATCGCGCTGTTTGGAACGCGCAGAGTTCACGGCCACAGCCGCGAACGTCGTGACCAGTGCAATGATCGCCACGATGACTAAGATCTCGACGAGCGTAAAGCCTCTTTTATTTTTCATACGAGGGAGGATTTAATTTTGTTGATCAACTCTGAGGGAGAAACGTGACCTTTGAGCACATACGCTTTGATGCCAAGCCCTTCGACCTCTTTCACCGTCCGCCGATCACCGACGTCCGTGAGGACCACCCGAACCACGGAAGCCATGCGCGGATCTTTGTACGCATCCTCCAGGAAAATGAGCCCTCCTGCCAGAGGATGGAGATCCATCACTATGGCGTCTGGGACCAAACGCGCCAACCGCTTTTTCCCCTCTGGAAAACTTCTGGCACTCGCCACTTTCCACCCTGCCGCCTCAAATCGTTTCTCGTAGATCGACAGCAGATGGGCGTCTTGATCGATCAAAAGGATACTACGTTTTTTTGGTCGTGCCATACTAATCCATTTCTCGCATCGCGAGTCCAACCGCTACACTCATCCGCGGTCCGATCTCTTCCAAAACGCTTGCAAGATCTGCCGGATACACCACGCGCGCCCACGGATCCCCTCGATACACGTTCATATTCAACATCTGTGCGAGATAGTCTGGGATGCGAGGGAGGTGCGCGGATCCGCCGGTCACAATAATTTTTTCCACCTTCTTGATCTGTGCCAGTTCCATGTTGGCGTAGAGTTGAAACGCGTAACGGATTTCGTTTAAGAGCGGTTGCATGATCGGTTCAAGCAATTTTGGCAGCCCGCCGGCGAGGCCTGTGTCCTGCCTCGGCGCAATGCCAAGATCGCGTTTCACACGATCCGCGTCCATTTCCGACAACCCCATCGTGCGCATCAACTGTGAGGTAACGGTATTCCCGCCGATGGTAATCGAACGTGACACAAACGGAATCCCTTTCTCCACGATGATGATGTTCGTGCGCTTGGAACCGATATCAAGCATCAGGATGGCGCCCTTGTCCTTTCCCACGAGCGAACGCACAAGCGCCAAGGCTTCCGTATCAATCGCTTGCAAATTCAGCTTGGCCGCCTTGAATGTCTCGATGTATTTCTGGATGAACGTCTTGGCGGCGCCGGTGACTAGGACACGAAAATCTTTTGCTTTTTCCTTGGGAGCCTCAGGGATGGCACCGATCTTTTTTTCTGCTTTCTTGTCAGGCTTGGCGACATCGTCCAAAAACGTCGTCTGAAGGATCATCTCGGACAGTGGCAACGGTGAAAGTTTTGCCACTTCCGTATTCACGACCGATTGCCGCTGCCTCATGTCTTTCACTTCAGGAATGGAAAGGATCGTCGAGAAGACGTTGGATGTCGGCAGGGCTGCCATGACGGCCGTGGAAGTGCATCCAGATTCTTTACACACACACGCAAGAAGTTCGCCGGCAGCCTTGGGATTGTCAAACAACGTATCCCCTGCCTCAGCCGTAGGAAGCTCACCATAGCCATACGTCAGCAATGTCGCGCGGCCTTTCTTGTTTACAAACTCGACAACCTTAACAGAGCTCGCTCCAATGTCGACCCCCAAAAAACTGTCTGGCTTTTTCTTCCCAAAGAGCCCCATAACGATCATCAGTATACCACGGCTAACAATGCTGAGCATCCAAACACCTGTTCACAATCGCATCGGCTTGTGTGTTTTTCTCACGGCGGACGTGGGTGAACGTCACTCGTGTAAAATGGTGCATCAAGTTTTTGATCTCCAAAAACCGTTTGGCGATCTCAGGATCCTTCACGCGATACACACCGTTTAACTGTTTGCACGCGAGCTCAGAATCCATAAACATCGAAACCGACGTCGCACCAAGCTCATGCGCCTTCTTGAGTCCGATAATGATCGCCGTGTACTCAGCCTGGTTGTTCGTTGACTTTCCCAAGTATTTCGAGACATGAGCGATCGTCACTCCTGCGGCAGACTGAATCACCGCTCCCGACGCCGCCGGCCCCGGATTCCCCCGCGATCCTCCATCGGTAAAAATTTTTACGAGCATACAAAATCGACAATTTTAATCTGCAACTCTCGACTGCCGTTCCATTCGTTTACATCGACCTCGTAGACAAGATCGATGGGGCAGCCAAGCGACAACTTGGAAACCCACTCGCCGAAACGAAAACCGATGGCGCCCACTATTTTACCAGCCTTTGACTGAACGCGCAGCTTGAGATGGCTCTCGTCTTTTCCCACGGCAGAGAACGCCACGACTTTCACCGCTCGGGAGATGAACAGCGGCTTTGGATTGCCTGTGCCAAACGGGAGCAACTTCTGCACATGCTCAAACAGCCTCCACGTGATATCCTCGAGCTGGATGTCCGCATCGATCTTGAGCGATGGACTCAGGAGAGCGTCGTCGATCTGCGCCTGCGCAAACGCCTGCATGACCTCGACGGCCTTTGCAAATCGCTCCTCACCGGTCACCGAAAATCCACACGCTTGGGGATGACCACCAAATTTATCCAAGGACTCACTCGCCGTTCGCAGCGCGGCAGTCACATCAAACCCTTCGATACTGCGACCTGAGCCGACAAACGTATCTCCATCTCGACCGACGACGAGCACCGGACGATGATATTCGTTCAGGAGCTTGCCTGCGACCAGCCCAACCAGTCCCGCGCCCCAACCATCCTGGACGGCAACAAGGAGCTTCTGTCCGCTCACATCGCCCAGCTGTGCCTTCGCCTCCACATACATCTGCTGTGAGGCTTTCTGTCGCGCGATGTTCGTTTCGTGCAGCTGCATCGCCAATGTTGTCGCACGCAGATCGTCTTCCTCCAACAGAAGCTCAAGGGCCGCGCTCGCATGCGTCATTCGTCCCGCGGCGTTCAACCGTGGACCGATCTGAAAACCAATCGAGACTGTGTCGAGCTCACCGATCGTAGACCCTGCAACCTCAAGAAGTTTCACGAGTCCCTTGCGTTTGGTCTTGTTCAAAACAAGCAAACCGAATTTTTCCAACACACGATTCTCTCCCGTAAGCGGCATCACGTCTGTCACCGTCGCGATCGCGACCAAATCGAGCAGCCATTTCTCGTGACCTTCAACAAAAGCCGCCCCTCGTCGCCGGGCTTGTTCGATAAGCGCGCTGGCGAGCTTGAACGCCACACCGGTTCCACACAAAAACTTATTCGGATACGTTTCTCCAGGAACGAGTGGATGGATCAGGATCGCATCGGGAAGTTCTGCGGGCATCGTGTGGTGATCGCAGACGATCGTGTCGATCCCAAGCTCTCGCCCTCGACCAATCGCCGGCTTGTTGCTGATCCCGCAGTCGACCGTGATCACGAGCTTGGTGTGATCGTGTGCGCCCAGATGTTCGATCGTTCCGACGCTCATCCCGTAGCCTTCTTTTTCTCGATGCGGAATATAGCTCGTTACTTTTTTTTCATCAAAACTCAGTGCGCGACAAATATCTCTCAGGGTCGAGAGCAGTACCGCCGATCCACACACACCATCGGCATCATAGTCGCCATGCACGGTGATGACCTCCGCACTCTCCAACGATCGAAAAACTCGAGCTACCGCCTCCTTCATCCTCAAAAAAAGATCAGGTGCAAACGCATCCCGACTCCAATCTGGTCCAAGGTAGACATCAATCTCTTCCTGAGTGCGCATTCCACGATTCCAAAGTAGCTGCAACAACACCGGATCGATTTCTGGAAACGACGCGCGTGCAGCTTCGGATAATGACACAGCGACCGTCCATTTCATACTCCTAGACATGAGAGAAACTTCTAAATTTTTGTTGAACGGTCTGGCGAGCCCCATATAACAGTCAGCGTGGGGTCGGACAGACCTGAGATGAAAATTTAGAGGTTTCTCTGATGTCGTTATTCCCTTTTCAATACTTTTAGATATGCCTCCGTGGGGATACTCACCTTGCCTTTGCCCAGCGCCGCCATCTTTGCCTTTCCTTTCTTTTGTTTCTCGAGCAATTTCCGTTTGCGTGTCACATCACCCCCGTAAAGCCCAGCAGTCACATCCTTGCGCATCGCCGAGATTCGCTCCGACGCCACGATCTTTCCTCCCACGGCCGCTTGAATTTTGATGACAAAATTTTCCTTTGGTATCGAGTCCTTCAAAATGGTCGCCATACGCCGACCTGTTTTCTCGGCCTCATCGCGATACACAAGCGTCGCAAACGCATCCACGGCTTCCTCTGCAACCAACATGTCCATGCGCACCACGTCGGCCACACGATAGCCGATCACCTCGTAGTTCATGGACGCGTAGCCCGCCGTCACACTCTTCAGCTTATCGTAAAAATCAACGATCACCATCGAGAGTGGGATTTCATAATGCAAAATCGCGCGGTCACCAGAAAGATACTCGGTCGTCGTATACACGCCGCGCCACTCTTGCATGAGTGTCATAATGGAGCCGATGTATTCGGACGGCGACACGAGATCGAGTTTCACCCACGGCTCACGGATCTGTTCGATGTGTGAAGGGTCGGGCAACTCCAGTGGAGACTTGATGATCCGCGTCTCCCTGCTGCGCAAAACAACTTCATACCCAACCGATGGCACGGTCACCACAAGGCTCAAGTTGAACTCACGCTCTAACCGCTCCTTCAAAATCTCTAAATGCAACATTCCAAGCAACCCACACCGAAATCCATATCCAATCGCCGGTGAATGCTCTGGCTCGTAGATGAGCGCCGAGTCATTCAACTTGAGTCGCTCCATCGCCTCGCGCAATTTGTGAAAGTCGTCGCCCTCACGCGGAAAAACTCCAGCGTAGACCATGGGTTTCACTTCTTTGTAACCAGGAAGTGGTTGAGTCGTTGAGTCGTTGAGTGACAGAGTGGAAATCGTATCTCCCACGCGACATCCACTAATCTCTTTGAGTCCCGTGACCACGTATCCGATCTGTCCGCACTCAAGCGTGGGGGCGGCAACCAAGCCGTTTGGCGTCACCGCGCCGACTTCCAAAAGTTCGAGCTGATAATGCGTGGCGATCATCTTTACCTTCTGTCTTTTTTTCAGTGCGCCGTCCACCACACGGACATACGCCATCACCCCGCGGTAGTCGTCATAGAAAGAATCAAAAATGAGTGCGCGTGTTGGAGCGGTGGGATTTCCAGCAGGAGGTGGAATGCGCGTGACGATCGCATCGAGCAATTCCATCACGCCCTCGCCCGTCTTCCCGCTCACACACAAAATCTCCTCACGCTTGCAACCGATGAGTTGCATAAGCTCCGCCGCACGGGCGTCGACATCAGCCGCTGGCAAATCGATTTTGTTAAGGACGGGAATGATCTCGAGATTTTCCTCCATCGCCAGATACAAGTTTCCAATCGTCTGCGCCTGAACACCTTGCGTCGCATCCACAAGAAGAATCGCGCCTTCGACAGCTGCCAGCGATCGCGAAACCTCGTAGGTAAAATCGACGTGGCCCGGGGTGTCGATGAGATTCAAGACGTGATCCTTGTACCCCATCCTCGCCGGCGTGAGTTTAATCGTAATCCCCTTCTCGCGCTCCAAATCCATAGAATCCAAAATCTGCGCCTTCATGTTGCGCTTATCCACCGTGCCGGTTAACTCCAAAAGCCGATCCGCCAGGGTCGACTTTCCGTGATCGATATGCGCAATGATGCAGAAGTTTCGAATGCGAGACTGATCAGCCATAAGCGAGGGTATCCTAGCGGAAATCTCCATGAGCGTCGAGTGTGGCCCAAAAAGAAAAGCGCACTCAGTGAGTGCACCATGCGTAGGTTAGAGCAGTTCGTTCAGCGCCTGCGCGAGATCGGCGATAATGTCGTCGGCATCTTCCAGACCGACGGAGAGACGGATCATCCCCTCGGTGATCCCGAAGCGGTCGAGATCTGCAGGAGTGATGTCCGAATGGGTGTGCGTGCGCGGATGTTCGGCGAGCGACTCGGTGCTGCCCAGGCTCACGGCCAGACGCGTCACGCGCAGGTGGTCGAGCACGCAGTACGCCGCTTCACGGCCTCCGCGCACCGTGAACGAAAGGAGTGACCCGTGCCCCGAGCACTGGCTGCGCGCGCATGCGCTCTGTTCACCGCCGCACGTGTCCGGGAAGAAGACTTCTTCCACAGTCGGATGTACACGCAGGAACGCGACAACCTTTTCGGCTTTCTTTTCGGCCGCTTCCACACGTACCTTGTAGGTCTCCAGGCTGCGTAGCAGAAGCCATGCCGTGTGCGGGTCGGCCATGGTACCGAAGATAGTACGCGTCGCCTTCACGCCAGCGATCAGCTCGGAGGAACCGCACACGATGCCGGCGATGAGATCACTGTGCCCGCCAATCGACTTGGTGGCTGAATGGACCACGAGGTCAGCGCCCAATTCCATCGGCCGATAGAACACAGGTCCGAGCACCGTGTTGTCCACGACGAGCATTGGACGCAATGCACCCAGAGCATGCACCGCCCGAGCGATTCCGCCCACGTCTGCGAGCGAAAGCGTTGGGTTGGCCGGCGACTCGAGGTAGACGACTTTCACCTTTTGGTCGTCGTGCTGACACTGAGCGATCAATGCGGTCACGTCCTCACCGGAGGCAGTGACCGGGAACGACTGCGTATGGATGTTGAACGCGGGAAGGAGGTGCTCCATGAAGTAGTCCGTCCCACCGTAGACAGGGACGGAGTAGAGCACCGTATCACCCGGCCGACACAAGGTAAGGAGCGCCGTGACAATGGCAGCCATGCCGCTCGCGCACAGAGCGGACTGCTCCGCGCCCTCGTACACCGACCAGCGCTCCTCGAAAATCTGCAGGTCGGGATTCACGAGGCGCGAGTAGATGAGCCCGTCGGGCGCACTGGGGGGCTTGCCATCCAGGCCGTACGCCTGCCGGAACCATCCTGCGAGCTCCACGGCCGTCTTGACCGCGAACGTGGAAGTAGCGAACAATGGAGGCTTCACCGCACCCTCACTACGTGCGGGATCGTAGCCGCCGTGAAGGGAGAAGGTTTCTGGCGAAACGGCAGGAAGATCTTTTGACACAGGCCCTCCGTTATTGGGCGCCTCAACCCTATTCCTGATTCAAAAATGCGTCAACTGGCGCGAAAAGGCTCTGCCACGTTCATGAGACGGGTACCGCAAGATAAAAAAGACTTTGATTGTTGGTGAGTGTCTGCTCTCCTGCGGGAAACGCAAGAAGACCTTCATGAGTGGCACACACTTTTTCTCCATCCTCGTACTGACCGATCAACTCGCCAGCTTTCACAGATGCAAAACTTTGCGTGTAGCGGGGATGTGCATAGTGAAACCCATGGAAACGATTACGCTCGCAATGCACGAGACGATAGACACGTTGGTCTGGCACAGAGTCTATTTGTTCTCGATCAACCTTCAAAATCTCCCGAAGCCTCCCGTGGACTACACCGACCTTTACGAGTAAGTTGACGATCACTGCCGTAGCACTCGGCACGGATGCGGCATCTTCCTGATAACCCATTTCATAGGCCAGCCCAACACCACCATGACGGTTCACCCAAGAACAGGTCGTGGGCGTCTGCGTGAGCTCGGCGATCGCGAGCCCAACGTCCTGTCCAAGGATCGCCTGAACGTCGAGGATGTGATGGACGGGAATAGACCGAC
Source organism: Candidatus Uhrbacteria bacterium (assembly GCA_016235605.1). Lineage (GTDB taxonomy): Bacteria > Patescibacteriota > Patescibacteriia > UBA9934 > GWF2-40-263 > JACRJW01. The sequence continues at coordinate 18,079 of JACRJW010000078.1, read as the reverse complement.
ACACTTCGGCGTGTCGAGGAGAAAACGTCGTGAGTCCCACGAAAGGAATGGTTTCTTTTGCCGTCACGGAATGCAGATCAAAAAAATAATCAGCGCTCGCCAACAAATCCTTGAGTTCTGCCGCGCGTTGCTGGTCGGGAATCCTCAAGGCTTCAGGACTGCTAAAAAACGTCTCATGGAAACATCGATTCAGGTCACGGATTCCACTGACACTGCGTTTGCCTAACGCGACGGCCTCGGGATTTCCAATTCCTAAAAAGAGATCACCTTTCACGAAAGTAGAAGTGATCTGCCCCGTGGGCGCGCCCTCTGGAGATCCAAGCGCTTCCAGGATGTTGTGCACCACCTGTACGCCCATTGTCTCATCTCCGTGCGTTCCGCCGAACACAACCACGCGTGGCCCTGGTTCCGTGCCGTGCACATGACAAACAGAAGATGGAAGGAGAAACGGAGAATTCATGCAGTCAGTGTAGGATGCGACCGCAGGAAAGGCAAATAAAAAACCGAGTGCTTTCACACTCGGGAGTCCATTCGACGGAAGTCGAACGACTAGACGGTCACCTTCTCCCAGGGGAACTCGGGGCGACCGAAGTGGCCGTAGGACGCGGCCGACTGGTAGCTCCACCCCTCGGGCTTGGTGAGGCCGAGGTACTCGATCATGCCGCCGGGAGAGAGCGGGAAGTTGTCGCGGATCCAGTTCTCGAAGTTGAACTCGGGATCCTCGGCGCCGAACACGCGCACACCCACCGAATCGGGCTCGGTGAGGCCGATCGTGAAGGCGAAGTGGATCACCGCCTCCGTCGCCATCTTGCGCATGACGATGGTCTTGGCGATGTGACGCGCCATGTAGGCGGCCGTGCGATCGACCTTGCTCGGATCCTTGCCGGAGAAGGCGCCGCCGCCCACGGGAACCCACGGGCCGTACTGGTCGACGACGATCTTGCGACCGGTGACCCCCGCGTCGGCCGCGAAGGATCCGTTCACGAACCGGCCCGTGCCGTTGATCTGGCGGGGGTCGAACGGGATGTCGCCCACCACCGGAACGATGATCTCGCGGTGCACCGCTTCGCGGAGTTCGTCGAGTTCCACATCCGCGGTGTGCTGGGTCGCGATGGTCACCCGCTCGACCTTGCCGTTGCGCATCACCACCTGCGACTTGCAGTCCGGACGCAGGAACGTCAGGGTTCTGGCGTTTCGAACCGCGTCGAGGCGCTGGATGAGACGGCGCGCGAGCGTGTAGGCGATCGGCATGTAGTCGAAGTCCGGGGTATCCACGGCGTAGCCCACCATGATGCCCTGATCGCCGGCACCCTTCACCTTCAGATTGGTGCCCTGGGCGATGTCACCCGACTGCTTGACGATGTCCACGTCCACGCCTCCAACCTCGTCGTCGCGGTAGCCGATCTCGCGGTGGACCCGCATCGCGAGTTCCGGAAGATCGATCTCCGAGTTCGTGGTCATCTCGCCGATGAGCTTGATCCGGCTCTTGCCGGTGGACTCGATGGCCACCCGCGAGTTTGGATCGCCGGCGAGCGCCGCGTCGAGTACGGCATCGCTGATCTGGTCACACACCTTGTCGGGATGACCAGGACCGACCGACTCGACGGTGATGTGACCACCGCGAAGAGGGCAAACCATGGACATCTCGGACATCATGTCGTCAGGGGGCATTGTAACTCCTGAAATTGGCCTTGATTGTTGACGAACATCCGACGGAATATCGGACATGGGAAGGTTAATGGAGGGATAAAAAAGTGTCAAGCGTTCAGAATTGACACTTATTTTATGGGTGACTACAATAGAACTCGCGTCTTTGAACCCGAATGGATGGAGAAAACCAAGTGGATTCAACCGCTCATACGCAGCCTGTCCGCACATTCGTCCAGCAGCTCATCGAAGGGGCGTTCCCGACTGAACTCTTCGGACCCCGTCACACGGGACCCGAGGAGGAATTCATCGTCGTTGATGCTCAAGGATACGCCGTGGACATCTCACCACTCTTTCATGACCTCATGAAGGACGGTTGGAAACCTAAGCAAGACGCAGTAACTGGAGCGACGGTCGGTGTACATCGAAACGATCTGGAAGTCGGCATGGATGTCGGCTACGGGACGCTCGAGATCGGCTTCCCGCATGTGGGGAACCTGTTCAATCATGTCGGCGTGCGCGCAGACATCCTCGGCTTCCTGGACGGTCGCCTGGCGGATCACGGCTTCTTCCGGCTTCAGGACTACGCCATCCAGCCCAGGACGTTCCCTTCGGAAAAACTCTGGGCACCCAAAGGGCGCGGAGAAATCTTCCGCCGTCTGTTCCCTCCCACGGTTCACATGAACACGCTCACCGCCTCTTCGCAGGTGCACATCGATGTCACCCGCGACGAGGTCGTCCCCGTCTTGGAAATGTTCCTCGCTCTTTCTGCCGTGTTCATCGCATTGAACGCAAACTCGCCTGTCTGGGCGGGTCAACCGGATCCGGAGGGGATGCTGGCAACACGCCAGGATGCCTGGTACCGATTCACCGTCGATCACGGTTACTGGGACAACGTGCTGTGTGGTCCGCCTTCCTCCAATGGAGCGGCTCGCACGGAACAAGCCCCTTCGTCCTTCGCCGAACTCGCGGAGTTCCTGATCAACGCGCCGTTCATCGTGCGCGTTCATGGCCGGTCAGTCGAAAGTCCGGGAGCGTCGTTCATGAACTGGTCCGCGCGGGAGAACGGAAACCTCTCGGAACCAAAGAAGCGCAACGCATACCTCAACCATGAAGGAACGGTCTGGTGGCAGGCGCGAGCACGCGTCACCTTCGGAACCATCGAAGTACGCCCAAGCTGTCAGAACAAGGACGCCGTGGCTTCCGACGCCCTGGCGCTCGGCCTCGTCGAAAATCTCGAGAACGCCCTCGCGTTCGTCCGTTCGTCCAAGACGCATCAGGACTGGCGGGCGCTGCAGAGGACGGCTCTCATGCAGGGCCTGCGGTCACCGACGCTTGCCAAAGCGGCACACCATGTTCTCACTCTCGCCGATGAAGGTCTTCGATATCGCGGTCTGGGCGAGGAAGTTCTGCTCGCGCCTCTTAAGCAACGCGTTCTGGACTCGACCTCGCCGGCGCACCGCAAACTCGCCGTCTTCGAAAAGGGCGGCATCAACGCACTGGTCGAGCATCTCATCGCCGGCCGATAATCTTCTCCCCTGACCTCATGTCAGGGATTTTATTAAAAAAACCGGACACGAGTGGTGTCCGGATACGTTGTCAGAGTCCCTTGAGCTGAGCCTCCAGACGTCGATGTTCCTCTTCGATTATGGAGGGTTCGATCTTGGTGAAGAGTGTCTGTACGTCACCAAATGGGACGCCGGTCTTGAGCAAAGGCATCGCCCAGCGGAAGTCCTCGTCCGCCATCGGAAGCATGGAACGCACCCGCTTTGCCTGAAACGGCAGGAACGGCTCGGTCAGGATTGAAAGTGCCATGATCACGTTCAGTGCCACAGCGACCGTCGTCCCCGCGCGCACCGCGTCAGTCTTGATCTGCGTCCAGGGCGCAGCGTCGTTCAGGTACTGATTCGCGCTTCTCACGAGCGCCATGATCATCTCAAGGGCTTGCTTGAACTCCGTGCGTTCAATCGCACTGCCCACCTGCGCGAAAGTGTTGTCCGCACGGTTGAGCATCTGCTCGTCCCGTTCGTCGAGTTCAAACGCCAGCGGCACCTTCCCGTCGAACCGCTTGCTGGCGAAGGAGAGTACGCGCTGTACCAAGTTGCCGTAGTTGTCGATCAACTCGCCGTTTACGGACAGAGCGAATCGATCCCAGGTGAAGTTCGTATCGCGATGTTCGGGACCGTGTGCGATCAGGAAGTAGCGAAGAAAATCCGGATCGTAGCGGTCAAGCGCGTCATCCGCCCAGAGCACCCACCCCTTGGAGGTTGAGAGCTTGCGATCCTCAAACACGAGGTACTCGCTTGCGACAATCTGCCATGGAAGGGCACGCCTCTCAGCGATGAGGATCGCTGGCCACATCAGAGTGTGGAACGGAATGTTGTCCTTGCCGATGACGTAGTAGGTGAGAAGATTCGGGTTGTCCGCGTCCCAGAACGGACGCCAGGATTCCGAATTTGAGTTCTGTGCAACCGCCCATTGCCGGCTCGCCGTCCAGTACCCGTGCACAGCCTCGAACCAGACATAGATCCGCCGATCCTCCCAACCAGGAAGAGGGACAGGAATGCCCCAGTTGATCTTCCGGGTAATCGCGCGGGGCTTGAGGCCTTGATCGAGCCACCCTTGCGTCCAACTCTTGGCGTTGTCGCGCCAGTGCGTTTGCGTGGTGACCCACTCGCGCAATCGCGTCTCGACCGCCGGCAGGTCGAAGAAAAGTTCGCGCGTGATCTCGAAGGTGATGGCGCCTGCACACTTGGAGCACACCGGGTTCTTGAGCTCACTGGGGTTCAGCACTTCCCCGCATGTGTCGCACTGATCACCGCGTGCATCGTTTCCACAGTGCGGACACCGACCCGTAATCTCGCGATCCGTGCGGGTATCCTGACACAGCGCACAGTACGCATGTTGGTAGTCGTCCTCAATGATGAGGCCCAGATCATACAACATGCGGAAGCTTTCCTGAACGTACGAGATGTGCTCGGACTCCATCGTCGCCCAGTAGAGCGAGTAAGAAAATCCCAAACGATCGAACGTGTGGGAAATGACGTCGTGGAACTCCTTCGCCACTTCGCGGGGAGTACGGCCTTCTTTGCGTGCGCGTTCGGTGATCGGCGTGCCGTGGCAGTCGGACCCCGAGGTCCATAGCACGCGGTCACCGACCAGACGATGGTAACGGGCAATCACGTCTGCGGGCAAAAGCGCCGCCACGTGACCCAGGTGCAGAGGCCCATTGACGTAGGGCCAAGCAGAACCGATGTAGATCTCTCGAGACATGCCTGTCTCCATGGGTGAAAGTAGACGGTGAGGAAATGGGGCACCTCCAGATGGTGGCGTCCTCCGAAGAGTGGTGGCACGTACCGGATTTGAACCGGTGACCTAAAGATTATGAGTCTTTCGCTCTAGAGCCACTGAGCTAACGTGCCAGAATCCATCAACCTGACGTTTGACCGCCTTGGACGTCAGGTGACGGTATAACATGATGGTCTTGCTGAGTCAATGTCTCAAGCCTCGTATGTACTCTGATACTCGGGGATCACCACCTCAGTTCCAAACGTGTGCCGCAGATGCGTGGCGAAAACTTCTTTGGCTTCTGGATCCCCGTGGACGAGAAAAATCTTCTTTGGAACCTTGCCATCCTCAGGTCGTAGCCAGCGCGTGAGTTTGTTCATGTCACCGTGGGCGGAGAAGGCGCCGATCGCGCTCACATGGGCATGGACAGGGATGTCGTCACCAAAAATTTTCACTTGCTTGGCACCTTCATAAATGCGCCGACCCAATGTCCCTTTCGCAACATACCCGATGATGAGCAGACGATTTTTGTGGTCCGGCAGATACCGACGCAAGTGGTGCATGATGCGCCCGCCTGACATCATGCCAGACCCGGCGATGATGATCATGGGCGGCGTCGTGTCGTTGATCGTTTTTGATTCCTCGCGGCTGAACGTCTCCCGCAAATTTGGGAAGCTAAAAAAATCCCTATCTGGCTGGGCGACGAGCGGTGCGTCAAACTTCAAATAATTTTGATACTGGCGATACAGCTCGGTCGCCCGAATCGCCATGGGACTATCAAGGAAAATAGGGATTTTTGTCTTCAAATCTTTTTGCAGCAACTGGTCGATCTCATAGAGCAGCTCTTGCGTCCGCTCGATCGAAAACGCGGGGATCATGAGCACACCACGATCATGGATGATGTGCACTATGGCTTCCTTCAAGAGGCGTGAACGTTGCTCGATCGGCTCGTGCTCGCGGTGGCCGTAGGTTGATTCACAGATCACGACGTCCGCGTGAGACATGGGTTCTGTGTCAGGCAGGATCGGCACGTTGTCGTTGCCGATGTCCCCTGAGTACACGAGTCGCTTTCCCTCCCTGCCCGCCAAGGCGTAAGCGTCGGCGGGTGCATCGATCGAGATATAAGCGGACCCAAGCACGTGTCCCGCCTCGTGAAACATCACCACGATGCCGGGCGCGACTTGCAGATGTTCGTGATAACTCACAGCCTTTACTTGTTCAAAGGCCCGATTCACGTCTTCCATCTCGTACAACATCTCGCTCCCACATTTCTCGGCTTCCTCTTTCATGATGTGATGCGCGTCCTCCAGGACCAGTTTTGACAAACCCACGCACGGCTCAACCATGTAAATCGGCCCTCTGAACCCTTCGCTCACGATCTTTGCCAGACGTCCGGTGTGATCGGCGTGCGGATGCGAGACAAACACGGCTTCAATCATCGCTGGATCAAACTTGAAGTGATCTTTATTTTTGCTTCCACACATGTGCTCACCTTGAAACATCCCGCAGTCAAACAAATACTGATGCGTTTTACCGTTCGCGTCTTGTACTTCGACTTGATGGCATGAGCCTGTCACTTCCCTTGCCGCGCCGTGAAATGTGAGTTTCATAAATGAAGTTGTAGGGAGTAGGTATTAGGGATTCGAATGACTACAACCTATTTTCTTTATGTAGGAGCAAAAGAGACAGGATCATGATGGCGAAAATCGTTACTTGTGAGGTGAGACAGACGAGACACCACGTTTCCAAAATAAACGCTTCGATGCCGCTGAGATACAGTGCGAAGAGAAACCCGCCGATCGATGAGAGCGTGAGGAACTTCGTGAGACTTTTATCTGTAGGATTTTTGAGCTTCAGTCCGGCTGCCGCAACGAGAAACAGATAACCGATGACCCCGATGAGCGCCACGGGCACGCCCAGCATGACCGAGTAAGGTCCTTTATTCACCACGTCGCAATTCAACTTTTCCCCGATCGTGCAAAACACCCCAGAAGCAAACCCTTGATTGTGCAGGAGGGAGTACGTCGAAAGTCCAATTCCGATGAGGGCGAGGACGAAGAGCGCCATGACGATCCGTTTGTTTCCCATAGTCTATTCCGTCGCCGGCAACTTACAGCCGGATTGTTCCGCGAGCGTTTCAAGACTCTGCTCGCCACCCAATCGTGTTCCATCATCAAGTTCCCACGTCGGATAGCCCTCGATCCCAGCGTCTTGACACGTTTGGTTCATGGACTTGTCCGCGTTGGAGCACTCAACGTAGATCACAAAGTCAAACGAATTTCCAAAAAGCTTTTTTTGATTCTGGCAATGCGGGCACCACCACGCGCCGTACATTTTAATACCGCTGTCGGAGAGACACTGAGCAAAACCGTCGTAGGGTGACGGGGCGGATTCTCTTGTCACGGCAAAAGCCAGCAAGCCAACCACGACCAGCGCGGCCGCGCCGTACAGATAATAGGCGGATGTATTTTTTTCCATGTAAGCCGATTATACTTGATGAAAAACAAAAAAGCGACTATGCTCTCCCCGTTTATGGAACTGGATTGGAAATCACTCCCCCGCCCTATCATCGCCCTCTCGCCGATGGCCGACATGACCGACTCGGCGTTTTGTCGTACGGTGCGTTCCGTATCCACCTTTTCCACCTCTCCTATTGTGTTTCGAGAGATGGTGAGTTCTGAAGCCGTCGTCCGCAGAAACAACAAAACGATCACGATGACCAACATTCATCCAGATGAACGTCCTATCGTGCAACAGTTGTTCGGTTCAGATCCTGACACGATGGCGGAAGCCGCGCGCATCATCGAGGCCGAGCACCATCCAGAAGGCTTTGACGTGAACATGGGCTGTCCCGTCTACAAAATCGTCCACAACTTCAACGGCGCGGCGCTGATGCGGGAGCCTGAGCTCGCCACCAAGATTATCAAAAAAATGAAAGCCGCGATCATGGTCCCGCTCTCGATCAAGATCCGCACGGGCTGGGATGATCCTCGTGAGTGTTTTGCGTTTGCCAAAGTGATCGAGGACGCGGGTGCCGACATGATCACCATCCATGGCCGCACAAAAACCCAAGGCTACTCAGGACAGTCTGATTGGAACCTCATCGGTGAATTGAAGTCGACGCTTTCGATTCCCGTGCTCGGGAACGGGGACATCCACTCGGCACCATTGACACTGAGCGCGCTCAATCAAACCAAAACCGATGGCGTCCTCATCGCCCGCGGAGCGCTGGGCAACCCTTGGATCTTTTCCCAGATCGCGGACGTCCTTCAGGGAAAGATCCCAACTCAGGTGACGCTTGAGGAACGTATCCGTGTGATCAAGGCTCACCTTGCCTATCACCTCGAACAATATGGTCCTGCCGGAATCAAAACCTTCCGTAAACACCTCTCGTGGTACTTCCGTGGCGTGCCAGGAGCGCGACCATTCAAAGAGAGACTGCACACGACGGAAAACGTGGAAGCCGTCCATGAAATTCTAAACGAGATCCTGCTGGACGGACTGCTCCATGATGCCCTCAGCGACCGCGACGCAATGAACCCTGTCGCCGCACAGCGTGTCCCCATGGCAAAGTGATATGACCATAGGACTCCTCATCTTCTCTGATCCCTCACAGGAACAATACACCGGCGCTGACCGTTTTGAGACGGCGGCTGCTTCCCGTGGTCATCAGCTTGTGAAAATCTACGAGCCGTATTTGTCGTTCACGGAAGGACACATCCTCCACCAGAACCAACCACTCCCACGCCTAGACGTCATCATCTCTCGTCCCAACTTTATCGAGGAACCGAGTTTGCGAACGTACGCCGTGCAGATGCTTGTGAGTGCCGGCTACAAAGTCATCAACGCGTCCCCGAGTTTTGCCTGGGCCAAAAACAAAATCACTCAACATGTGTTTTTTGCTGAGCAGGGTTTGCCGTGTCCTCGATGGGGAGTCTGTCGAGGTCCTCAGGGCGCCCTCAAGATCGCACAGGACATTGGCTTCCCTGTGATCCTGAAAGTTGCGTTTGGGACGCATGGCAAAGGCGTTTTTTACGCGCAGGATGCAGAAACGCTCCAGCCGATCGCAGAGTATCTTGCAGTACGAGACGGCAATCCTATGATCGTCGAGGAGTTCATCGGACAGACACAGCACAAAGATCTCCGTGTATTTGTTTTGGGCGGTCGTGTGCTCGCGACCATGGAGCGAACCGCGCCTGAAGGAGACGTCCGTGCCAATACGTCCAACGGAGGAACAGGATCGATCGTGAACCTCACAAACGAGGAACAGGATCTGGCGACTCGCGCAGCAAAATTATTCGATCTCGACATCGCCGGCGTAGATCTCATCCGTTCGTTGAAAGGACCACTGCTCCTGGAAGTGAATTCAAACCCTGGGTTCAAAGAGTTGGAGAGAGTGACGGGACAGGACATTGCCGGTGCGATTATTGAGTTTGCTGTACAAAAATAAAACCCGCCCTTGCTTTTTCCCCAAAAGCTTGGGCGGGCGAGCAGGAGAGGATGTCTGACTCATCCCTCGTCGAGCTGAGCTCGACCGAGTCGTCCTGAGCTGACGAGCTACTTGGCGCGTGCCCCCTCGCCACCCTTGCCGCCGTTCTTGGGCGACTTCTTGTTCTGGTTGGCGTTGTGTCCCTTGAACTCCCGGAACTTCGCGCCCGCCTGATGGTGCGGGTTCGTCTTCAGGTGAGAGTCCATCCCTCCGGGTTTGTTGGTCTTGAAGTGGCAGTGCGGATCCGGGCAATTCTGCATTGGTTTCCCCGTGGTTGAGGGAGAACTCGCGTAGCCGTGTGCATTGCGAGTGGAAGGAGAATACCAGAATAAGCCCTCCTTGTCAATAGCGCTTGAACTCGATATAATTTCGCCGCTTATCACTCCCGAGTCGTCTAAAGGCAGGACAGCTGGCTCTGAACCAGTCAATCGGGGTTCGAATCCCTGCTCGGGAACCAGAAAAAACGACCGTCACTGGACGATCGTTTTTTCTTTTCCCTAGATAACGTTCCCACCGAATTCTGCCAGAAGCTCTTGGACGGCGGCTTCTTCAGGTCGCTTGGCCTGGATCGCTTTCACGCTCAGCCGTTTCCCCAAGACTTTCTCAAAAACATCTTCAATCGTTCGACGATTCTTTTCTTGGTTCACCGTCTGGACATACAGGTCGTGCTCAAAACCGATCTCGACACGGTTCCCGGCAACGGATCGAAGCTCACATGAATTCATGAACAGCGGGAGTGACGCGCTGCACGACTTGATCTGCTCGTACACCTGCGGCCATTTTTCTTTGACCTCGTCGAGGCTAATCACAGGGATCGTATCAAAGACCGTGACCGTCGTGTCATCCTGAGAAGGAGAGGCCCTCTCGACGTGAGGACACGTCGAATCAACCTCCTGCTTCTTAAAATTTTTTGGCACTTCATCTCTTCCTGTACAGATCCTGATAATCGCAAGCTCCACAGGTAACTGTGGAATGTGTTCAGAGCGGATCAGACGTTCAGCACTCAACAGTTCCTCAATCGTCTTGCCAAGAAAGGCTGGAGCAAACTGAAATTCTTTCTGGGACACAGATGCAAGAAGCCGATCACGGAGCCAGGAAGTCGTGTCAGCAAGAAACTGATGGAGATCGACACCTTGATCAAGATAGGTGTTCAACAGGGTGATGGCGCTCTGTGCGTCGGAGGTGCAGAGGGCGCCAACAAATTCTTCCACCAACACCAACGACGTTGCCGGTAAAACGAGCGAGGCTTCCTTCATGCTGACCCGCTTTTCACCAAGCGCCAGGACTTGGCCGAGCAAACTTTCAGCGTCACGCGCACAGCCGCCACTGTGCCTGGCGATGGCCTGAAGGACGTCCAGATCAACCTGTACGCCTTCCTCCTTCACAATCCCCTGCATGCGGCCCACAAGTCCCTCCGGCGAAATTTTTCGAAAATCAAACCGCTGGCAACGGCTGATAACAGTCTCTGGAACTTTGTGGATCTCCGTCGTCGCCAAAATAAAAAGGACGTGCTCAGGCGGTTCCTCGAGCGTCTTCAACAGCGCGTTGAACGCACTTCCCGAGAGCATGTGCACCTCATCGATAATATACACTTTCTTTTTGAGCAAGCTTGGGGCAAACCGCACGGATTGAATGATCGTCTCTCGCACATGCTCGACATCCGTGTGGGAAGCCGCGTCGATCTCAAACATATCCAGAGCCGTTCCTGAGCTCACCGCCACGCAAGCCGTACAGGTATTGCACGGTTCATTTTTTTTGGGGTCCAAACAATTCACGAGCTTCGCCAAGAGCCGTGCAACCGTCGTTTTGCCAACCCCGCGCGGACCCGTAAACAGATACGCATGAGCCAGGGACTCAGAAGCGTATTGGTTTTGAAGGGTAGTGACCACGTGGTTTTGCCCGCTCACGGTCCCAAAGGTGGTTGGTCGATAGATTCGATAAATGACCTTGGACATACTAATGACTGATCCTCTCCACCGCCGCCCAGACACAGCGTCCGCCGCTTGGAACAAGAATCACGACCTCATCGCCTGGGATCCCCTTAAAATAGGAAACCGTCGCGGCAAGCACTTTATACACGTCCTGTCCGCACATCACAACCGGTTCCTGGGTGGATGCATCCAGCGCGAGTTCACCCACCAAACGTCTGCGTTCAATCGGGCCGATTTGCTTGAACACGTTGGTGCCATCGGGCTTGATGGTGAGCTTCAAAATGTCCCCTTCCACCAGTTTGGACTTCGACGCATAGTTCTCTGGAACCGCGTAACGCACGCCGTCACCTCCCACCATGGCCATGCCGTCAAAGACGCCTTCCAGGACACGTGAACCTGAAGTGGTCTCAAGCTCTGTCTCCGTGCGTTTCTTGCTCGAGACAAAATCAACCATGTGCCGCGTAGCTCGCGCCGTATCACCTTCCTCGAGCAGCTGGATAATATGATTCATGGAGTCGCGCACGTGTTTCAACATTTGTAACGCCAAACGACCGCGCACGTCGCCATGCTCCACACGGTTGGCATGAAGCTGAGCGTCCGGTTCAGCTTCAAACAGTTCTTCTTCCTCATCAAGAAAGGTGTCCATAATTAAAATTCTCCAGGTTTCGTGGTGACCGGCCCCAGGTTCACCATCTGCATCCTCTCAGCAAGGTCGGCCGTGACAATCGCCCGATCCCGTCCATACTTGAGACGCGAAAGTTCTTTGATCGCGGTCGCGAGCTCAACATCTCCTTTTGGCGGCGGCTTGAAGTTGAGCGTAAAGGGTTTGATCTGGGCATTATCGACGATCATCTTCACATACCACGTAAACTTATCGGAGTTGATCATATCATACCCAGAAAACTCCGGCGCGTAGAGTTTCTCGAGCGTCTCTACGTCCTCAGGCCCAATGCGCGCGACAAAGTTTGTTCCCACGTTGCCAAACACGGCATCGCGGATTTTCGTGTCGTTATTTTTCACGAGCTGGCCGATGTACTGGTGGGCGATGATGAGGTTCAGACGATACTTACGCGCCTCGGACAAAATCGTGGCGATCGAATCCGTGATGAAGTTTTGGAACTCATCGATGTAGAGATAAAAGTCGTGGCGCTGGTCTTCGGGGATATCGGCGCGTGTGAGAGCCGCCATCTGCAGCTTGGACACGATGATGAGACCCAAGAGCTCGGCGTTCACGTCCCCGGTTTTTCCTTTTGAGAGGTTCACGAGCAAAATTTTCTTCTTGTCCATGACGTCGCGGAAATCAAAACTCGATCGCGTCTGGCCGATGATGTTCCGCATCATTTCATTTTCCACAAAGCGTCCAACTTTGGAGATCAAGTAGCCGAGCATTTCCGACTTGTGGAAGTCAGACGTCTTGTCCACCTCGTTCACCCAGTAGGACTGAATCACGGGATCGGTGACTTTTGCGCGCCACTTTTGTTGAAAATCAACATCAGAAAACATTCGTGGAATCTCAGCGATCGTTCCTGGATTTTCTGTGTCGGCCATTAAGGTTAGCATCACGTTTCGCATGTGGTGCTCAAACATGGGGCCGATCATCTCAGGCGGAAACAGCTTGTAAAAAATCGCCACCATTTCCTGCGCCGCAAAATCCTTCATGCTTTCGTCCTTAGCCTCCAGCATATTGAGACCCATCGGGCGATCGACGTCGGAGGGATTGAACACGATCACGTCATCCACACGCTCTTTGGGAATGTTCGCTAGGATCTGTTCAATGAGATCGCCGTGCGGCTCCACGACGGCGACCCCGTGACCTGCGCGGATATCTTGCAAGGCAAGACTGGCAATCAACTGGGACTTACCAGAACCGGACTTGCCGATGATGTACATGTGTCGGGTACGATCGAGCGCTTTCATCCACACGGGCGTCTTGATCCCACGGAACATGTTGTAGCCCAATTCGATATCGCCATCCTCAGGCCCTGGAACGTTGGCAGGCGCAGGGCCTTTGCGCGCGATGAGCCACTGGATGTTGGGCGTATCCGTCCAAGGGAGCGGCAAGTGCCACAGGCTCGCCATCTCCTCGGCATTCACGACAACGGTATTGCGTTCATCAAACGTCCGATAAATAAAATCTTGGATGATCCGTTTTTTGCGCCTTGGGATCACTTTTACGAACGAATTGCCGTACTCATAGATGTTGAACTGCGCAAAGGCGTTCAGCATATTTTGCATGAGAGATTGTGCGGCCTCGGCGGTTTTGGAAGCGCTCACCAGACGGATGCACACGTCCATGCCCGCCTTGCTAGCCTTCTCTTGCAAGCCTTTCACGATCTGATCCTCCAACGGTGACAAACGATATTCTTTTTCCGGTTCCTTTGGTTTATCGCCCCCGAACCCTGCCAGTTCCAGGAAATCTATTTTTTTTGCTTTTTTGCCTTTGATCGCCTCATCAAGTTTCATTCCTTGTTGCATGTCGCTGGCGATCTTGATACCGGGCTTGCGCCATCTGGCATACGAAGATCGCACCAAAAATTGAAACGCCGCCCCGTCCTCCTCTGGAAGTTTTGAGAGGATGTTCGTGATCGCATTGAGCGGATCTTTTTCAAGAGTCGTGTAGGTTTTGATGGGAAACGCGCTTTGCCGACGGAACACGAGATGACTGCCGACCATCACGCCTGTGGGTTGGAAGATATTGTAATCTTCGACTTCTTCCAGGTAGACATCTGGATACGCAGCGGACAATTGTTGTTCAACCATCTGGCGCATCGCCACAGGGACCGAGACGTAAAATCTGATGCGTTTGTTGTGGGAGACGATCTCAAACGCGATTTCATCACTGCGTCCAAACAGCCAGGCGTGGAAGCCATGCTGGGCCCTGAGCCCACCCACCGCAGAGAAAAAAATTTCAGCGGCGGCGATCTCTTCCTTGATTTGTTCTTTTGTCCCTCCCCGTTCACTTTCTTCTTCGCGTCGAAACTTTGGGAGCGTCACCAGAAGCGTCACTCGATTGAACGTGGCTTGTTTGGCCCGCGCGTATCGACGTAACAACATCCTCACAAGAAACAAAGAACCGATCAGGACGAACAGGCCCAACAGGGACCATACGATCAGCCCAGAAACATAAAGATCCCCCTGTGTGACCGCTCGTGCAGGTTGTGCGCTTGTCTGCAAACCAGATTGAAGTAGACTCATCACATCGTTTCGTTTCGTTTTTTCTCCTCCTCACTCACGAGCAAAATTTTATCGGTCTTGATTTTTGCCTCTTGCTCGAGAAAAAATCGGTTCACAGCTGGAATGACCTTCAGCCAGTCACGGATGAGTTGAAAAATTTTCTTCGCGTTCACCTTGGCCGCACGCACCAACTCACGAACCTTTGAGGTTGTCTCCTCTCCTTTGGTTTTGAATTGCTGCTGCTTCTCAGGAGGCATCGCAAGATACAGGTCTGTGAGATCCTCGGAGAGAATGTCTTCAATTTCTTTTGTCAGGCGATCTCCGGCTTTGGGGACGATGCGCACAGGCATTGAGACAACCGGCGCAGGCGCGCTCGCAGCCGTCTCCCTTGTCCTTGGCTCCTTCATCATCACGGCTTCTTTTGGCGATTCTCCTGTCTCACTTCCCTCCAGCATCTCTGGAGCGCTCTCGCGAACAGCGTCAACCACAACCGGCGTTTCAACCGGCTTTACCACTGGCAAATCTTTTTCTCTACCATCACCCATAATCGTTTCTATTTTACCACAAAAAGAAAAAACCGCGGGTTATCCCCACGATCTTTAGAACTTTTTGATGTGAGAACCGCCTGGAGTATCCTCAACAAGGAAACCAAGAATCTCGATCTGTTTACGCAATTCATCTGATCGCTTCCAGTCCTTAGCGTTTCGCGCCTCTTCTCGTTGTTCAACAAGATCTTGCACCACAGAAGGAACCTGCACCCTGTGAGCGACGTATTCTTTGAGTCGTAATCCCAGAACTTGATCCATGCGCAGAATCGATTCAGCCTTGGCACCGGTGGGAAGATCCGCATTCACAAGTTCCCAGACAATCGCAAGAGCTTGGGGCGTACCAAGGTCATCATTCATCGCCGCAAGAAATTTTTCCTCGAGCTCTGCACAACCGACATCTGGTTCGTCCCAATCACGGACCGTTTCGCGAAGTTTCGTGAGAGCGTTTTGCGCGGCGTCGAGCGCCTCAAAGGTGAAGTTGATCTTGGAACGATAATGCGCAGACAAAACGAAATAACGATACGCGAGCGGATCGTAACCCTTTGCGATCAGATCATCGATCGTGTAGAGGTTTCCGAGCGACTTGCTCATCTTGCCGTTGTCCACCGTGAGAAACTCGCTATGCATCCAGAAGTTGGCTTCCAGAATGCCTTCGGCTCCTTGCGTCTGAGCGATTTCGTTTTCATGATGCACGGCAATGTGATCGACGCCGCCGGTGTGGATATCAAAGGGGACGTCGAGATATTTCATCGACATAGCCGAGCACTCAATGTGCCAGCCAGGAAAACCAACTCCCCAGGGTGATTCCCACTCCATTTCTCGAATACTTCCCATACCAGAAAATCTCCAGAGCGCAAAATCCGTCGCGTGACGTTTCTCTCCCATCTCGACTCGAGCTCCCGCTTTTTTTTCTTCCGAGCGTTGTTGAGACAACCGTCCGTAATTCTCCAACTTTGATGTATCAAAATAGATCCCATCAGAAGTTCGATACGCATATCCGTTCTTCTCCAAATGCTTGATCATCTCGATCTGCTCAGGAATATGGTCAGTGGCTTTGGGATAGATATTCGCCCTGCGAATATTCAGTCGGTCGACGTCCTGCAAAAATGCGTCCGTATAAAACTTCGCGATCTCGTGAGCGGTCTTTCCTTCCCGACGCATCGCGACGATCATCTTGTCCTCACCTTCGTCCATGTCACCTGTCAGATGACCGACGTCGGTGATGTTCATGACGTGCTTCACTTCAAGGCCATTAAATTCCAAAACACGACGAAGAATGTCATCAAAAACATAACGTCGCACGTTACCAATGTGCGCGAACCAATACACCGTCGGCCCACAGGCGTACAAGCTGACTTTGCCTTCATGGATCGGTTTGAATTCCTCCTTTTGTCGCGTGAGGGTGTTGTAGAGGCGGATCATAGCGAAATTGAGTATAACATATCCCCAGTCAAACCTTGACGGAAGGTCAAAACAATGATGTTATGAATGTGTGAGGTGAGCCAAACACTTCCCTAAAAATTTCAACCTCCAAACCTCCCCCAATCACATGCTTTTGTGTTCGGGGGATTTTGATTTGAAATCAATGCTCGCTGCATTGACCAACATGAAAGTAATCTTAGCCCAAAGTTGCATTGGCTCAGATCTTATACATTCCCCAAAACTAAACCGAGTCAATACTGACAAATTTTCGCACCTGCGAAAAAAAGTCAACATCCTCTATGGAGAAGAAACGACCCAAAGGTAAGGAAGCAATGACATCCCTCTTGCGGATGATCGACAATGGCACAACGGAGGCGATGGAACTGTTTCATCAGTCGGCGAGTAGGCGGCAGTACCGCCTTGATCCTGAGGAGCAGCTGGCTGTAGACAGAATGAAAGAACGTCGAGAACATCGAAACCGATTAGCGTATCTGAAACGTAAAAAACTCATCAAGACCAAAAAGATCGAGAGGAGACTTTTCGTTGAGTTATCCAACCAAGGAAGGCTGGAGCTAATGACTGAGTCGATGCAAGAACATCCCAGGTTACCGGATGGATACGTCTGTCTAGTCCTTTACGATGTCCCTGTCGATGCGAAGAGCGGAAGAGATGCCTTCCGTTACTTTCTTAAAAATATCGGCTTCGAGCAAGAACAGCAAAGCGTGTGGAAAACAGATCGAGACGTGCTGAAGGAAGTGAAGGAGTTCGTCATATCGGCGAGGCTCCAAAAATGGGTTACGATCTATCTCGGAAAAAAACAATGCTGAAAAAATTTCGCAGGGGCGAAAAAAAGTCAGCACTCCAAATGTGACAAGATCAATAGTGACAAGATAAATAAAAACCGCACCGAATGATGCGATGAGGAGAGAAGCCATTGCTGAATACTCATGGAAGTTGGAGACAAGATCTGCGCGACATCAAAGATCATTCCACATGCAAACGCTGCCATTGGCTCTTCACTTTTACCTCTATGACTCCAATATCGTACAGGAAAGATGTACAGATTCAAACCAAAAGCCGGTCATCTTTGACCGGCTCCCTGCCTGCCGACAAGCAGGTCTCACTATTCTCGAATGTCTGACTGATTGGTGGGCTCATCAACAGGATTCCCTTCCTCATCCTCATGCTGGCACTTTGGAGTAAACTTGGGCAGGCGGTCCGAGACGTGGTCTGCGGCAACCGTGAGCTCCTCGAGATTGACGTCACCTGCGGCGAAAATCACATCGCCAACGGCGAAGTCGCTGATCGTGGCTTCCTCTTTGTCCTTAAAAAATGTCGTCTCAGCTGTAAAGGTGATCGTCAGTGTATCTCCTTCCTCTACACCGAAATCTTCCGTAACCTTTTCAGGGACGCGCTCAAGGGTCGCTTGGATGGTCCCTGAACCGTTGCTTCCCGTCGCGATCGAGACGATCTGGACCGGGACGCCAGGCTTGCCCGGACGGTCTTGCTGCCCGTTTTGTCCCCCCTCTTGCGCGGAGACGAATAGCGCCGGCAGGAGCAGGACGCCAGCGAGCATCAAC
>JACRJW010000079.1 GCA_016235605.1 Candidatus Uhrbacteria bacterium | reverse complement strand
TTCACGGATTGTCTATTTGATTGAAGAGGAGAGCGCCACCTTTGCGGTGGTAGAACGCTTGAGCTCATAGGTGGTGAGTATCGTCGTCAAAAAAGAACGTGGAGACGTGTACGACGGACTGAACGCCCTGTCCTTAGACCCGTTTTTTTCTCTCTCACCGCTGGATGATGAGAGCGCACAGGAGCTTGTGGAGGTGAGCAGTGGAACGGGTTTTTTTGTCACCTCTGACGGATATGTCCTCACCAACCGTCATGTGGTGGACGAAGAAGGAGTGACGTTTGTGGTGGTGACAAATGAGGGTGACGAACTTCCGGCCACGCTCGTGGACATCGATCCCTTCCAAGACATTGCGATTTTGCGCGTACAGGGCGATGGATTCCCCACGGTGACCTTGGGAGATTCTGACGGCATTCGCATTGGCCAGACGGTGATCGCGATCGGCAACACACTCTCGGAATTCCGCAATACCGTCACCAAAGGCGTTGTCTCAGGCATGAATCGCCGCGTGACGGCCGGAGACGCCTCCAAGACGGAAGTCATTGAAGCAGCCATCCAAACCGACGCGGCGATCAATCCAGGCAACTCTGGCGGGCCACTCATCAATCTGCTGGGAGAAGTCATCGGCATCAACACCGCCGTGAGTTTTGAAGGGGAGTCGGTCGGGTTTGCGATCCCGATCAACGAGGCCAAGCGCGCGATCGATGACGTCCAGGCGTTTGGCCGTATTGTCCGTCCTTGGCTTGGCGTGCGCTACGTGTTGGTCGAGCCAGACGCCACCAGCGGCCAAAATATCGATTACGAGGTCGGCGCCATGGTTGTGGCAGGCTCACAGCCCGGCGAGGTTGGCGTATTTGCTGGCTCGCCGGCAGATCTGGCGGGACTCAAAGAAAAAGATGTGATCATTGCCGTGGATAGCGTAAACCTTTCTGAAGATCACGCGCTTGCAGAAATCATCTCGGCCTACCATCCCGGTGACGTGGTGAAGCTCTCTGTGCTGCGGGACGGAGTGCTCATGACCGTCGACGTAACCCTTGCCGAATATGGCGAAGAGTAAACAGGTGCGACGCACAAAAATGCTTTGCACCGTGGGACCCGCGAGCGCCGCGCTTCCCGTCTTGACCGCGATGATGAACTCGGGGATGGATATGGCGCGGTTGAATTTTTCCCATGCCACCCACGCCGATCACGCGCGGTTGATTCGTACGATTAGGCATGCCGCTCGCTCTGCAAAGAAAATGGTTCCGATCATCGGCGATCTGCAGGGGCCCAAGATCCGTCTGGGTGTCTTGCCTGACAAAGGCATGGCGCTCAGAAACGGCAAGACCGTGACGCTGCCGGTGACGTATGTGAATCTTTACAGGGATCTCAAGAAAGGCGATCGGATTTACATGGACGATGGGATCATCGAAACGACATTTGTCCGTGGAAGCCGTGGCAAGATTGAGGTGAAGGTTGTGAGCGGCGGCGTGGTGACCTCACACAAGGGAATGAATTTTCCCGACTCCACACTGAAGGTTCCGGCATTCACCTCCAAAGATAAAGAAGACGTGTTGTTTGGGATCGAACAGGGAGTGGATTGGTTTGCCCTGTCTTTTGTGACGAAGGCTTCTCAAGTGTTGGCACTCAAGCGATTCGTGAAACAAAAAACACACAAAGGAAAACCTTTGGCGCGGGTGATCGTGAAGATCGAAAAGCATGAAGCCATTGATGCGATCGATGCGATTATCAAGGCGGCAGACGGCATCATCGTGGCGCGTGGGGACTTGGGCGTGGAGATCGATGCAGAAGAAGTGCCAATCCGCCAAAAAGAAATGATCCAGGCCTGCCGCCATGCTGGCAAGCCCGTGGTCATCGCAACCCAAATGCTCGATTCGATGATCCGCAACCCTCGTCCAACGCGCGCGGAAGTGTCCGACGTGGCTAATGCGGTTTTTGATTGTGCAAGCGGGGTGATGCTCTCGGGAGAATCCGCCAGCGGAAAATATCCTTTGCAAGCCGTGAAAATGATGGCGAAGATCATCAAACAGGCCGAGGCGTCTTGTTACGACGATGCGTGTGAAATGCGCACGATCGAATTTTAAAACCTCGACACAAGGTCGAGGTCGTGGCACGTCGTTTGAGAACGGCGTGCCGTGATCGAGGTGATCAGCGTCCGGTGTGAACCGGGAAAGGATCAGGTTGCAGAGATCTCTAGTGCGTCGCCCCGGGAGCGCGGAGCGTTTCGGCCGCCTCGAGGATGTCCTCGTGGTTTTCCAGCTCGCGCCAGTTGACGCTGGCGAGTTCGAGCGCCTTGGCCGCACGACCCAGGTCAACCATGCTCACCTTGTTTTCGCGGCTCCGCCAGGCACGTTCGCGCGCTTCGCGCTTTGCGCTCATGGCGTAGAGGGTGATGCAGACCTGGCGGCCGGCCATGTGGTCGGGACGCGAGAGGAACTGACCGTTCTGGGGATCCAGGAGCGGCGGGAGCGGCCTTGGGATGCCCGGGGAGGGCGGTGAAGGAGGCCTCGTCAGCAGCGTGGTCGCAGAAGGATCAAACATCTTCAGCTCGGGCACGGAATCTCCACGAATGAGGAGCTTGGGTTGTAGGGAGTTTTGGTAGGAATCTTGGCTGCGCCCCTCGTTTGAACCAAGACGCGATGAGTCTAGCAGACGAAGAAAAACTCGTCAATCCAAAAAAGAGGCCGAGTCTCTTTTGTGTTCAGAGGTCTCTTCAAGGATTGAGCAGGATGGGTTCCTTGTCTTCGCTCCAGAATTCCACAGGCGTCCGAGCCGTGGTTTCGTCCTGGGCGATCATCCACGTTTGGCATCGTGGATCAAAGCAGGCCTGCAGGGCGAACACATACTGTGTGTCAGGTTTCAGGCCAGTGATGTCCAGGCTCACACGGTCATGTTCGCCAGATTCTCTTGTGGTCGTATTGGTTGCAGGATCCGTGACTGTAAGAAGGAAGTGGTTGTATGTTTTCTTGGGTTGTTTCCACTCAAGCCTGATGGCCGTCGATGATCCGACCGTCTGGCCGTCGATGTCCTGTGGACGGAAGGGGAACGTTTGGATCCCAGGGTCCCAGGAGTCTGACGCGCCACGGTAGAGATCTGCATGGAGTTTTCCTGTGGCGTCGACAGCAGGTCGTTGCAGGTAGAGATATCCGAGAATGACGACCGCCACGATGAGGAGAAAAAAAAGGAGACGTTTCATATAACGATATTTTGACTGTGGATGGGTTTTTTGACAAGCAGGTCCGGTTTTTGTATCCTGATCACAGGTATGCAGATACAACGATCACAATCCGCTTGGTGGACCTGGCTCCCTTGATGAAGCCCAGGTTTTGCGTTTTGTTTCACCCGACGCCCTGGACTTCCAGGGTGTTTTTGATTGGAGGTTCCGTGGACTTCGTTCAGAAAAAACCATCCCTCGACGATCTCGTCATCCTTGCATCGGAAGGGTTCCGGCAGCCCATCACGCCCGAGCTCATCGGGGATGTCGAGAGGCACCTCGCCGATACCGACTTCTGTGTCTGCATCTTCGACGGTGGGACACTGGTTGGTTGCATGCTGTGCAAACTGCCGATTCCCGGCGTGCTCTATATTGCCGGAACGTTGATCCTTCCTCAGTACCAGGGGGCTGGGATCAAGTCAGAAGTGACGCGGATGGTCATGCGTGATCACCCAGAACTTCTCTGGTTCGCGGGACGCACGCAGTCGCCGATCGTCTGGTCCTCTGTCCAGGGCATCGCGAGCGAACTTCTCCCACATCCTCGCCCTCACGTGGCCACTGACAAGATGCATGAACGTCGGCGAGAACTCGCGCGTGCGCTAGGGATGACCTCAACGATCCAGCAGGGGTTTTATGGTGGCGCGCTCTACGGCGAGAAGCCAATCAATCGCGACGGGCGCGTTCAGGCATGGTGGGACTCAATCTGCAATTTTGAGCGCGGGGACGCCGTGCTCTACATCGCACGCCTTTGAGCGCAACGGTCTGACTCACACGGAGTCAGATTTTTTTCAGCGCGTTGCCATCACGGCGCCTCAGGTTCTGTCAAAAGGATATGCTATACTTTCCTTCAAAGACCAATTGAGTCTCTCTCATCTTTCTTATGTCCAACCGATCGACCCTATACGCTCTTCGTGCAGCGTGTGTCCTTATTCTCATGGCGATGGCGCTCAGTCTGTTTTTTGTATCCTCTACGGGCGTTGCCCATGCCCAGATGATGGGAAGCGGCTATACGGTTACCGATGATGGACATACAACGCGGGAGGAAGCGGAGGGAAAAGTGATCGTTGAAAATCTCACCAATGGGACGGTGACGTGTGCAACGCTGGCCGCAGATGATTTTGAACGCATCGGGGAATACTACATGGGGATCATGGTCGGGGAGGCCCACATTTCTATGAATGCGATGATGGAACGCCAACTGGGCGCATCCGGCGAAGAGGACATGCATGCGTTGATGGGAGAGCGCCTCTCTGGCTGTAACCCAACCGCGGGTGAGGTAGACAGCACAACGTGGGGATCGACATGGTTTCCGATGATGAGCATGATGAACGGCCTCTCAGGAGGCTCGTGGGGCACAGGATTGATGTCAGGTTTTAGCGCGTCATGGTGGGGCGTCTTTGCCATGGTCACCATGGGATTGTTTTGGCTCGTCGGCATCCTTGCCCTTCTCGCGCTTGTACGCGTGCTCATCAGTCCCGGGAGTCGCTCCAGGAAGAAATAGCCAAAATTGACAGTACAACAATAGACAATAAAAAAGGTAATTAGGGCGTTTCGTAACCATAGGGTGCTAAAATATCCTTATGGTTACAAGACGAAAGAACGTGTTCAGTTGCGCGGCCAACTTTTTGAGGGGTAAAAAGTGCGTATTTTGCGGTTCGTTCAAAGTGTCGAAGAC
>JACRJW010000076.1 GCA_016235605.1 Candidatus Uhrbacteria bacterium | reverse complement strand
TCTGTCTCCATTGGCACTCAGCCAATCTTTTAGATGCTCACGGAGCACTTCATGTCTTGTCACCATAGTCATATGGCGACACGGTAACCGAATTAGTATCTACCCGGAGAGTTTCGGTAACCTTTATTTGTATCTACAACGGTGAGGTTGACAAACGGCGAATTTTCAACTATCCTTGCTCAGTCCAACCAAAGAGGACCCATCACGGGAACTCGGGACAAGGAGGAGCCATGCTCCGCATCAAGACCAGCCAGCACAGCGAGACCTACGACGACGAACGTGAACCGATCTACGAGGACATCACGATCGAATGCGAGGATGTCCCCGAGGGGGCCTGGGCACTGATCACCTATCGCCGGCCTCTGCCATACCGGCGGTCACACACCTACGATGAGGACGGCAACCCCGAGCCGTACTCGTTCGAACGTCGGGAGATCATCAGTGAGGCGGGCAACGAGATCCACCTCACCACGGTCGTAGAGGGCGACCAGCACAACCCGACCATCTGCGTGCGCTGGGCGGAGGGACCCTTCGGCCTCATGACGTCCACGGGCATGACCGATGGCTACGATGAGTGGCCTGACACGACCTTCTTCCAGGGTGCCCGCCAGGTCAAGCATGGCATCCTCGAACGCCTCGTGGGTCGCGCGCCCTACATGGTCAAGGAGACCACCGGGTGCAGAACCCGCCGCCGCTGGTGCCGGCTCGCCACCGTCGCCAAGATGGTGGACCTCACGCCTCAACAGGTCTGGGACAAGTACCAGTGCCTGCATGACGGTGAGTGCATGTTCTGCCTGATCACCGACAACGAGCAGCTCGTCGCGGTGAACCACCTCCAGCCGCGAGAGCGACCTGAGGAACTTCGTAGCCTCAAGCTCGACCATCTCGACCTCTTCATGGGTCGAGAAATTCCCACGGTCAGCGAATACATCTGGGTTCGCTCCTCCTGGGCACGGCAGATCCTGGCGCTCGAGGAGCTCCACTGGCCTGGCACCAAGGAGTACCAGAAGAAGGCCACCGCTACCTGACCCTCACTCACACGACCCTCGCGCGTTTCTTCCCAATGGGACGGAACGCGCTATTCTTTTTGCCTCGGGAGCTTAGCTCCCAACTGAAGCTGATTTTACAGTCTGAGTTGGGAGCTTAGCTCCCACCGATTGGTTCAACTACAGCTGTCTCAGCACGTTTCTTAACTGCCGCGCAAGATGATCTCCAGACTCGACTTTGTAAACTGGCTCTATTTCATCTTTGAGAAAACATCGCACGCCGTCACCCTCCATCACGCAGCGCACATCAGCATCCTGATCGACTTGTTCAAGCCCCAACTCCCCCAGTTGACCACAGACAGCCTCCAGAATCTCACCATCAAACCCCACGAGCGACACTGTCCTCACGCTCGGCGTCAGCGTTTCCCCATACACCTTGTCTCGACTGAATCGCTCATGCGCGTCATCCACAACATACAAGTCCCGCACGCCGGCTTCAATCAAAGCTGTCCAGCACGGTTCACACGCCCACCAGTGACCGAACATGTACACATCAGCTCCAGCAGGATCGACTCCCGCTTCCCATGCCGCCTGCAGCACCATCCTCTCACTATGTCCTGGCGCGTCGTGAAGATCACACAGCTCGTAGCCTGTCCCGCTCGGACAATCCAGAACGATCCGTGGGCACACGTGAACCTTTCCCGGCCCGCGGTTAAATCCGTTCCCAGCCCGCGCGACGACCTGACCATTTTTCACCATCACGATTCCCACAGGATACAAAGGATCACCCGCGCACTCCTCTCGTGCCTTGCTTGCCTCGACCATAAACGGATCGTCAACCGCCGCGTACTTGAGAAACCGCCCAGCTGGCATGTACGGGTATTCGATGTTTGGCATAAAAGTGAGGTATACTTGTTTCAAGTTATACACACTATGAACCAACCAATAGACATAGAGCAAGAAGCAAAGAAACTCGGCGAGCGTTTTGCTCTGCTCTTGGCTGCCGCGGACATGCCCGAGGACGTAAAAGCCGGCTTCATCGCCATGATGCCGGAGATGACTCCCGAGCAGCTCGACCGCCTCATGAAAGTCTTAGAAGCCAACGTCCACGACACAGCCGTGGGACAAAACAAAGAACTGGGCGAGGCGATCCAAAAAGCTGATCGTGACTACCAAGCCGCGCAGGCTGCCGCTGAGGAAAAAGCCATGAGCGTTCTTGATGACATCGAGGCGACTCTCAAGAAAGCCGAGGTATGAGCTGGACGCGCTTCCAACACCTATTAGAAACCCGTCCGCTTGATCGAGAGACCAAGCTCATGCTCATCGACCTGCTCTCGATGTCTGACGACCCAAAGCTCGAGGAGGATCTTTTCAAGCTCGTCTTTGCGTGGGAGGAATCTGAAGCCGCTACCGAGCACGAGCTGACGGAAGGCATCAAAAAAATCATGGCCGAATATACTGAGCAAGAAGCTCACGCTGAAAAACAAAAGCACAAAGCTTCCCTCACACTCGCCGATGATCTGCAGCGCACCAGCCGCATTCAACAACTGAGAGATTATTTGCAAACTCTATGAGCCCTATGCCAATAGTCCCACCACCGGGTGAAGGAGCCAATCCAGCCGCAACTCCGCCGGAAAAAACAAAAATCCTTCGCCGTCCCCGTTTCGGCGTTCCCGCTGAGACACGTCCTGTTTCGGTTCCCGCGGCTGCGACTCCAGTCTTCGACTCCGAGATCGCTCAGACTCGAGGAGAGACTGCTCCCGCGCCAGCTGAACCAGAACCAAAAAAGAAAACATCCCGAGCAAAAAAATTAGCACCAGCAGCGGCTGCAGAAGCACCACAGCAAGAGGCTGGTCAGCCTTTGACTGAAGCCCAACCTCCAGCATCGGCATCAGAGGCAGCTCCCGCATCACCAGAATCTGCCCAATCAGATCCATTCGCCGTGCCAGAATCTGGACCAGCTCCCAAGCCGCTTGTGCCTGTCAAACGAAATAAATTCGGCAGGACTGTCCCTGCGTCATCGACTCCTGCTCAAGAAGCTACTCCGGATGCGGCAGCAGTGGCTGCCGCCTCTGCTTCGGCAGAAGCCGCTCCGGCAACTCCATCGGCTGCAGAAGAAGAAGAAGAAGAAGAAGAAACTCCTGAAGTCAAGAAAAGTTTGTTTAGTCACCTCAGTGATTCTTTCCGTCATTCAGTTGATCGATTCAAGGCGCGATTCCGTGGCGAGGTCACTCCACAAGACGAAAAAGATTACAAACCAACCGGCACAGACGTGAGCAAGAATATCGCCGCTGGACTCATGAGTGTGGTGGCCAGCTACACGGGTATTAAAATTGTCGCGGATCTCCCTGAGTGGCTGACGCAGAAATACTTTACCGCCCAAGAACGCAAGCGCATCAAGGAAGCGCTCAAATCGACAGAGGCAGAACCTGATAATGTCAGAGAAGATGTCATCTCACTAGAGACAAGAAGGACGAAACTTGCAGAAGCGATCCGAGCCTCAAAATTCTTGACGGTAGAAAAACAGAAAACGCTCATACAACAAGTTGAAGACGCGCTAAACGCAACAAATAAAGAAAACCTGTTAGCAAGAACCGAGCGCGACGAAGAGATCGCTCGGCTCCTTGACGAGGCCATCCAGTCACGGATCAAAAACACACAGGTGCTGAAAGAGACGCTCAACTCGGCTCTCATGTTGACAGGGCTTTCCGCGATGCGAGGCGTCGCGTATGGATCCGTCGCTTTGTACGAACGCTATGCTCGCCTCTCAGAAGAAAAGAAAGCGCGAGGTCTTGCTCCTGGTGTGGGCTTCAACAGACTCATCGTGGACGGCATGAAAGAAACCTGGGCGCAATTGAAGGGTGGCGGAGCTGAGACAAAAACGGGTAAGGCTCTCAACTTTGTCCAGGGCGCGACTACGGTGTTGCGCGCCGCAGGGTTTGCCGAGCTCGCCATCAGCGAGATGATGCAGGAAGGCGGGCCGTCAAGCATGATCGAGGCGAGCCTGAAAGCGTGGGAAGAAAAAGGCACTGGCCAAGCCGCGTGGAACAATATCAAAGCGCCGTGGGAAAGAATCGGTTCTCTATTTGGCCGTGCGAGCGAGGCAGTAACTGAAGCTCCTGCTGACTCCGGTGCAGATACCGGCGACACTGGCACAAGTGATGCAGGAGATACTGGCGCAGGAACAAGCGACGCCGGTCATCCTGGTACAGGTAGCACAGACCATGAGCCTGGCGTTGCTCCAGAACCTGGATCCTCTGCTGAGTACACCGAATCTCAAATCGAAACCGGAACCGTTCACAAAGGCGACGGCATCATTAAAATTCTCGAGCGCCAGGGGCTCAGCGCAAAGCAAGCTCTGACGGCGGCGCGTGAGGCCGGCATTATCCACACGGGCGGCGACACGCGTCTCTCCACCGAGGCGATCGGCCGCATCGCTGTGCTCGCTCACGGATCTCCTGACGGCCATGTGACGATTGGATTTTTCGACGCACAAACGGGACACGAGTTAACACTCGAGGAAGCGCGCGCCCAAGGATTCACGTATGAGCACGGGATCGGCGCTCCGACAGGGACGACTGGCGCTCCGACAGGGACGACTGAAGGAGAGACGACTCCAGAAACTCCAGAGGCTGAAGGAATAACAGAAGTGCCGCATACACTCGCGGGAGGGAAGCTGAGCCTCAACACGATCGAAGGAGGATTTAACTTCGACGTGGATCCGAGCGGACTCACGTCTGCCCAACTTGGCGGCATGGTCGACAGAAACGCCCTCGAGATGGCATCGACCCAAGAAATTGCCGGTCAACAAGAAGCGGTCAAAGAGCTTTCACAACGCATGGCATTGACTCAGACGATCCTGGAAAGACTTGATGCAAGACATCTTGGGGACAGCGCAGAAGCCCATCTGTTGGGCCAACGTCTGGGTGAAGATCTTGCTGAGGCACAGCGCATGGACGCCTTCAACAAAGATGACCTCCAAAAAATCCAGGTGGAAGTCAACCGATTCCATGCGGACGTTCTTCAGGCGGTTCCTGATCCTGACCGCATCAATGACATCCGTATTCCAGGCCTGGGTAAAATTGAGTTCAGCTACGATGAGGACGGAAAACCAGAAATCGTCCTGAACCAACTGATCACAAACGCTAAGCACGTCCTTCAAATGCGCGCGGCAAACATGCTCGTGGATGGTTGGGAGGATACCGTGGCTGGACAGTACGTCTCACAACAGGAAATGGCTGTCGCCGGACCCGTGTATCTCATGAACGAGGCGCTCAAGGAGCTCAAAGCCGCAGGACACAGTGAGAGCGCAGAAGCTAAATTCCTTGTGGCACAACTTGGCGGATACTTGAAAGAGAACGCAGGAGTCTTGGATGGAAACAACGCCATTGTCAAAGACGCGGCAGAGCGCGCCGGAGTGTACACAGAAATCTTCACACATCCGTAACGTAATGCAACAGCACGGATTGCCCATTGAGCTTGGTCACGTCGATCAAGCTCATTTGAATTGGATGGAAACCCTCGGCAAGCGGAACGCCGCCGCCGAAGAGATACGGCTCCACGGTGAGGTACACGTCTGTCACAAGCCCTGCTTGCAAAAACTGGCTGTACACCGACGACCCGCCACCGATGACGACTTGCGTGACGCCCTCACGTTCAAGACGCGCGACTAAATCCTGTGGTTTTTCCTCTACGTATTCCACGCCTTTCACCGTGCCAGGCACTTCGCTCAGCACGATGAGCCTGCGTCCCTTCAAAGGCTTCCCGATGGTCTCAAACGTCCGGCGGCCCATAATCACCACACCGGCTTCTTTTGTCTTCTGGATAAAAAAAGCCGTGTCTTCTTTTGACGTCCACTCAAGCGAGTTTTGGTCTGCAGACTGCGCGATCTTTCCGTCAACGGAGATCGCGGCAATGAGAATCACTTCCATAGCTTAGTACACGTTCACCGTAATCTTTAGGTTCTCAATCGATTCCAATGGCTGATATTGGCTTTTCAGCTGCTGAAAGATTTCATCCACGAGTGTACCATCGCCTTGCGTGGCTCGATGGAACGCCCCTGAAGGGGCTGTGAACTTCACAAGCGGATGCTCATGGTCACGAGCCATAATCTCCCTCGCGCCGTCAAAATGGTTGTCGTAGATGTGGGCGTTGCTGATCGAGTGCGTGTAGATGCCGGGCTCGACTCCAAGTCGCTCAGCGAGTAGACACTGGAGCAGGGCGAAGCCAGCGGCATCGTGCGGACAGCCCAGAATCATGTCGTTGCTGCGAACGATGTTGTGCAAGTGGAGTTTCCCTCCGGCGATGTTGACGGTAAACGTGTAAGGACACGGCAGATTTTTTTTGCTATCGACCGCCAGGCCATCATCAGCTGGATCCCACGTCACCACGACCGCATGGCGCGAGTGTGGGTTTTGCGTGAGGTGGTCGATAAGACTTGCAATCTGATCACGACCAAAGTGATGGCGCCAACGGTAACCGTAGGCAGCCTTGATCGTGCCGTCACTCTCCAAAAAGTCGTCCCAGATTTTTGTGTACGTCCGTAGCCAGTCCGGACGATTTTCTCCCATGAGATACCAGACTTGCTCAGCGACGAAAAGCTTCAAGGGAATTTTGCGCAAGGTCAAAAGAGGAAACGACTCGGAAACATCCACACGCAGAGTGACGCCTGGAAGCATCTTGGTCACGCGACCTGACCACGGATTTGGAATCTCAAAGCCGTTGTCCATGATGTCGGCAATGGCGTTGCGGTATTGAAGATCAAATGGGGTCATAAGTTGGAAGTTGGAAGTTGGAAGTAGGAAATTGGAAGTTGGAAGCTAGGAGACGAAAAGCCCCTCAAGTGTAGCAGGCAGTTCCCTGTTTCCAAAGTAGATGATTCCAGCTAAAATAAGAACACTCTTAAGAGACTGTGGAAAACTTATGCACAAGGGGAAATTTATCATGGTCGACGGCCTCACAGGTTCAGGGAAATCCACGATCATGAACGCGGTCCATGCGTGGGCTCTGAACTGTGGCCATCGCATTTGGCGGCTCCAGGACTGGAAGGAACCGGCTCCACCACGATTTGAGTACATCCAGGACTACGACGTGTACTTCACCTACGAGCCGACTCGGTCGTGGGTGGGAAGCGCGATCCGCTACGAACTCTCCCGCGACGACGAACCCTACGGCGGTGAAGAACTGGCTCATGCCTTTGCCTTGGATCGGGAAATCATGTATCGACGGCTCGTGGTCCCTGCGCTCAATGCCGGCAAGACGATCATCCAAGATCGAGGTGTCGGAAGTTCCCTCGTCTACCAACCGGCCATGAAAAACTCTGTCTCACTTGAAACCGTGCTCGCCCTACCTGGAAACAGATTGGCCCTTGAGTATGCTCCAAACGCCCTGATCCTCACAAAACTGGACGCGGAAGTAGCCATGGAACGTATCCGCGCCCGCTCTGACGATTCCAAGGGCGTGTTCGCAGACCTCAACTTTATCAAAACACAGGGGGAACGTTTTGCTTCCTCCTGGCTGAGAGCCTTATTTCAAAGCCATGGCACGACGGTTCATGATCTGGACACAGCAGGAACACTTGAAGAAACACAAAAACGTGCAACGGATCTTATCAATTCCACTTTGATCACCTGCTAACTACATGTAGTGAGCCTGTCGAACTATGCCAAAACTCATTTCCATCGGCGAACTCATTGATGGCTCATGGGAGCTCTATCGTGCACGATTTGTTGAGCTCATCACTATTTCCGGCTGGTTCATCTTGACGGCGATTTTGTATGCGATCGCATTGGCCTTTTACCCAGCCGCGAGCAAACTGCAACTGAGCACAGGCCTCTCGGGAGGAGAAACGTTCGGCGTCATCTTGTTTTCCATCACCACGTTCATCGTGACACCGATCGTCAGCTTTTGGATTTACACCTCGCTGATCCGGGCGATTGGCATGTCACTGGACGGCAAAAAAATGGATCCAACCAAAGCCATGCAGGAAGGAAAAGCCATCTTCCTTCCAGCGCTCTTGACCTCTCTGATGGTGCTGCTCATGATCCTGCTTGCGATCGTCATCGGCTTTGCTCCGCCGGTCGTGCTCGCCACGATTGGATCGCTCATTCATGTCGGCGCTCTCGTGTCCCTGGCAAATATCCTGCTGTTGCTTGGCATCTTCCTATCGCTTTTCCTCACGATCAAATGGACCGTGTATTACCTGCTCTCTCCTCTGTTGACGATTCTAGACGGCACCAAAGGAAAAGCGGCACTGGAGGCCAGCCGCACACTCATCAAAGGTCGCTTCTTGGCTGTCCTTTGCCGTGTGGCCGTTCCCAAACTCGTCTTTGTTATTTTCGGCGTGTTTGCGATGTACCTGATTTCCTATCTTGTCGCGATCATCGTCGATGCCTCGTCGAGCATCAACATCGACATCCAGCTCCGTATCGCTACCATGCTCCAAACCATTGTCCCTATTTTGATCGCCACGCTGGTCAATCCCCTCATCCTGATCTCAGACGTCCTGCTCCTGCGATCCCTCCAAGGTGAAAACTAACTATGGCATCGAACCCGTTTGAACTGCTGCACGAAAGTTGGAGCCTGTACCGTAAGCACCTCTGGTCGTTGGTAGGTTACTCCGCGTGGATGCTTCTGCCGGTTGGCGCCCTTTTTTTGTTGACCTTTGCGCCTGACCATTGGTTAGTGTTTGCCGTGGCAATGTTGTGCACGCTTTCAGAAATCTTCCTGGCTCTTTGGATGACGATCGCGATCACCCACAGCGTAAACCGTCTTTCCCAAAAACAAGAAGTGAACCACATAGCCATCTCGCACGACGCGTTGATACGTCTTCCAACCTTATTGAAAACAGCCGTCCTCCAAGGCCTCGTGGTGATCGGTGGTCTGCTCCTATTCATCGTCCCTGGAGTGATCTTCGCGTTCTGGTACGCGTTTGCACAGCTTTCAACGATCCTTGATGGTAAGCGTCCTGTCGAAGCTCTCACCGCAAGCAAGGAACTCGTAAAAGGACGATTCTGGACCGTAGCTTGGCGCTTGATCGCCGGACCTATTTTTCTGGCTCTTGTGTATTCCACGGTGATCGGTCTTGTATTCATGCTTGTAGCCTCCCTGACGGGCGTCGACCGTGAGACGCTTGTCGGTGCACAGCCGCCAGATTGGGTGACGCTCATCGACGCGGTCGGCCAAGTGTTTCTCATTCCCCTGTTACTCGTCTATTCCGTTTTGCTTTATCAAGACTTGAAAAAACATCCTGTGAAACCTTTGCTTGATAAGAGCTGCGACGTGGCGTAACCTCTGAAAGGATCTCTAAAAATGCGATCTGCTCGCGTCTCATCATTTTTAAGAGATCCTTTTGTCACAACACACAAATTGTATGCAATACGAACCGATTATTGGCTTGGAGATTCACGTCCAGCTGAAGACCAAAACCAAGATGTTTTGTTCGTGTGCCGCGCACGATCAGGGCGTTCCTCCAAACACAAACGTCTGTCCAATTTGTCTTGGGCATCCTGGTGTCCTGCCTGTGCCAAATGAGACGGCCGTCCGCTTTGGCGTGCTGATGGGCCTGGCGCTCAATTGCCAAATTGCGGCACACTCAAAGTTTGACCGCAAGAATTATTTTTATCCTGATCTTCCCAAGGCGTACCAAATTTCGCAGTACGATCTTCCGATCGCCATCCATGGGTCTGTCGAGATAGACATCCCAGGAGGACAGCGTGAACACGTGAAGATCGGCATTACGCGCGCGCACCTGGAAGAAGACGCAGCCAAATCGTTCCACACGAGCGACGGCAGTACCTGCGTCGATTTTAACCGTGGCGGCACGCCGCTTGTGGAAATTGTCACCGAGCCTGATTTTCGTTCATCAAAAGAAGCAAAAATTTTCCTGACTGAGTTGAGACTCATCGCGCGCTATCTAGGCGTCTCAGACGCAGACATGGAAAAGGGGCATCTGCGCTGTGACGCGAATGTGTCTTTGCGTCGCTTGGACGAAAAAGGTGACGTGGTCGGCGAGCGCTTCAATCCAAAAACAGAAGTGAAAAACTTAAACTCGTTCCGCCATGTCGAGCGAGCGATCGAATTTGAGATCGCGCGCCAGAGCCATCTCTGGGAAACCGACACGCCGCCGTTCATCTCAACAACGCGAGGCTGGAACGACGCGCGAGGGATCACGGAGGAACAACGCTCCAAAGAAGAAGCCGCGGACTATCGCTACTTCCCCGAGCCGGATATTCCACCGCTCGCCCTGTCCACGATCGCGGATGAGATACGCTTGAAGCTTCCCGAGCTTCCAGCGGCGCGACGCTTGCGGTTCGTACGTGAGTATGGTTTGAAGCCGTCAGATGCCCGCCAAATGTGCGACGATCCGGCGCTTGCCGATTTTGTCGAGCATGTTTTTTCTGAACTCGATTCTTGGCTTGCAGCCTTGCCTGAAATGGACGGGCTGGATGAAGATGGACTCACGACTGAACGCCACAAGCTCGCCAAACTCGTCGCCAGCTGGCTGCTCACTAAACTCATGGGACTCATGGTTGAGCGCGGCATCGATATCCGCACCATAAAAATCACGCCGGAAAATTTTGCCGAGTTCATC
>JACRJW010000077.1 GCA_016235605.1 Candidatus Uhrbacteria bacterium | reverse complement strand
TTTTAGAGCGTCGTTTTCTGTCTCCATTGGCACTCAGCCAATCTTTTAGATTCTCACGGAGCACTTCATGTCTTGTCACCATAGTCATATGGCGACACGGTAACCGAATTAGTATCTACCCGGAGAGTTTCGGTAACCTTTATTTGTATCTACAACGGGGCTCTGGACAAAATCTGGCCCCTTGTCTATACTTCCGGCGATACTAACCAAAACTTCTATGGCCAAATCTTGCATTGTGACTGGCAAAAAGACGACGACTGGATTCAGCGTCTCCCACTCAAACATCAAAACCAAGCGCAAGCTGTTTCCCAACTTGCAGACAAAGCGTCTCAAAAATCCAGCAACCGGCAAGACCGTCACGGTGACGATCTCAACCCGTGGGCTCAAGACGCTGCACAAATGGAACCGCGAAGGAAAATCCTACGACCTCGCCGCGCTCAAAGCCGAAAGCCTCGCCTAGAACAAACAGCCTTCACGGGCTGTTTTTTCATGGGAGCACCTAGATCACGCATTCCCGAATACGACCTCGATATCGTAAAAGTGTTTTGATGTCTCAGGATTCGTAACACTGAGCGTAACATGGTCGATCATATTGATTTAGAACACTGACGAAATATGTCAGTGAAAAAACTTGCTTTTGACCAAAACCCCATCAGCATCAAAAAAGATGGCTTTATATTTTTTCATACTCGATCATTCTAACACACGTCTCGAGAACGATGCGGACTTTTTTTCGCACCTGCGAAATAATGTTCGCATCCCCTACTTATCTGTTAGCCCTGTTTCCTCGCAAGATACACCTGCACCCATTTCTGAATCTTCGCCGATCGCACGAACGCTCTTACCTCTGAAACCACGTCTTTATCTGTTTGCCAAATACTCTGTTGTACCTGCGTAAATCCGATACGCTTCAAAAAGTACCGTAAGGCGTCTCTTCCCAAACTTGCTTCAACGGGAACGTCATAAACGACAAGACAAACCTCATCGTTTGAAAGAAGTGGCCTTTCCTTCACACATCGACTGAGAAGTTCAACTCGTCCCTCATCCGTCAACTCGTATAACAAACCTTCTTCCGTTTTTCTCGTACTGATCAGCTTCTTTCGACGAAGATACCTAATCCTCTCTTGAAACTCTCGTCGCTCAGCAAGCCGATCCTCGGCCAGTCGGTCTTCAGGATCAAGTCGAAATGGACATCGGCTGGCCGATTGCTTGAACATCTCAACCGCCTCTGTAGAAGCGTCATCGACTATTCTTAAGACACGGGTCATCTGCTCCCTGCCTGACAGTCGCTTTTTTTTCTTGCTTATGTCCATATGCGGACTTTTTTTCGCACCTGCGAAAAAATGTTACGTTCAATTTATGTTACGTCCGATGGTTTGATACTGAATCTCTACAATCGGACAAAATAAAATCTCCCAATTTCAAACAGTCTTGCGACAGGATGAAGGGGAGAATTTTGTTTGAGCATCGAACTGATGAGTAAGATCCTCAATCTAGTTAGAGTACATCACAACCAGCACGGACAGTCAACGTGTCCCTGTGGAAAAGTCATAGCCTCACACTCTTTTCTCAATATCCTCAATCAACTCATTCAAACCGACTTTTTCCTCGGCCGAGACCCACAGGTATTCTCGCTCAAGCAAACGATTCTGGATCTGGAGAGCGAGCGCCGGTGTCGTTTGGTCGGCTTTGTTGAACACCAGGATCCTTGGTGTACTCCCGACACCCAACCTCTCCAAAATCTCATCCACCACGCGCACGTGCTTCTCCCAATGAGGATCGCTTCCGTCCACGATGTGCAGGAGCAGGTCGGCGGCCATCGCTTCCGAGAGCGTAGAGGCAAACGCGTTTAGCAGCTCTGGCGGCAAATCTTTGATGAACCCAATCGTATCGGTGATGAGCGCGGTCGTGTTCGCGCTGGGAAGCCACAGTTGCCCCACCCGTGTGTCGAGCGTGGCAAACAGCTCATTAGCCGCGTATTCCTTGCGTCCGGTGAGGGCGTTCAAAAGCGTCGTCTTCCCGGCGTTTGTGTAGCCAACGATCGAAATGGTCTTGAGGCCTTGGCGCCTGCGGTGATCGCGCTGCAGGCTCCGGCTGTTCTCGTATTTCTCAAGCTTCTCTTTGATCGCGCGTTCTTTCTCTTTCAAGTGCCGCTTCATGCGCTGTGTGTTTGTCTCCCCTACTCCCACCGTTCCGATGCCGCCGGCTTGTCGCGACAATTCCATGCCCATGCCAAAAATGCGTGGACCCATATGTCGGACAGAGGCGAGCTCGATCTCAAGCCGCGCCTCGGCGGTGCGGGCGTGCCTGGCAAAGATTTTCAAAATCAAATCAATCCGATCCCACACCTCGACCTTGTGCGGTCGCAACATTTCTGAAAGATCGTAGACCTGACGCGGACTCAGCTCCGCGTTCACGATCAAAAATCTTGCGCCGAGCTCTTGCGCTTCTTTCCCGATCATGGCGACCTTCCCGGTCCCGATGTAGGTCTTGGGATGGGGCGCAAACCGTTTCTGCCACGCCTTCACAATCACGATCCCGCCGTACGTGTGTACCAACTCCTCAAGCTCAACCATCCTTTCGAGCGCCATGCGCTTCAACATGCGAGGATGAATGAGATCAACGAGAATGGCTTTCTGCTTTTGTTCCATATCAAAAAACCGTCCGAACTGGACGGTCTTTATCTTATCACCTGTTTAGAGAACAGAATCCTTTGCCGACTTAGCCACACGGAACTTCACGACCGTCTTGGCTGGAATCTGGATGGAAGCACCTGTCATTGGGTTGCGACCTGTGCGGGCTGGGCGGTTCTTTTTGATGAGCTTGCCCAGGCCTGGAAGGTTGAATTCGCCGCCTGAACGGACCTCTTTGAGGGCCATTTCGACGAATTTATCCCACTTTTCTGTGGCTTCTTTCTTAGAAACACCCAGGATCTCGCCCAGTGAAGCAAGGAAAGCACTCTTGGTCATTTTGGCCATACGTGTGAAAAACTTAAGTTTTACTGAATTATAGTAGCACGGGTTTTACCTGATGGGAATATACGAGCCTTTTCATCCACAGGCCCTCGGCCATAGCACGTCCTACGGGCGAGGGCTGGTTCTACGCTCCTGAAACCAGGCTTTTGCCTTCACTAAATCCTGCTTCACGATTTTTGCCATTTCCTCCTCTCCAGGAAACGGGATCAAGTCCCGAATTTTTTCAAACAGCGTCACTTTGAGAAATTTTCCCACCAGATCTTGCTCGAGGCCAAACAAATGGACTTCCATTTTGAGATTGTATCCCGTGCGCCCATCGTTGATGCAGACCAATGAATCATAACACTTACCTTCAAGCTCGGCCTCGCCTACATAAATCCCCAGCCCGGGAATAATCGCCCCTTGCTCGACCGCAATATTCGCCGTGGGGCAACCCAAATTTCGTGCCATGCCTTCCCCACGTTCTACGCGTCCACGAAAAACTAAATCCATATTTTTCCTTACACAAATCAGCAAGACTTGAGTGGCACGGTGTCTGGCCCAGGCCGGCTAGCCCACCCCGAGTTTATCGAGGGGGAGCACCGACTGGGCCTGCACCGTGACGAGGCTCAAGGCTTGATGTTGTCTTACCGCATTTTCTTCACCACGGCAAGAGCGGCATCAACAATGGGGACCATATCCGGATAGTCGGACATTTTTTCCAGTCGAGCGGTCGGCACCCATTTCACGTCAAACACATGCTCCTTTGGGTCCGCATGGATCTGGGCATCAGAGGGAGCTTCAAACAGATAATACTGGATGTCTTTATGGATCAACTTCCCTTTTTTTCGAAACTTATCGCGGAACCAGATATCGATCTTGCCTAAGTATTCCATGAGCCGAACTTCGTTGAGCCCAAGCTCTTCGAGCGTTTCACGAGCCGCGGCTTCTTCCACGTCCTCACCCGGCTCGACATGCCCTTTTGGAAACGTCCACTTATCGTAAGAATCTTTTATCATCGCAAAATTGACCGCGCCGTCCAGCCGACGGAACACCACGCCGCCCGCGGAAAGCTCTCTGGCGGCTTTCTCTTTGTGGTGTGGCCGCTTACTGTGCGGATGTTGGGGTTTCATTTTCAACAGGGACATAGGTTCCAAAAATCACTTCCAAGGCGACATCATGCTGGGGATCAATTCCCGCTTGATACTGTTCAAGCGTGTAGGGAATCACATCATCCGGCGCGATCCCGACCTCGTGGATGGTACGCCCCTTTGGCGTGAACCATTCTGCGGTAGTGATTTTCACGGCCGAACCATCTTCAAGCTCGCGATAATCCTGCACGGAACCTTTCCCGAACGTTTGCGTGCCCACAAGGGTGGCGTACCCGTAATCCTGCAGGGCGCCGGAGACGATCTCGGAGGCAGAAGCTGACCCACCGTTTACCAACACAACCGTTGGAATCCCCTGCAGCCGGGGCGCCATCACGCCTTTGTAAGTGTTCGACTCATTTTGGATGCGCTCAATGACCACGGTGTCGTACCCAACCCAGGCGGAGGCAATATCAATCGCGGTGGTGAGAAGCCCGCCGGGGTTGCCACGCAGGTCCAAAATAATCCCCGCGACGTTTTTGGTGAGCACTTCTTGCACGGCTTCGTTGAACAACGATGTCGTGTCATGGTTAAACGTCGAGATGCCGATCGTCATGACGTTTTGATCATCAATGGACCACTTCACAGAATCGACCACGATTTTCTCCCGTGTGATCGTGACGTCAAACACCCCGTCGGTCCCCTCACGGCTGAGCGTGAGCGTGACTTGTGTGCCTCCCTCGCCGCGGATGAGCGAGACGGCCTCCTCTGTGGTCATGCCAAGCGTCTCAGCGCCGTCGATCATCACAATCCAGTCGCCGGTCAAAAGCCCGGCGCGCTCTGCGGCAGAGCCTTTGAGCGGCGCGACGATCTGCAATTTTTCGTCCTTGATTCCGATCTCCGCGCCGATCCCTTCAAACGACCCTTCCAGGTCGGAAGCAAACTGC
This sequence comes from Candidatus Uhrbacteria bacterium, assembly GCA_016235605.1. GTDB lineage: Bacteria > Patescibacteriota > Patescibacteriia > UBA9934 > GWF2-40-263 > JACRJW01. The sequence continues at coordinate 22,330 of JACRJW010000077.1, read as the reverse complement.
TGGGCTTCCTCTGGATCAAAATACACGGAATACGGGTCTCCCATTCCCGCAACCATTCCCTTCATCGCCCCGTAGAACAAATCCTTATCAGAAACCGGCTGACGATAATACTGTTCTTTGACGAGGTTCCAGATATCCCAAAACTGTTTGAAGTCCACGTCGTCAGCTAAATAGTCTGGAATGTCACCCTGGCCTGTGACCACGCCTTCACCGGCGGGGACGACGGACCGGACTCCCCGCGACTCACCAACAAAAAAGCCGATGCTTCCAGCGGTCGCCGCGGTTAAGATGATGAGCAGAAGGACAAGGGAACGGGGAAAGGATCGCAAAGACTTCGACATAATGCTCACAGGATATACAATGGAGCCAGATATGTCCAAGACGCTCAGGCTGATTCTCTTCCTCGCTTTCCTCCTGGCTTTTTTGATTTCCGCGCCGCTGGTCGTCCTGTACACGGCCGGCTATCGTTTGGATCTGGGGCGAGGCAAAATCGTCCACACGGCTGTCTTGAATATCACAAGCATCCCGCGCAGTGCAAACATCACGATCGATGGGGAGATGCTGTCTGAGCGCACGCCTTCGGTGATCGAAACCATCACGCCAGGAGAGCACGAAATCCGTTTGGATAAATCCGGCTACCTTCCTTGGAGCCAACGCGTCACCTTCGTGAGTCGTGAAGCGACATTTGCCACAGACGTGGTGCTGTTTCTCGATGGGAGCCCCAGTGTGGTTGAGGACGTAGAGATGATGGACTCCTCTGTGAGTCCTGACGGTTCACATCTTGCGTATTTGACACAAACAAGCTCGTGGTTGGAAGTCTGGACGACATCTGGACAAACGGACTCCACCAAACTGTCGATACGTGTCCCCTACAGCGCCCTCAAGCAGTACTCACTCTCTTGGTCGCTCACAGGCCGTTATCTCTCCCTGGTGACATCCAACGGACGCACGAAAGAAGTCTCGATCGTCCGCGTGCAGGACGGATCTTCGATCGTGCTGCCACAGACGATCCTCAAGGCACAAGACGTCTGGTGGGATGCCTCATCCGACGATGAGCTGTATGTTTCCTCAAACACGGTCGTGCAAAGAATTTCCGTCGCCCAAGGCAGCACCCAGAAGCTCTCCTACATGGCGACGCGTGTCCAATCCTTTGGAGGGCGTGATCTCTTCCTCACGGTGAGCAACAGCGCGACCGTCCTCTCGTTTGAAGAAAACGCTACGGCCTCAATCCTCACGTACTTGCCGCTGGGATCCTACGAATTCGTCCGTGGACCGGCTGGACTTGTGAGCCTGTACGAGCACAGTCGCCACCGACTGATCCTGCTTGACCCAAACAACCGTGAACAACCGATCGTGCTCAATGAAGAAGTCGCACAGTGGTCATGGGACACGCCAGGGAACCAACTCCTGTACACCAGCGGCTACGATCTCAAACGCTACGATCGATCAGCCAATACAACAGAAACGCTCACTCGGTTGAGTGAGCCTATGGATCGTTTGGGCTGGTACCCACGAGGGACCGTCGCCGTGTTTCAGTCCTCGGGTGTGACAACAGCGATGCGCCTTGAGGACCCGGAAGAACCCACACAAGAAATCCTCGCGCAAGAAATCTCTGGACCGTTTTGGCTGAGCGACGACGGCAACACGCTCTATCTCGTGAACGAGACGGATGCAGAGGATACGATCTGGATGCGAACGTTGCAAGACTGAATGAGACCTTTGCAAAAGTCGATGAGATTGCGGTGCACGGGCTGTCGAGCCCCACGAGACGTAGGTTCTCTACGTAGAGTGGGGTCGACGGGTGCCCGTAAGCCGCAAGATCGCGACTTTTGCAAAGGTCTCTAGAGTTTACAGCTCGACAAAACTATTATCCCCGATGATGAGGTGATGTCCGGTTTTGGGATGGGTGCGTTGGGAGTCCACGAGCGTGGCATCCTGGCCGATCAAGCTGTTCACGATGCGGCGTGTGGTGTCGATCGTGGCTCCAGCAAAGACAATGGAGTGTTCGACTTCGGCGTTGCGAATTTTTACCCTGTTGCCGATCGCGGTGTAGGGACCAATATAGGAATTCGTGATCTCACAGTCCTCTCCGATAACCACCGGCCCGCGGATCAAGCAATCGGGGCCCACGCGCGAGCCTTTCCCAATGGTGACCATGCCTTGGATCTGTGTCTCCATCGGAACATCACAATGTACACAGAACTCCTCGCGTCCCATATCGTCCATGATGAGCGCGTTGCCTTCGATCAGCGCGTCTGGCGTCCCAGTGTCCTTCCACCAGCCGGTGATCTCCTCGTGGCCGATTTTTGCGTTTTGGATGTACCACGTGATCACGTCGGTAATTTCATACTCGCCACGCGCAGACGGTTGGACGGTCTTGAATGCCTCGAAAAATTTTTCATTAAAAAGATAAATACCCGTGACCGCAAACGATGATGGCGGATGCTGTGGCTTTTCGATGGTGTGTTTGAGTGAACCGTCTGGATGGAACTCGGGGACGCCAAACCGTTGCGGATCCTTCACGCGTGAAAGCGCGATCATACAGTCGAGGTTCTCCTGCTGGAACCGATCCACGAACCGACTGATGCTTCCCAAAATAATATTGTCGCCCAAGAAAAAAAGAAACCGCTCACCTTGCAACTGCTCCTGCGCATTTGCCACCACGTGTGCCAATCCTTTCGCCCCGCCGCGCTGTTCGATGTAGGTCACGCGTGCGCCAAACTCTGACCCATCTCCCAGCGCCCTGCTCATTTCAGGGATCTCGCCCGTGTTCACATTGATGATGATGTCACGGATCCCTGCGTCCGTGATTTTTTTGAGCACGTACCAAAGCATGGGCTTGTTGGCAAGCGGAATCAGATGCTTGTTGATGGTCCAGGTGATGGGACGCAGGCGCGTGGCTCGACCTCCTGCGGCAATGAGGGCTTTCATAGAGGTTCTTTTTTTGCGTGGGCGTATTTTTCCATCGTGTCGCGGAGCGCCTCTGTGGCCGGACGCATCCGGATGGTATGCCGTGCTAAGTTTTCACTGGCCAGAAAATTGTTTGACCGTCCTTTTGTCGCCAAACCTTGGTCCACAAGATCTTCATTTTTGATCCACACACAGGTGTGCGTCGGATCCACAAGTTCGCGGTACAGTTGTAAAATCTCGCGGTGCTTTACCGTGCCGGGATTGGTCACATGGAAGATCCCGCATGCCCGCTTCTCCATGAGTTGATGAAAAACGTTCACCATGTCGTCCACGACCGTGACGGAATTCTCAACGTCGATCACTTTTGGATAGCGCGCGAGTTTGTCGATGAGATTATCCGGCGCGGGCTTCCAGTCGATGGGCATGCGGATGCGGGTAATGCCGACGTTGGGCAGAGTCGAGAGGACAAGATCGGCCGCCCACTTGCTGCGGGAGTACACCGGAACAGGATTGCCATGATCGTCTTCCCGCCACGCGCGGTCATCGTGGTTGGAGTCGCCGTAAAAAATACAACCTGAACCCATGTGCAATAAATACACCCCTGCCTCCTGGCACGCCTCAGCAAGCAAGATCGGGAGGAGCGTGTTGCCGCGAATCGTCTCGCGCTGATGGTCCTCGCACCAGTCGACGTTTGGTTTGCCGCGCACGCCGGCGGCATTCAACACCGCGTCCGGTTGCACTCGACGAATTTCATCCAAGGCGTCCTCTACGGAATTCACAAAAACGTCTGAGTGGACCGCCTCCTCTCCCCAGACGCCCGCACAGCGGCTTCCCATGTAGCCTTTGCCAAAAATGAGAATCTTCATACGGTGCCAATTTGCTTGTTGTAATAATTGTCGTAATACGTTTGGTACGCGCCACTCTTACAATTTTTCCACCAGGTCGGGTTATCTCGGTACCACAAAATCGTTTCACGCGCACCATCCTCAAACCCCACCCGCGGTTCCCATCCAAGTTCCTCGCGAATCTTTGTCGGGTCAAGTAGATACCGTTTATCGTGCTGAAGACGATCCGGAACGTACATCTTTAGACGTTGTGGTTTCCCAAGCGTACTCAAAACCAAATCTGCGATCTCCTCGACGGATTTCTCCACACGTGTTCCGACATTGTACGCTTCACCGATCTTCCCGTTGTGAATAATGAGATCAATGGCGCGAGCGTGATCATCAACGTGAATCCACTCACGACGATGAAGGCTCGACTTGAACAACGGGATCGGCTTATCCTCCAACGCGTTGGTCGTAAAAACTGGGATCACTTTTTCTGGAAACTGATAGGGACCGTAGTTGTTGGCGCAGTGGCTCATCGTAACGGGCATTTTAAACGTATGGAAATACGCCATCACCACATGATTGGCCGAAGCCTTCGAAGCGTTGTAGGGCGTCTTGGGTTGATACGCATCGTCTTCTTTGAACATCCGATCTTCGTTCAGTTCAAGTTCACCAAACACTTCGCAGGTTGAGATGTGGTGAAATCGAGAAACCTTTGCATCTTTGGCCGCGGCGAGCAACACTTGTGTGCCCAGAACGTTCGTCCGCACAAAGATGCCTGGATCGAGAATGCCACGATCGTTATGTGACTCGGCAGCAAAATTCACGACCACATCGATTCCATCCATGGCTTCACGTACGGTTTGAAAATCACCGATATCGCCCTTCACGAACCTGTAACGCGGATCATGTTCCACGTCACGCAAATTTTCAAGATTGCCTGCGTAGGTCAGCGTATCATAATTCATCACCGCATCGTCGGCGTGGTTCAAAAGCCAATAGCGAATAAAGTTGGAGCCAATAAACCCCGCTCCGCCGGTCACAAGCATCTTCATAGCCCCAAAAATAATTTGACTTTCACCCATCCGGAAATCGCCGATCCGTCCCAAATCTCGCCAGAGGCGATCGCTTCATCAATTTGCGCGGCCGTCATCTCACGCACGGTAATTTCCTCAGCCTCATCGAGCTTCTGGCCGACCCACACAGAATTCCGCCCGAGAAAAAGATGCATCCGTTCTTTTGAGATCGAGTTTGCGGAAGCGATCCATCCAAGGGAGATGAGCTCTGCAGGTTTATATCCACATTCTTCGATCGTCTCGCGCATGGCCGCTTCTTCGATCGATTCGCTCTGTCCGATGCCTCCTTTGGGATTGGCAAGCGACACACGGTCAAACAGATAACGATATTCTTGGGTCATGATGAAGGTGTTGTTCTGTGTTTGGACAAACACACTCACGAAACCATCCGTATAACCATTCACATGATAATAGTACTTCCCTCTCTTCCCGGTCGGTGTCTCAAACTCATCAACATAAAATCGGAGGAATGGATTCCCTTCGATCAGCGTCGTTTTGAGGGTCTTCCATGTCATAGGCATGTGCGTATCTGGTTGCCGAGAGCCGCGAGCGCCTCGGGTGATGCACCTTCATGCTTCCAAGGCAGAAGTCCGTCGTCATCGTGGCGCGGGATCAAATGGAAGTGTGTGTGAAATATGACTTGTCCAGCGGCGGCTCCGGTGTTTGCACTGAAGTTGAATCCTGTGGCGCCAACGGTTTTCAAAATCGCCGGGGTGATCTTCTGCACCACTTCGATCACACGAGCAAGATCTTGAACCCTAGAATCACACACATCTGCGGCATGCGCTTTGGGAACCACAAGCGTGTGTCCAGGCTTCACCGGATGGATGTCGAGAAACGCGATCGTGTGTTCATCCTCGTAAAGCGTTGTCGAGGGAATCTCGTGTGCGGCGATTTTGCAAAAGAGGCAAACATCCATATTAGTCTTTGATCAGTTGAAGAATCAAAAGCGGAGTCAGAAGAGCAACGACGGACGTTATGAGCCGATAGCCGTAGAGCATCTCACCGGCCTTCCAGGCTATCACACTCCCCAGGATCCCAAAAAGCAAGGCCACGACTCGATGCATCCAGGCGCGTTCTTCGTACTGCTTGAGCCCATGTGACCACAGGGTCCCAAAGACAAGAGCCGCCAACAAAAAAACGTGTACGGAGAAATAGCGGGACACGAATCCGGGGATCAAGAGATCTATCACCCAGAACACAAGATACGACGTCACCGAGACGAGGAAACCCGTGCAAGCGAGGGTGGTGAGCGGTTGGTGGGTTGCTGATTTCCAAATCATATCGGGTCACGGTACAGCCACGCGTTGATGGCATGCACCAAGAGATTCGCGTCCAATTCCTCAATGCCTGGCGTCGAGAAAATGAACTTCCACGTCCCATCTTGTGTCCAGATGCCCTTGGTGTCAAACGCAACCTGCGCGACCAACCACTCTCCTTCTTTTCGCGGGGACTGATACTGTGCAAGGACGTAATCGACTCCCGAGCCATCGAGATCGGTAAAAGCCGTGAGCGTCACAGGATCGGGATTGAAATACTGCGAAGGAGAAAACGCGATCTTCCCATCGGTCACGATCTCCACGTCGCCGATGGGAACCTCGACTTGTTTAAGGTCCTCTCCGGTGAGGGCGAGGACGTACCACTCATACGGCTCCATGATCGCAAGCGCCGTGGAACCTGAGGTGACCGTTTGCACGCCTTCACCGTGGCGCGTTTGCAGACGCAGGCGGTTGGACGGTGTGTAGAGCACGGCGCCTTGCGCGCGCGCGTGATAGCCGATCTCGTCGCCCACGAACACCGACCCTGAGAAGACGATTTTTTGTTGGGAGGTTTCTATGCGACGGAAAAAAATATCGCGCGTCGTGTCCACGACCACCTTGTACACGCCCTCAGGCAACCCGAATGCCTCCAAGTCCAGTGACTTCATCCCTGTGGCCACTGCATCGTCTGAAGTGTCATTGTCGTCATCGGCGCGCGCTTCGGCCACGGGCTGGAGCGCTTCGTTAAACACCGTGGCGCGCACCACGTCCGCACCGTCGTCGCGATTCATGTCCATGTAGTTGAACGTAAAGTGCAGCGTCTCGTCCTTGATATACGTCTTGAATTCATGTCTACCCCGCAGGGAAACGTCGATCGCCACGGTCGCAGAGGTCGGATGGTAACCGGCAAGGCGGTACGGGACGTCAAACGTCGTGCGGTAGGTGGCGACAGAATCGCGAGAAGGAGGATCGGCAAAAAATTCAGCGAGCGAACCGTAAGTTTTTTCCCTCTGGAGCAGGACCACACCGTCTTCGTCCAGTCGATCCCACGTGGATTCATCGATCAAACGGTTGTGGAGCGGAAGGAGGGTGTAGGACTCGGGATTGACAGCACTGAGCGCGCCCAACTCCACGATCGGCACCGAATCGTTTTGAAACCACACGTCTAAAACGATCCGCTCGAAATCGCGATGTGGGTGCACGAAAAAAAAGGCTGGATCGCCGATCACGGCTTGTACACCGTCCTTGGGTGGGAGCACGCGCGTGCCGGGCTGGAGTTCATCTATAAATGGCGACGGCTCGCCAACGACATGGCCCACAGAAAAAACGCCGGATGGCACAAGCCATTGCGTTGCGAGCCAGCCCATGAGGAGGAGCGGAATGGCGATGATGACCAGTTGGAGAATGCGCGTAAGAAACGTCATGGAGAAAAAATGTGATAGAGCGACTCTTGGTTGTATGTCTGGACAAGTTCAATTTGGAGGTCCATCCGTTTGAGTCGTGAACCATTCAAGTACGCAAGATCGACCTCAGGAAACGTGATCCCATAATAATACAGTGGCGCTTGTGAAACGAGAACCGGCATCGCGGCGTAGGTGGTCTCGTCGCGCAACGGATACAGCACGCGACGCTCTGGAAAAAATAATTTATCCGCGCGCTCGACGATGATGACCGCGTTACCTGGCGTGAGGCGCAGAACCGATTCCTGGATCGTGGCAGACTCCTGCAGTTCTTGCCGCATGGTGACAAGACCGTCCTGCCCTTGCACAAATACGGCACGGACGTTCAAGCTCACGACCAAAAGACACAGCGTGCCCACGATGAGGGCCTGGGCCACACGTGAACGGCCGTGAGCGCCGATCCACACGATCGCGGCGGCGATCATGGGCGTCGAAAAAAGATACATCGGCAACCAATACCGCACGTAGGAATTCGCCATCGTGATCTGTGTGGGATCTGGATTGTCGTGGATCTCCCAACTCCCATACATGAACACAAGCCACAGGGAAATCAGGGCCGCGACCACGAGGGAAGATCGGATGGTCCACGCATGACGTTTTTGTGAGAGCAAAACAAAGAATCCCAGCAAGGCAAGCGCGGACATCCACCAGAACATTTCCACGCCGTAGGAGAGAAGATGACGCCACGCGTTCATGGGATGGAAACCGAATGGGAGCGTCGTGAGAGCGTCAAGCGTGTCACCTGTCTGCAAATCTTGAATCTGTGTGGCGCCTATGGTGTAGCCGGTCTGAAGTGGACCACCGTAGGTGAGCAGGTTCATCCCAAACAACAACGTGAGTCCGAGGGTGAGACCAAGAAACGCGGCTGAGAGTCGTCGAAGGGAAACCTGTTTCATCCAGCAAGCTCCCGCGAGCAACAGCCCACCAAGGATCCAATACAGCTCCGAGGTCCGGACGAATAGGGCAAGTCCAAGCAACACACCTGCGATGATATCGTTGACGATCCCGCGAGAGCCCGCAGATCTCCTGAGTGGCCTCTCCAAAAACATCCACGCGGACAACACAAGAAGGTCAACAAACAGGACATTGTGCATGAGGCCGCGCGCCGAGTAATACCAGACGGCTGGATGCAACAGAAACAATCCAAATGAGAGTTTGCCGATGAGCGGAGTTGTAAAGCGTTCGATGATTCTCCCCCAGGCGAAAGCCGCGAAGACCGTAATAATCGGCGTGAGGATCCAAAAAATCCAGGTGCCCAGGAGCGCGGCGATCGCGCCGTAGAGAAACGGAAGGCCAAGAAATGATCCAGGCAGAAGCACGCCGTCCACGGACACTGAACTGCGTGGATGAAGACGGCCATCAAGAGATTGCACAAGAGCATCGAAGGTCCCTTGAAAAGACGCGGTTTGGGAAAACAGCGTAGCAAAGTAGGCATTGGCTGTCTCGTCAGGGGAAACGTAAAGATTGGACGGATTCACGAGGATGAGTGTCCCGAGAAAAAAAATAAGCGCGAGAACTCCCGTGATCGCCTTAGAGGCCATACGTGAACAAACTGATTACGGCGAACACGATCGCCAGTGAGAGCGTCCCGATAGACAAGGGAATAAACAAATCAAACCCAGCCCACAAGGCGATCAAGAGAAAGGTCACACCCAGCACTTGCAAAAACATTTTCGTCTTTCCAAAAAAATTGGCGCTCATGATCCTCCCTCGTCGTCTTTTCACAAACGCTCCAACAATGATTGCTGATTCAACCAAGACGATCAACAGGGCAAAATAGATATTCACATGTCTCATCACCACGACCAGAACCACCGTTCCAATCAAGATTTTGTCCGCGAGTGGATCGTAAAAAGTCCCCCACGGCGTGATGTGGTTGCGCAGACGCGCCAGGGATCCATCCAGGGCATCCGTAAAAGCCAGGAGCCAAAAAAGGGGCACGCCGACCGCGAATTGTTCAAGCCACAAAAACCAGAGCACCACGGGCGTCAGGACCATCCGAAACACGGTCACCATGTTTGGCGTGATCCATCTGGGGATCAACGGAACAAACGTGTAGCGCAAAAAATAATCGTGAGGAAACAGCCGATGAGGATCACGCTCTGCCATACGTGGTAAAATAGGAACGGCTTTATGCTCCACCGCATCCACTCTACCATTTTTGCTTTGCTGTTTCTAGCGCTTTTTATTTTAAACACGTTTGTCCTGCATCTTCTCGCCCTGGGCCTGATTTTGCTCATCCTCTACGTCGGGTATTATGGCTGGGAACTGGGCGGCGTGGTCACGCAAGAGGAAAAGGCGATCCTGCGCTTTTGGTTGGGTGTGTGGATCCTGCTGTCGATCATCCTGATCGTCCTTACCGCAAGTTACGAGCTGTGGAAGGTGACGCCGGAAGTCGTCTACACGACGATTTTCCTCACGCCGCCGATTCTTTTGTGGGCGTGTCGCCGCGCCACACATCTTTCTCTGTTTTCGCACGCCCATGACCTCTGGCACAGCAAACACCACCACATTCCACGCACGGTGTGGATCACGGCAAGCGCCATCATCTTGCTCCTCAGTCTCTTCTTTCTCACGCTCGCTGGTCACCCAGTGACCGACGCGGTGCGATCGGTCTGGGAGAGACTGTCTGGTGGAATCTTCGTCTTGTTTGTTCTGTGTACCACTCTACTGTTCGCGCTTCTGTGGCGAGGAAAGGAACGCGCGCTCTCGCTCATGCTCCTGTGCGTCTTGCTTTTTGCGTTTTTGTCTGTTGCGGCTATCGTCTTCCCCATCGGTTTTGGATTTGACTCGTTCATCCACAAAGCAACGGAAACACATCTCGCGCAGTTTGGCACGATCACTCCCAAACCGTTTTACTATATCGGCCAGTACGTACTCGTCCTGTTCCTCCGCCACGGATTTCTCATCCCCGTCGATCTCGCTGACACCTTTCTGGTCCCTGTGCTCACCGCGCTGTTGCTTCCGGCCGCTTGGTTTTTTGCCGCTGCCCACATCACACGCAAACGCTCCATGGCCATGATGAGCCTCATGGGTCTCTTCCTGCTTCCTCTGTCAAGCTTCATCGTAACGACTCCCCAGGCGCTCGCCAACCTCTGGACGCTCCTGCTCGTCCTTGCCTCCGTTCCCTACCTGCTGGAAAAGGAACATCCACGGCTGCGGGTGCTCGCGATCGCCGCACTTGCAACGGCGCTCATCCATCCTCTCGCCGGCATTCCCGGGTTCTTGTACTTCCTATTTCTTGCGACGGATCCTTCTCGCACGAATCCCCGCACTCCAAAAATCAACCGTGTGGTGCGTGTGCTCTTGGTCGCGCTTTCCTGTGTGGTTCTCCCGCTCTCGTTTGTGGTGAATGCGCTCATGGGCCATCAAGAACTGGGGATCAATCTTGCCGCGCTGAATCCTCTCCATTGGCTCTCGCAGGTAAACCTCGCGGTCTTTTTTGAAAACCGGTTCTCCCCTGTGCTTGATCTGGTCTACCTGTATGGATTGAACGCGGGCGTGCTGTTTATCTTGATCGCGCTGTTTGCCTGGAAGGAATACCACGCAGATCTCTCCAAACGTTTTCGCGCGATCCTCCTGACGGTCGTGGCCCTGCTCGTAAATTATCTGATCATGTCCACGGCCCTGCAATTTTCTTTTTTGATTGATTACGAACGCACCAACTATGCCGCGCGACTGCTCCCGCTCATCCATTTCTTCTTGGCGCCGTACGTGATCCTGGGGCTCAGCCATGTTTTGCTCAACCTCAAAACGCAACCCGTCGTGTTGCGTGGAGCCTCCCTCATCCTTTTGGTTGCGGTGGCGGGAAGCAGTTTCTACCTTGCCTATCCCAGACGCGACGCCTACGAAACAAACCGCGGATTCAATGTGAGCCAGTCTGACATTGATGCCGTCTATCTTGTCGAAGAGTTGGCCGCAGGAGAACCGTACCTCGCGCTCGCCAATCAATCGGTCTCAGCCGCCGCAATGAAAGAAATTGGGTTCCGTTACTTTGGCGATTTATTTTTCTATCCGATTCCCACTGGCGGTGACCTCTATGAATCGTTCCTGGCCATGAATGCGTCGCCCACGCGCGAGACCGCACAGAGTGTCCTCTCCATCGTCCCCATGTCCGGGGATGTCACAACGATTTTTTTCCTCGTGAACAATTACTGGTGGGACGCTCCGCGCATCATCGAAACCGCCAAGTCTACCTCCGACGACTGGCGCAGTGTCGGCGAGGGAGCGGTGTATGTGTTTCGGTATGATTTTTAAAAATTGGGGTCAGGTCGGGCTACGGGCTTTTTCATCCTTGGCAGCCTAAAACATAATCAAATCTATGTCTCGCCCCCTTCGTGTCGAATATCTTGGCGCTCTGTATCACGTCATCGCCCGTGGCAACGCCGAGCCAAACATCTTTTTAGAGGATCGCGATCGGCGTAAGTTTTTGGTTTGGTTGCTAGACGTCTGTAAAACGCATAATATTCTCTGCCACGCCTACTGCCTCATGGACAACCACTACCATCTCCTCCTGGAAACGTTAGACGCCAATCTCTCAGTTGCCATGAGGGATCTCAACGGCAATTATTCACAATGGTTCAATGTTGTCCACGATCGTGTAGGCCATTTGTTGCAAGGCAGGTATAAAGCATTTGAGATCGAAAAAGAGCTGTATCTCATGGAAGTAGCACGGTACATCGTCTTGAACCCTGTAAGGGCTGGTTTGATTGATCGTCCGCAGGATTGGAAGTGGAGCAGTTACAGAGCAACGGCTGGAGCCCTACGACCACCTGAGTGGCTCCATACCGCGGGATGATGCCATTGTGCTGGCTCGGGTACGGTGTGGGTATTTGAATTCGGAAATAGCAAGACATCTGCATTTAGATCGTTCTGTTGTTGGAAAAATCAGTAATGGAACTTACAATCTGCAAAAAAGCCCGTAGCCCGACCTGACCCCAGTTCTTGACAAAGATCGATTTTCAAGTAGGATTCCCCACAGGAGATCTCATGGTCCGTCTAAAATTCACTCTCATCGTCTTCCAGGAAGGCCAGCCTGAGGAAGAAGTGCAAACGATCGTCGAATTCGAAAGCGTAGAAGAACTCGCCCAGGAAATGGCACGCTTGGCCGCTCACAACTCGATCGTCTTCACCCACCCGATGATCCAACGCATCGAACGCCCAAGCAAGATCATCGCGCGCGTGAACACGCGCAGGGGCATTGACAAAGGGACGACGATCGTCATCAAAAACGCGCAGGAGCTCCCTGTGGCCGTCCCTCCGGAACTCCTGGAAGACCAGGAACTCCTCTTCCACACCGCCGCCGCCAGGCAGCACGCCGCGCGAGTGCGCAACAGCATCAACTGACGCTATCCGTCACTCCGCTCCCCACCCTGTGGTGGGTTTTCTTTTTGGATCACGCCCTCGATCAACTGTTCCAATCGTGTGACGTATGTCCCAAGCGCAAATTGCTGGGCATACGCACGGATCGCATTGGTCCTTCCCCACCAGATCTCTCGCTCAGAGTGGATGCGGCGCATGGCGCGAGCAAGATCAGCTGTATCCCCTGGCGCCACAAGCAAACCAGATTCGCCGTCCTCCACCAGTTCTGGAATTCCACCGATGTGCGAGGCAACCACGGGTACACCCACGAGGAATGATTCGTAAATCACGGTCGGAGAATTTTCGTAGCAGATGGATGGGAGGACGACCGCGTCGGTGTTCTCCAAAAGCCTCACGAGATTCTTGAGCGAGACAAACCCGTGAAACGTCACGCGTGCATCACGTAGGGCGCGCTCATTCACAAACTCCGCGAGCGATCCTTCGCCGGCAAAATGCATCTCCACGTCGTCGCCGAATTGATCGAGAGCATCCAACAACACGTGAACCCCTTTGTGCTCCTCCAGCTGGCCCACGAATAAAAATTTTGTTTTCATTTGTGGCCGCTCTTTTGGAAGCTCTGGGCGGTTGCCGGGTGGAAGAGGATTCGGGAGGACCTCCAGACGAACGTCGGTAAACAACCCGCGTTCACGGTAAAAGTCCGCCAAAAATTTTGAGGGTGAAAGCACGAGATCGGGTGTCCCGATCTGACGCCTCACGATGGCCTCATACCATCGTCGCAAAAAGGATCGGTTCAAAAATGACTGCTCGTGACCCGCGATGAGCAGCCCACTTGGCACCGAGAGTTGAACGTCGTGGAGGGTATGAATGTGCGGCACGCCGCGTCGCTGAATCTCGCGAGCAATTCCCACGCCGATGCCTTTCAGATTATGCGTGATCATCACGTCCGGACACTCATCGACAATGACATGGGCCACGGCCGCCCGCGCCCAGGGACTCAACAGGTCGATCAGATGCCAGAGCGCACGAACCGGGAACGGCATGCGACTGGCATTACGCAGGGCGTACACATTGAGCGGAAAAAAACGGTAAACGACTTCAAGTGTCCGTTCACGGACACGGGGAAACAAAGAGCGGATCCCGTCGTAGGGTTGCGTGGTAAACACAAAAACCTCGTGGCCTCGTTCATACAGCGCGTCTGCCACACGTTGCGCCACGAGCTCAGCGCCGCCACGGGTATTTGAAGGATAGAGATTGGAAACGATGCCGATTTTCATACTGGGTAGCTGCGCTTCGCTTGTTGTCCTAAGACAGAATCATACGTCGCTTCAAGACGATCGATGAGCGGATCCCAACGATAGACGGACTCGGCGTTCACGCGCGCGGAGAGACCAAGACGTTTGGAAAGATCTGGTTGTTCGAGCAGAGTCATGATGGCATCCTTCAGCGCCACGACATCTCCTGGAGGCACAAGGAGCCCAGTATCCCCATCACGCACGACCGTTCTCACTCCGGGCAGGTCCGAGGCGATCGAAGGGATGCCGCTTGCCGCCGCTTCGAGCGCGACCAACCCAAACGACTCAGCGCGCGTGGTCGATGGGAACAGATGAATGTCAGCCATCCGATAGGAACGTGGAAGATCTTCAACCGAAGCGTTCAGTGCAAACGTCACACGATCACCGAGTCCTGCAACGCGTGCCTTCTCCCGATAGGTTTCCTTGAGCGCGCCGTCACCCACGACGACCAGATGCCAGTCACGCCCTGCCAGAGAAGCAAGGGCGTCAAGCAAAACAGGAAGCCCCTTGAACACGTGAGCAGCATCAAGTCCGCCGACGAACAGCAACACAGGAACACCCATCGGGATTCGATGCGCTGCACGCAGCTCGACCTCTTGCCCTGGATGAAACCGATCCAGATCCACACCAAACGGATGCTCCTCAATTCTATCCATCACATCAAGCTCTGTGAGGGCACAGTGCCTGGCATAATCCATCGAGCTCACAAGGATGCGGTCGACGCGATTGACGAGCCACGGAAACAAGAGCCGACGGTGCGCACTAAAGAGCGCTCCCTTTACGCCCTCGCCGATGTTGTCCATGTGATAGGTCATCACGAGTCCCTGGCGTTGCGTCATGGCTTTGCGCACGATGACAGGTTCTGCACCGCCAAAAAATGGATAGTGCAAATGCACCAGATCAAATCCTGCAAGACGATAAAAGAGCGACGGAAGCACGCCCGCGTTCCCGATCTGGATGATGCCTGGGATACGGTGGATATAGCGAGGATCGTCTGTGACCTCCTTGTCTTGAATCGTAAAGACGTGAACGTTATATCCACGCGCTCTCAGTCGTTCAACATATTCATGTGCACTGTTCCCCATCCCGCCGCGATACGGCGGATAGGTGCAGACCACGTGGGCAATTTTGATCTGTGCCTTGTCCATAAAACGGTTCAACTATACCACGTTGACAGGGGGTTTTCGAAGAGACTAAGATGCGCACGGTATGCAACCAAAGGTCTCGTTGATTATCGTTTCCTGGAATGTCTGCCAGCAACTCAGGGAAAATCTCTCACGTCTTTTTTCCTTGCAGACGCGTGAACCGTTTGAGGTCCTTGTCATCGACAACGGATCTACGGACGGCACGGCCACGATGATCCGCCGCTCTTTTCCTTGTGTGCACCTGATCCAAAACGATTCCAATCGAGGATTCGCCTTTGCCTGCAACCAAGGGCTCAAGATGGCCAAGGGTGAGGTTCTCGTCCTGTTCAATCCTGACATGTTGATCGGCAAAGGGGTACTCGATCACACGTACGATACGCTGATGTCGCAGAAAGATCTTGGCGTGATGGGAGTGAAACTGGTTCGACCAGATCAGTCGATCGTTGCCTCTGTGAGGCGTGATCCAACTCTCAAGGATCAACTCGCGATCCTCCTCAAGCTTCCACATTTTTTCCCTCATCTCACAGATCACTATCTCGCCAAAGATTTTGATTACAGCGTCTCACAGAATGTCGAACAGGTCCGCGGATCCTTTTTTGCTTTTCGCCGTGACGTGATGGAAAAGATCGGGATGCTCGACGCAGAAACCTTTTTTATTTGGTTTGAGGAAGTAGACTACTGTCGGCGCGTGCGTCAAGCCGGATATCGTGTGTCGTATGACGCAAGTGTGTCTTGCACCGATCTCGTGGGACAATCCTTCAAGCACCAATCAGCCAGATGGAAGCAAACAAAATTTTCTCTCTCGATGGCACGCTACTTCCGCAAATGGCATCCCGCGTGGCAGTCCGTCGTAATCTATGCCCTACGTCCTCTGATGATCTGTTTGGGAACAATCAGTGATCTTGTCCATCTCCGATCTCGACTATGGAAGTGACATCCCGCTATCCAAAAGAACACGTCGATATCGCGATCGTGACGGTTTCTGCCAACCGCCTGGATGAGGCGTGCCTCACGTCTGTACGAACACTGATCGAGGCGACGCCGCTCTCTGTCACATTTATTTTAGTGGACAATGCGTCGACGGCCATCGACGCGCACGCGCTCACAAAAAAAATCTTCCCCGAGGCGATCGTGATCCTGCGGGACAAGAACGTCGGATTCGGCCGCTCGTGTAATCGTGGAGCGAAGGAAGTGGACGCGGATTATTATTTTTTCCTCAATCCTGACACACGCGTGGATGATCCGGAAGTGTTGTTGAAACTCTATCGTTTTTTGAAATCTTGTCCGCGTGTCGGCATCGCGGCTCCAAAAATTCTGTACATGGACGGACGCCTGCAAGAAACCTGCCGCCGATTTCCTTCCTGGTTCACGCCCATTGCGCAACGCACCTCCCTCATCAAAAAAGAAAAAACCGACGAACATCGTCGAGCGTTCCTCATGGAAGATTTCGCCCACCACAAACGTCGCATGGTGGATTGGGTGCAAGGATCGGCCTTCATGATCGAAGCAAAACTGTTCCATGAAATCGGCGGATTTGATGACCGCTATTTCATGTACTACGAAGATGTGGACCTGTGCCGCACCTGCTGGGAATTGGGCCGGCCCGTGTACTACCTCCCCGAGGCGATCCTCTATCACGCCTACGGGAAAGCCTCAGCAAAAGGAGAAAGCACGATGGAAAAAATCCTCCACAACCGCACAACGCGCATCCACATCGGGAGCTGGCTGAAGTACACGCTCAAGTGGATGGGACAAAAAATCTAATGATGTTCCAGAGTGTGGAGAGTATTGGATTCACGAGATGATCAACGATGAAGCTCTGTGTTTCTTGATGCTCGATCACTCCGGTCCACAGGCGTACAATCTCACGATCGCCCACACGCCGCAGGAGCTTACTCTCGCGACGTTTTGTTTTCACATAGGCCCACGATCGTGGACTCAGGAGGCTCACATACACGAGGAGCTTCTCTTTAATCCAACCGCCCTTGAGAGCAAAGATAAGAAGTCCAAGCTCTGCGAGGAACATGGGGATAAGGAGCAGGGACAGTGTCCTCCACGTCAAATGCGAAACGTGCACAAGGACGCGGTTGCGTTCCATCCAGTACATTTTTTTGATGGAGCGTTTGAATTCGTAATCGTGATACGCAATCGAATTCACACACAGGACATTCTTGAAACCCGCAAGCCGAATGCGCCAGCCCAGTTCCAGGTCCTCATGGTAGAGAAACAAAAATGGATCGAGTAACCCGACTTTCTGCAAGACGCTCGCACGATACAAGACCGCCGCGCCGCTCGCATAGGCAATCTCAAATGGGGTCAGGTCCGGAATCGGGAATTCCAATGAAAAATTCCCGATTCCGGACCTGACCCCATCCCAGGGTTTTCCGTTGTCGCGGGCAAAACCAAAACCTAAAAAATGCACCATGCCGCCTGTGACGTTCACGACGTCCGGCTGTTTCCAGAGCATAATCCTCGACTGAACCGCGCCGATCTTCTCATCTGTCTGTGCCAGCTTCACTGCCTCCATGATCGCATCCCGGTGAAGTTTCGCATCGCCGTTTAAGAGATACGCATAGTCGGCTCCTCCCAACAGCGCGTGACGCATTCCAAAATTATTCCCTTCGGCAAATCCGAGATTCGTGGCACTGGGCATATACGTGATCCCCGATTGCTGTCTCAGCCACTCTTGACTTCCGTCTTTTGAATCGTTGTCAACGACGATGATCTCTAACTTCTCCGACGGATAGTTCAGTGCACGCAGCGACTCAAATACCTCGGGCAGATAGGACCGGTTGTTGTAGCACAAATAAATAATGGTAACCCGTGGCAACATACGTTCTGACCCTCCTAACTCTTCTGTCCCTTCTGACCCTCATCTTGTTCATCCAATGCCAGCTTGCGCACGAGTCCTGTGACTTCCCGCTCCACCTGTTCGATCTTCACATAGACGCGGAAGATCAAATAAAACAGCGCGATCAAGGACACGTAGATCACGACGTCCGCGCCGCGACCAACGCCCACTACGCGAGCCACCATGTCCGCGGTCTGCGGAAGGACGGCGACCAAACCCACACACAACCAAAACACCAACCAAAAAAGGAGCCACACGAACGTGAGCGTCCCCCGTTTAAATTGCCAGACCGTCCGCGACAAGGCAAACAGCGCAAACACGACGATCAAAATTTGGATGAGAGTCATACCACTATGACATCAAACGACGCACCACGAGCTTCAACAAGGTCTTGAGTCCCACAAAAAATCCTTGGCCCTTTGAGAGTGAGTAATCGGTATAGATCGCACGCACAGGAACTTCAACGAGCGTCAGATGATGACGCTTCGCCTGTGCAATCAACTCTGATGAAACCTCCATGCGGTTGCTCTTCACTTCGATCTTGTGCAGGGCGTGGCTCGTGAACGCGCGGAAGCCAGATTGGCTGTCCGTGACCCATGCGCCAAACAAGAAAAACGTCACAAGGTTCCCGACGATCTGGGCGGCCCGACGATGCAAGGGCATGCCTACGAACCCGGTAAGCATACGAGAACCGATCACCACATCCGCTCCCTTCTCAATCTCGCTCATGAATCGCTTGATTTCAGCAGGATCGTGCTGGCCGTCGGCGTCGAGCGTCACAACCACGTCGGCATTGAGACGTTGTGCGGCGGCAAATCCCGTGCCGATCGCCGCACCCAATCCGCGGTTGATCACATGACTCACGACCACGGCCCCGTGCGCGCGGGCAATCTGTGGCGTGCGATCCGTACTCCCGTCATCGACGACGACCAGGCCATCAACAAACGGCCGGGTGCGCGTGAGCACATCCGCAATCGTTTTCTCTTCGTTGTAGGCAGGGATCAAAGCTATCACTTTCATAAGTCCTATCGGTCCAATAGGACCTATAAATTCGTCAAAAGAATTTTATTTGCTTTCATATACTCAACCGTCCGGCGCAAACCGTCCTCCAGACGAACCAGTGGAAACCACCCGAGTTCTTTCGCGCGGTCGATGCGCGGCAGCGACAACTCAGACAAGAAGATCATACTTTCCCCTTCGACGATCTGTGAGGAGGAATCTGTCATGGCAATAATTTTCTTTGCCACGTCCTCCAAGGCCAAGTCCACGTCGCTCCCCAGATTCACGGGACCGGGATTTTCAGGGGAGTCCATCACACGCACCAGTCCATCGATCACGTCCGTCACAAACGCAAGGGACGTGCGGAATCCGCGGCCACCATACATGACCAACTCTTTTCCATCCAGTGCGTTCAAAATAAAATCGGGAATGAGTTGTCCGTCAAACAACGGCATCCGAGGACCATACGTCCTGAAAATCCGTGCGATACGGACTTCAAGGCTATGGACTTGTCGATACGTTTCAAACATCGTCTCCGAAAACCGTTTCCCTTCGTCATAGCAGGCACGAGGCGAGAGCTGGTCAACACTCCCTTGGTCCGTCTCCATAACCAATGGGGCCCCATCTTGACGGGAGCCATAGACCACTGAACTTGAAGCGAGCAAAATTTTCGCGCGATATTTTTTTGCAAGCTCGAGCACGTGATAGTTCCCCAAGGAGCTTGACAGCAGTGTCTGGATTTTAAACTGGTCGAAATTTTTGATGGACGTTGGACAGGCGAGGTGATAGATCTCTTGGATGCCTTGAAACGGTACTTTGAATGCGGCGAGCTCGGAAAAATTCTCAAGCTCAAATGGTTGGTTGATATCCAGCCGGATGAACCGAAAATTCGTGTGCTGAAGAAGCGCCTCGATATTCCGCGCCTCGCCCGTGGAGAGATTATCCATGCAAACAACACGGTGGCCGTCACCCAAAAGCCGCTCACACAGATGCGAGCCGAGAAATCCCGCGCCGCCGGTGACGAGGATATTTTTGTTTTCAAAGCTCAGTGGTTGGGACATATGAGATCAGTATACCAAATTTACAGTCCCCACGCTCCGGAGTTGATCCCATCGCGATCGCTGACCTCGTCACTGAAGAACGTTCCGATGAGTTGTGCATAGCCGTTGTAGACTCGGATATGCGGACCGCCGCCAGGACCGGCTGCGGTGATAATGGAGGCGCCTCTCCACGTCGAGAGGTTTCCCACCGAGAGCCGGACGCCGCCGCGGAAGGCCGAATCGTAGGCAAAGAACGTCCCAAGCCAGCTTCCCTCTCCGTCATAAATCTGCACCTGCGGTCCACCACCATTGTCCGTTCCGGTCACGATCTCGTCGTCGCCATCACCATCAAGATCCCCTGAGGCAACAAACACCCCCTTCGTGTACGTCGAGGCATACGCCAAAAACTCACTGACAAAATCCCCATCAGGCTCAACCACACGGATGAGCGGCTCATGACCGTTGCCAAGACACACGACTACTTCATCTTCCCCATCGCCATCGACATCTCCCATCGCCACGCGCACACTTTTTTCCCCCGTCACATCCGAGAACGGCATAAACGCATTTTCAATCTCGTTGCCGTCCATGTCGTAGATTCCCACGCGACCGTTCCCGTCTTCGTCGGTGCTCACCACAATCTCCTCGACTCCATCGCCGTCTACGTCTCCCGTCGCCACAAAATATCCAGACCGCAAATTTTCTTCGAAGGCAAAAAAATCGTTCTCGAGATTTCCCTCCAGATCAAAAATCCGCACCTGCGGTCCACCGCCCGGTCCTGGCACGGTCACAATTTCTTCTTCCCCATCGCCGTCCACATCACCCATGGTAAGGCGCACACCGCCTTCAAACGATGAAGCGTACGCATCAAACTGTGCCACGACTTCACTTCCAGTGTTGGTAAAGACACGCACGCTTGGTGGACTTCCTGACTCAGGCGCCACGGCGATTCGATAGCTTGGCGCATCTTCCACAGACGCGGCCGACACATGGGTCACGCCCACATCGGCAAACGACGGCGCGAGCGACAGGGCGCTCCCTACGTTGAGCCTTCCCGCGCCCATCTTTCCGGTCGCCGCACCCGTGGCGGTCACAGGATCTGCGGAGAGGCGCAAAATAGTTTTGATCTCATCGGGCGTCAGCGTCGGATAGGTTGCACGCAAAAGCGCGGCGGCGCCGGAGACCATCGGAGCGGCCATGGAAGTGCCTGACCAACCATCTTGATAGAACCCTTGGGCAAATTCCGGAACAGTGTCGTCTTGGTAGACCGTGCTAAAAATATCTTCCCCAGGCGCCGAGATGTCCGTGCAGGTGGAACCGTAATTTGAAAAATCGGCTTTTGTATCATCTACCGTCGTTGCCGCCACGCCTAAAATCCAATCTTCCTGTGCATGCTCACCGTAACAGGCAGGATAAATCGGCGTCTCATCGATATCGAGCCCTCCGTCGGCAGTATTCCCCATGGCCGCGACCACCACGATGCCTGCTTCATACGCCTCGCGCAGGGCATCACGCAGTTGCGGATCAACATCAAAACCCGTGAAGCTGAGGTTGATCACGTCCGCGCCATTTGCGGTGGCATACGCTACGCCCTCACGCGCCAAATCGGAATCCCCTATCCCATCGCTATCCAAAATCCGCACGGACATGATTTTCACGTTCCAGTTTACGCCTGCGATTCCGTCGCCATTGTTACCGACGGCACCGATGATGCCCGCGATGATCGTGGCATGGGAGACGGCGTCACTATCAAAACTTCCATCAAGGTTGGGAGTGGGATCGCCTTCATCGTCAACGAAATCCCAACCATGCACGTCATCAATAAAACCGTTATGGTCATCATCCTTGCCGTTACCGGGGACTTCACCGTCATTTTCCCAAATATTGTCTTGCAAATCTGGGTGATCCAAGTCCACGCCCGTGTCAAGGACCGCCACGATCACCTCGTCATCGCCGGTTGAGAGATCCCAGGCATCTTCCGCGTTTATGTTCTTGAGATACCATTGGTCATCGAGATATTCGTCGTCGGGGGTGAGGGCAGACACCGGAAACGCCAAAAATAAAAAAAGGAGGAAAACGATCGTTCGAGTACAGGTCTTATTGCTCATAGTCGTCGGATGGGGTCAGGTCCGGAATCGGGAATTTT
>JACRJW010000074.1 GCA_016235605.1 Candidatus Uhrbacteria bacterium | reverse complement strand
TGTATGTGACGGTGAGATAGGGGTCGTAGGCAGTGCCTGTGTATTCGGAGGAACGGTAATTAAGACGATTGTATTTTGAATAGGTCGTCGAGGAACTGGTAAAGGCAGAGTCGATGATGTCATGGCCTTCGCGCAGGGCAAGTTTGGTTGTGCCGGTTGGAGAAACCCAACCTAGTCCTGCGGAATTGAGGGTGAAGGAGAGATAAGCATTGCTGGAAACACTGGTGATATCCTTGCGCTCAGAGGTGTCAATCCCTTCAGTTGGATTGTCAATCGCAGAACCCGCAAGGTCATAATCAGCCGTGGTAAGCGTCGTCGTACTTGGTTGTGACGCTTGGACCAGGGTCACGAAGTCATCGCCGTCGTTGTCATCGTCTGTCTTTGAGTAGACATAGACGTTAAGCGCGGCCGCGGTCACAGTCGCATCGTCTGGAATCGAGGAAGTGTCAAACGGCAAGAAGGAACGGGCGATAAAATACGAGGAAGTGTACTTATACGTGCCAACCTGTCCGTAGGTACTCGTAGAGGACGCATAACTCCCACTCGTGGCATCATGCGCCGTGTCCCATGATGCGTTGGTTTTGTAGATCCACCCATCTCCTGTGGTCGGATAGAAGCTTACTGTGGTCGTGGTGGTGGTCGTGCTGGTGCTTGTCGTCGTCTCTCCAGAGGACACAAGTCGGTTCTTGTAATCCCACAAGTAGCTCTTTACTCCATCGCCCAAAAGATTCCCATTGTTGTCGTAGGTATAGGTCGCGGTTGTGCCATCAGTTTTGAGAATACTCGTCACGGCGTGAGGGTTGGCGTAGTCGGTTCCATCGTAAGAATACGTTCCCATGTCCGAACGCAAGGTGATATTGCCGATCGCATCGTAGGTGTAGGTGATCGTCCCGTTGTTGCCGTCTGCGGCTCCGCTCACCGTTGCTGACTCCAAGCGGTACAAGCCATCGTAGACGTAATCGGTTGTTTTAGCTGTGTCTACATCTGAAGCATCCACGATCTGAGTGATGTTCCCCACGTCGTCGTAGGTATAAGTGAGGTCTTGGAGTGTCGCGGCCACGGGCGTCGAGGCCGTCGAGCTAGTGGTCTGCGTGTAGGTTACCGTCAGATACGGATCATAGGTGGTGCCTGTGTATTCCGAAGGTCGAATGTAAAGATAATTGTATCGCGTGTAGGTTGTCGATGAACTCGTAAACGCGGAGTCAATCACGTCATGTCCCTCGCGCAAACCAAGCTTGGTTGTGCCAGTTGAAGAAACCCAACCCAGACCCGTGGAGTTCAGATTGAAGGTGAGGTACGCACCGGTCGTGATGTTCGTAATGTCTTTACGTTCACTGGTATCAATCCCCTCTGTCGGATTGTCAATAGCACCTGCTTGGTCAAAATCTGCCGTTGAGAGCGACGTTGTACTCGCTTGAGACGTTTGGACAACCGTGACGAAATCGTCACCGTCATTATCGTCATTTTTCTTTGAGTAAGGATAGATATTGAGAGTCGCGGAGGTGACGGTCGCGTCATCAGGGATGGATGAAGTGTCAAACGGCAGAAACGAACGATAGAGGTAATAATACGATGATGACTTTGACGTCCCGGTAAGCAACGTGCTCGTTGATGTTGCGGTCGCACTTGAACCTGAGGTGGCATCATGCGCCGTGTCCCACGAGGCATTGTATTTTGAGATGTAGCCATCTCCTGTGGTTGGATAGAACGTTTCGGTTGTGGTTGTCGTAGAGGTAGTCGTGGCTGTGCCATCTGACTCGTAGCCTGTTGTCACCTTGCGTGTCAGACGATAGCGCTGCGTCTCATCGTAGGTATACGTCGTCACGGTGCCGTCGCCATTTGTTTGTGAAGTGATTTGACCGTCCGGTCCGTAATCCGTGTCTAGGACGATATCCGTGCCACTTGAATCTGTCGGACTCTGTTTTTGGACCGTCTCCAGTGAACTGATCGTGTTGTAGGTGTTGGTGATAACCGTGCCATCTGGCTGTGTGGTCGTAAGGACGTTGCCAAATGTGTCGTAGGTGTAGCTTGTGGTATAGCTCACCGCAGAGATCGTTTTGGTTTCAGAAGACAGCCGACCGGCAGCCGTGTAGGAAGATGCTGTCGTCACGCCGTCGCTTGTCGTGACCTCACACAGCTGGCCTGTCCCGTTTGTGCAGGAGTCGTAGGTATAGGTAACTTCTACCCCTGTTGCATCATCAGCATCCTCCGTTGTTTGCCGATTGAGCACATCGTATCCATACGTCACGGTTACCCCGTTTGGCGAGAGGAAGGTTGAAAGATCCCCTGCGTCGTCGTAGGTATAGACCCATGTCCCGTAGGTGGTATCTGCCGAGTCGTGGAGATCCTGCGCGGTCAGGCGCAGTCCCCTGCCGTCATACGTAAAGCCACGAACGTTGCTGAGGGCATCAGTCAATTTCGTAAGTTTATCGGCGCCGCTCCAAATAGAGTTAGTGATCTGCGTCGCGCCATCGATGTATTCAACAACACTCAGAAGATGATCAAGGCCATCGGTTACGTAGCCCTTCTGGTTCCCTAGAGCGTCTGTGACTGTCTTGGTAAAGCCGTCATATTCGGTCGTGGTCGTGCCAAGAGCATCCACCACCGCCGTGACCCGCGACAATGCGTCGTAAGAAAAGGTCTGTCCAAGGGAGGACGAAACAGCCGTTGAGTCATACTCCCAAGATGCCGTGGCTTGCGGAAGGGTCGTGGACGAAACACGACCAAGGGCGTCGTAGGAGGTCTGACTTTCGTTATAGGCAGTGTGTGCGGCATCTAACGTCTTTGTTTCGACAATGCGATCGAAGCCATCAAGATATTGGATCGTCTCTTCGTACTGCGTTGTCGATACATAGGTACGTACCTTAACGGAGCGAGGAAAATAGATATCGTCATAGAACCAGATTTTCGTCGTAACCAACACGGTAGCGCTACTGTCAGACGATCTGCGTTCTTCTGTTGGCCTGGCAAAACCGTCGTAGTCCGTCTGTGTGATGGCACCATTTACTTCAACAATACTGGTCGGCTTGCCAATCGCAAGATCATACTCAGACGTCTGTGTTTGAGAAAGCGCGTTCACGATTGTGGCGGGATAAAGGTGAGACGAGTCGTACGTTGTGGTTGTGGTGTTCCCGAGCGGATCGGTTGAGGTCAGCACATTGCCGTAGACGTCGTAGGTATAGCTCGTGGTGGCGTAGTCCGTGCCGGAGATCC
The DNA here is from genome assembly GCA_016235605.1 of Candidatus Uhrbacteria bacterium. Taxonomy (GTDB): domain Bacteria; phylum Patescibacteriota; class Patescibacteriia; order UBA9934; family GWF2-40-263; genus JACRJW01. The sequence continues at coordinate 3,018 of JACRJW010000074.1, read as the reverse complement.
AAACGTCCTGTTGCGTCACGTTGCCTGTATCAACAGACCCAAAGGCAAGATCGTCATACGTGTAACGTGTTTGTGAAACAGTCGTACCATCTGTGTCTGTCAGCGTGACAGTGGCAGGCCGCGCCGTGATTACGCTCGCGGTGTCCGTAGCGTAGACAGTCGTGGTGGTGCGATCATCCTCGCCTGTATCCGTGTAACTCCCATCGTCATTACCGCTCACCTCGCCATACTCCGTCTTGGTGAGCGTCACGCCCGTGGCGGAATCATAGGTATAGGCACTTGCACGGTCTACGTGCGTTGAGCCGCCGTCATAGAGAAGTTCAAGCTCATCTTCCAGATACACGAACGTCCGGTCGTCTCCCAAGTCTGCGGACTGCCAGTCAGATACTTGCACGCGGTACAAATTTCCCGCGCTGTCGTAGTGTTCTTCTCGATACACACGGCCAAGTTTGGCAATCGTGTCCGTCGCCTCACCTTTGACTGTATTTGTCGCGTTGCCCTGATGGATATACGTGACAGTCGTATTTCCCACACCATCAGTTTCCGTCACCTTACCAAATCCACTGAATTGTCGATCATCTTCATCTGCATAGTAATAATCGCCTTCCTCATAGGAAAAAGATTCCGTGCTCGTGTTGCCAAAACCATCGTCGGTAGTGATATGCTCAACGACCTGAAGGATGAACGGGAGGTCTTCCTGCACACCATCTTCGACGCTCGAGGTATAGGACACGCTCGTTTGTGCTCCCTTTGAGTCAACAACCGAAGTCAGCAGGTCTGGGACATACCCATCATGTATGTAGACGGCGCCGCCTCCAGTACTGCGCGTGTCGTCAGCCCGGACGACATCCTCGAGTCCATCGCCATCGATATCCATCATGCGCACGCCTCGGTCATACGGATTCGCGCCCACATTGTACTGTGTGAACTCCTCCGGAACCGTACCACTGACGAGCGTCCAGCCTGTCCCATCACCTGTATTGAGATAAATTGCATTTTCATCGTAGTAATCATCCCCAATCACAAGATCAATGAAGCCGTCCGAATTTACGTCGCTCAATCGTGCGCCAGAGTCATAGCCACCCAAAGAAAAATCTTCTGGCAGAATATAGGTGGTATCATAGGTGAAACGGCTATCTCCCGTATTGATATACACGCCATAACCCGAATACCTGGAACCGCCGTCGATAAGCCCGTAGACGAGATCTGCCAGGCCGTCATGGTTCACATCCGCCACGCGCACACCACTGTCTCGCACGTCCCCTCCGAATGCTTGACCAAAAACAATCGGAAGAGACGTGTAGCTTGTTTCTTGCGTCCAGCCTGTCCCGTCGCCGTTATTCAAATATACGGCACTGTTTCCATACGGGTCGGCGTAGAGAATATCAGCGAGCCCGTCACCATTCACGTCCCCAAGCCGCGTGTAGGCGTCGTACATGTAATAAGGCGCCGCGTTCTTGGCAAAATTCGCCGGGAGTGTATAGGTCGTATCTTGCGTCCATCCTGTCCCATCGCCATCGTTCACATAAACTTCGCGCGTGTCAGAGGTGTCACCGTCATAAATATCATCGCTTTCACCGTAGACGAAATCATCGAGGCCATCGCCGTTGACATCAAACAGGCGCACACCTTGGTCAGCAGCCACTATCGCATCCAAAAACCGCACAGGGATCGTGTAGGACAGATCCTGGCTCCAACCTGTTCCATCCGCATCGTTCAAGTAGACGGCCGTGTCAGAAGAACCAGAGTTCGCAAACAAAAAATCCTGCAAGCCGTCGCCGTTTACGTCCGACAATCGTACTCCGCGATCGTAGCCTTCGCTTTCGACAAAACTCTTCGGGATGCTGTACGCACTATCCTGTGTCCAACTCACCGTGGAGGAGGAATAGTCGAAGGTCGTCTCAGGGAGCGCAGCACTCGTGCCGTCCGCCTCATAACCGGTCTCCAAAACGGAAGAAAGGAGCGAACGCACGCCGTTGTCGCCGGTCGTGTAGGAGAGAACAAACGTGCGCCGTGTGACTCCCCCAGCGGTAACCGTAATGGCACTCACGCGTTGGTCGGTCGTGACTTCAAATCCACTAGCATACGACGTGGCAACATCGTCCCGAGACGCGAGTGTGAACGTCACGACAAACACGCCATCTGCCGTCCCGTTGCCCGTGTAGGCGATGGTTGCGGGATAGATCTGGTTGCCGTCTTTGGTGTACGTATAAGAGATAACGTTGTCATTGGCGTCACGGATCTCTGAGAGATACCACGTGAATACGCGGGTCGTATCATCGGGATCGTCCACGCGCGAGGCAGAGGTGTTGCCAAACGTATACGTTGTGCCTTGCGCATCTGTCGCGGTCCAAGACTCGGTGGAGCTGTCATACACATAGGACAAAAACGGTCCGGCCTCAACTTTCGCTCCGTACGCTCCATGCGTGGCATCTGTGAGAACGGTCGGGACAAGTTCACCGGAGAGCGACGAGGTGAACGTAGTGGAATCGTACAAATCCTCAAGACCTGTTTTGTTTATGCGTTCAATCGTTTGAATGGGCAACGACCAACCTGCCCCGAGGATATTCCCAGACTGGACATTGACACTGTTGTAGGTGAGTTCAAGCTCCGGCTGTATCGTGTTGCGGCCCGGCGGTAAAGCGATCGGATAGTGATAAATAAAAGAACCGAGCATTTCATCTCGGTCATACCAAGGCATCGTCTTCCCAGGCGCAGTCACACGTGTCGTTGGATCCATTTGGGAATATCCTGCCTCCGTGGCCTGAGCCACCATTGGCATAAAAAAGCCCAAAATGAACACTCCGAGGATTTTTACTGAAGCCCAAGATCGTACAGGCATACAGGTGCACCTTACCAATAATTGAAAAAAAGTCAAGAGATGCGTTGGACGTTGTCCACTTAATGAATAATCTGCGCGGTCAAAAGCTCATCCGCGGTTGGATTGAAAATGATTGAATCGATGATCGTCTGCAGAGTGTCCGAAGCGCCATCTGGCGTAGTGATGGTGATGAAATT